>CAYMSU010000001.1:0-27380 GCA_964393165.1 uncultured Enterobacteriaceae bacterium
ACCCGCAACCTGCTGATTACAAATCAGCTGCTCTACCAATTGAGCTACGCCAGCAGCGGCCCTACTTCTAGTCCCGCCAGACGAGTGTGTCGACCGCGGAGCGAGCCGACCGCCGAGCGTGCTGAACTCCAGGGCTCACCACCTTGTAGCTCGAACCGTCTGGGTCCTTAAGGGAGGGCTGGCGCGCAGTCAAGGCCGGACGTCACGGCGGCAGATCACTGTCGGCGAAGGCGATGGCACCCTCGTCGGAGAGCAGTGAGCGGCCCCTCCGTAGTGACTCCACCGAGACGAGGTCCTCGTCGTCACCACGGCGCGTGACGATCCGAAACGGGAGCTTCAACCCATCGACTTCCCGGTAGTCGTCGAACTCGTAGATCAGCTCGCCGCCCGCGAGCGAGGCTCGGCGAACCAGCGCGTCGGATGCCCCCACCTCGAGCACCATGGCCCCGGCCGTGTCGTCCCCGCCGTAGCCGAGCACGTGGGTGCGCTCGTCGCCCACCCGCCCCTCGCCAGCGTACTGCAAGTACATGAGCTCGCGCCGCCCCTCCATCGCGTGCCCCAGGCCGAAGATGACGGGGATGACCGCTCCGGGGTCGAAGCCCCGCATGACGGCCCGGACCCTCTCCGGGTCCTGCTTCTCCCAGTCGCCACCGTCGAGCGCAAGCCACGCTTCGCCGTCTCGGGCATACATCCTCGAAGAGCGACCCTCCCCCTCCACGAGGTCCACGTCCACGAAGGAGGCACCCTGGGCGGTCCACCAGCGGTGGTCCGCCACGGTGCCGTCCGCGAGGTGCCGACGATACGCCGCCATGGCCGGCCCTTCCATCCACGTGGTCAGCGTGCTCCGGTCCACGCCGTGCGCCTCGACGGCGCGCTGGAGCACAGCAAGGGCCGCCTTACCGAGCTCCGGATCGATCCCCAGAAGCTCGAACGTCTCCGGAACGTCCGCCCCCGGGACATGGTGTCGCACGAAGCGCGCAGACGCCCCTTCGCGCTCGAGGATGTCGACGCCGACGTCGAGGGCGCTAGCCAGAGACGCCGCGGCGGCGCCCGCCTCTACTGCGTCGTGGTACCCGTCGGCCCGAACGAGGAAGCGCCACCCCTGCCCCTCCACGAACCGCCGAACCACCGTGCTCGCGGAGAATCCAGCGGCCTCCGCGGCTTTGTGCTGGCGCACCACCTCGGTACGTGATTCGACGTACGTGGCCTCCAGGTAGAACTCGCTACCAAGCGCCATCGACCACAGGAGCATCCAGATCGTCATGGGTTTCCTTGTGCCACTCATCCTATACGTCGGCTTCGCGAGCCGGTCATGGCGATGAATGACGCAGAACTTGCCGCAGTGGCGTCCGAGCTCGAGCGTCGGGTCGGGTTGTCGGCTTCGGGGCTGTGGCAGCCCTCTCGGGATCGGGTGGTACTCGGGCTCGGCGACCGGACGTTCCTCCTGATGGTCCCTCGGGGGCCGCTCGCTCGCGTCCACACCATCACCCGGAGGCCGAAGAACCCGCCTCGACCCTTCAGCTTCCAGGGCGCGTGCCGCGCTCACCTCCGCGGCGCGCTGTTGAGCGTCACGAAGGTCGCCGACGACCGGGTGCTCCGCCTCACCTTTGCAACTGGAGCGCTCGAGCTTCGGCTGACCGGGCGACGCGGCGGGCTCTGGCTGCTTGGCCCCGAGGGAGCCGTGATCGCAGCCTACGACGGACCCGCCCCGCACGCGCTGCCCGTCTTGCCGCCACGGCCCGTCCGCGACGACGAGATCCGCTTCGCACCCGTTGATGGGTCCTACGACCTTGGTGCGCGGCGGTTCTTCGCGCAGCTGGAGAGAGCGCAGCGCGCCAAGGAGCGGCGGAGCTCCCTCGAGCGTAGGTTGAAGCGCTCGATCCAGCGCGCCCAGCGGCTGCTGGAGAACCTGGAGCAGGACCTCGAGCGCGCCGAGCAGGCTCCCGAGCTGCGGCACGCCGCCGACCTGCTCGCGTCCAACCTTCATCGGGTCGAGCGGGGCGCCCACACGGTCCAGGTCGACGACTGGAATACCGGGGAGTCCATCGAGCTCACGCTCGACCCCTCTCGCCCGGCGTCGGAGCAGCTCGAGCAGCTGTACCGCCGCGCGAGCCGCCTCGATCGCGTCGGGGACCGGGTGCTGGAGCGACTCGACGCAACCGAGAGGGAGCTCGCCGAGTTGCACCGGGCGCTCCGCGACCTTCCCCATGCGGACCTCGAGACGCTCGAGGCCCTCGACCAGCGCCTCCCGGCCCTCTCCACGGGGTCGCGCGGCCCCGCCGCGGTCCATCGGCCGTGGACGTGCTGGGTCGGGCCTCATGGTCAGCGGGTCCTGGTGGGCCGAAACGAGAGAGGCAACCGCAAGCTCACCTTCCAGGTGGCGCGCGGCTCGGACTGGTGGATGCACCTCCGGGAGCGCCCGGGCGCGCACCTCATCCTGCCCACCGCGAAGGACCAGGTTCCAAGCCTCGACCACCTGCTCGCTGCCGCCCAGATCGCGCTGATTCACGGCAAGGTGCCAGAAGGCGACGCCGCCGACGTGCAGTACGCCAGAATCCGGGACGTGCGCGCCATCCCGGGAGAGCTGGCGCGCGTCCAGGTCGCCGACGAGCGCGTGCTCCGCGTCACGCGGGACGCGGCGGAGCTCGTCGGCTGGATCCGCGAGGACGACGCACCGGGCTAGCACCGGGCTAGGTTATGTCGCACGCGAGGACGCAGTCGCGAGCTGTCAGATCAAGGTCCGCGCTCACGCGTGGCTTCGTCGGCACGGCAACGACCTCGAGATGGACGTGCCGATCACGGTGCTCGAGGCCGTCCGCGGGGGCGCGATCACTGTGCCGACTCCCCACGGCGACATCCGCCTGACGGTGCCCCCAGGCGTCACCTCCGGCCAGCGACTGCGAGTTCGAGGCCGTGGGGTGCAGCGCGAGGGCCAGTCGGGAGATCTCTACGTCGTGCTCCGTCCGACGGTTCCCCGCGAGGCGAGCCCGGAGGCGCTGGCCGCCGCAGAGCTGCTGGAGGAAGCCTACACCGAAAACCCACGGGCCGCCCTGAAGCTCTGAGTCAGCGAGAGACCTGCAGCCGCATGATGGTCTTGCCGCACCCGATCGTGTCTCCGGAGTGGAGCTTGCTCGTCTGGATTCGGCGTCCGTTGTGATAGGTCCCGTTGGTGCTACCGAGATCTCGGATGAAGATCATGTCGCGCCCGAAGACCTCGACCACCGCGTGGTGTCGGCTGACCTCGACGTCGGCGAGCGGTACCTCCCCCATTCGCCGACCGATGTGGACGTTTCCCCTGGCGAAGCGAAAGACCTTGCCGGCGTCCTGCCCCGCCACCACCTCGACGACTGCGTTGAGCCCGGGGGGAAGGCGCAGATCCTGGCTGATTACATCGGCCCGGCTCGCCTCGCTCGGCCCGGCGGTGCCCTGAACCTCGACGAGCTCGTCGTCGAGGAGCCACGCGATGTCGAGCGGAGCCCCAGGGGCCGCCTTCTCGGCCGTGTCCACCCGTTCCTGCGGCTCCTCGCCCACGTAGAGGATCATCTTCGACCCTCCGATCGTGATCTCGGCCCCGGCTTGGAGCATGGTCTCCCGGACCATCTTGCCGTCGACCATCGTGCCGTTCGTGCTTCCGAGATCCTGCAGCAGGAACCCCTCGTCCTTGGAGAGGATTCGGCAGTGGGCTCCGCTCACGAGAGCATCGTCGAGGATGAGGTCGCCCCGCTTACGGCCGATCACCAGGTTGTGCCCTGCCCGCAGGGGCACGTTGAGCCCGCGGCGTACGCCACTCACGACCTGGAGGAAGGCTTGCTGCATCACGCGGTCCGAGCTTGGCGCTCAAGATGCCCCTTCCAGAACTCGTGGTACCTGCCGGACAGCGGCCGCCCGAGTGCTTCCTCGAGCTGCCCGCCGATGTGGCCGAGCTGCTCGAGGTCGATGCCGGTCACCGGGCCGTGGCCCTCCGGCGCCTCCTGTCGCACCCCGTCGATCCGCTCGAAGAGGTGCACCAGATCCTGGGTACAGGCGTTTCCTGCGGCGCCCGGTGCATACGGGCAGCCACCGACTCCCGAGATGGAACCGTCGAACCGACGCGCGCCGAACTGCCAAGCCGCGTAGGCGTTCGCCACTGCGGTGCCGCGAGTGTCGTGGAAGTGGAGCGCGAGCTCCTCGAGCGGAAGGCCGCGGTCCGTGATCCGCCCGAGCATGCGCTTGACCTGCTCGGGATGCGCCATACCGGTCGTGTCGCCGAGGGCGACCGCATCCGCTCCGAACTCACGGAGCGCCAGCGAGAGGTCGATCACCCGGTCTGCGGACACCTCCCCCTCGAAGGGGCACCCGAAGGCCGTGGAGACGTAGGAGCGAACTTGCAAGCCGTCTGCCTTGGCCGAGGCGATGACACGGTGCAGCCCCGCCAGAGACTCCTTGACCGTGCGGTTCACGTTCTTGCGGTTGTGGGTCTCTGAGGCGGACATGAAGGTCGCGATGTGCCGGATGCCGGACTCGACAGCTCGCTCGAGTCCGATCGCGTTCGGTACCAGCGCCCAGAACCTCACTCCGTTTGCGCTCGGCAGCTGCCGCACCACGTCCGCTGCGTCGGCCAGCTGAGGAATCCACCGGGGCCGAACGAAGGAGGTGACCTCGATATCCTGGAAGCCTGCCTCCACGAGACGGCGGGCCACGGCCACCTTGAACTCCGTGGGCAGAATGGCGGACTCGTTCTGCAGCCCGTCCCTCAGGCAGACCTCGTAGAGCTGGATGGAGGGGGTCTTCACGTTCGCCTGCTCCGACCTACGCTGGCCCTGCCCCGTAACATGGGCTCCTCTGCTCGCGCGTTGCCCAGGAGCTAGGGTCGGGACCACCGGGTGACAACCTCCAGCGGGCACCCGGGGATGGCCGCGACGAACGACCCGTCGGGCGGATCGTCGACCACCTCGAGCGGGGCCTCGTCTTCGAGAGTGACCTGGAACATCCCGGACGTGTTCGCGCGCGCACCCTCACTACACACGCCGACTCCTTCGATCAGGCAGTCGACCGGAGCGCACTCCGTGACTCCCTCCGAGGTGACCGCGACCTCGAGCGGGGTGCCCGGCTTCGCGTCGTCGGGGAAGTCCCAGAGCATCCTCTCCGTCTCCCGGCAGTCGGTCGCTCGGAAGACCCGGGCGACCTCACAGCGCCCCCCGGGACCGGGGGTGACGTCGAGCCGCGCGCGGTCGTAGGTGGTCGTCCAGGGCTCGTACTCGATGGAGCCGCAAAGGACCTGGGTGAGCTGCCACGAACCCACGATCGGACAGCCGGCGGGGAGCGCGGTGTCCCCCTGCCCGGTCTCGGCAGAGCTCGTGTCGGCGCGCCCGAGGCCGCTGTTGCTGCATGCCGGGATGCCGGGAGCCACGCTGTACACCGTGAGGATGCCGAGGGTCCGGAACATCAACACTCTCCTCTCGACTTCCACCACCTACCTCAGGGACGATCGTCGGCGCCTCCACCACCGATCGATTGCTCATTTCTCACAAGGAATGACCGGCGTCCGTACGTACTCCCGGGCACACGGAAGGCCGCTGTCGCATCGCGAACGTCACGGGGGAAGATCGTGCTCACATGGCTGCCACTGCTCGCCTCGCCTGCTGTCCACGCCCAGGCCGACGATGCGGCCGAGGAGGTCGTGGTCTGGGGAGATCTGTTCGCGCGCTGGGACGAGACCCGGTGGATGATCACCACCGAGGTCGGCGTGCCGTACACCATCGAGCTCACCCGGGACCAGAACCAGGAGTTCGAGACCTCCCTGTTTCAGATCCGCGCCATCTTCGCCTGCGAGAAGGGCTTCAAGATGGGGCGAAAGAAGTACGAGGTGTCCTGCAAGGTCGAGGACTTCGGGATGATCTCGGTGATCGCGGAGCGCCGGGTCCGCGAGGCCGACGTCGAGCGGGCGCAGGCCGTGCTCGACGAGATCGACGCGAAGCTCACGGGTGCGGCGATGCAGCTGCAGGTGGCCAGCGACGGCAGGGTCCTGAACGTGGACCTCGAGGGTCTGCCGAAGCAGAACCGGCGACAGTCTCGCGCGCAAGAGACCCTCCGGCAGATCATGTCCCGCCTGATCGCAGGCTACAACCTGAAGATGCAGAAGTACAACCAGCTTCACGAGGGCAAGTGGGTCGAGTACAACTCGACGATCATGGCCATGCCGCTACCGCCCGAGGTTCCCGGGAGCATGGGGTCCAACATGCTGGTGCACTACCTCAATCGCTACAAGGGCCACGTCGTGGTGCAGAGCATCGGGAAGGGGATGACCGAGGTGAAGGGGGTGAACTTCGAGACCGACCTCATCGGAGTCAGCATCTTCGACGACGAGCAGGGCTTCATGACGGAGCGCGTGTGGGCCCTCACGGGCGAGAGCACCGCGTCGGCCTTCTTCCAGACGCAGCTCTACTTCCACGCAGGGCGCGTGAACATGCTCGGCGAGTCCGACCGGCCGAGTGTGGGCGATACGACGATCGTCAACGGGCCCGGCCAGAAGTTCGAGGGCCTCGATGCGTGGGTTCCGATCGAGCGGCCCGGCGACTGAGCGACGGCGTCCTCCGATCCGAGGACGCCCACGGTGGGACGTTCTGCCACCGAAGCTCAAACATTCTGGACGGTCAGTCGGAAATGGAGCTACGAGATCTCTCGTGCAGTGTGAGTACGATGGACTTTGATCTGTGGTTCCAGACCATCTGGGAAGTGATGCAAGCGGATGACGAGGCTTGTCGGAGCCTCATCATGGCCGCCGGGGGCCGCCTGCAGCAGGCGGTCGTCTCTCTCGTAGAGGGTGACCTCGCGGCGACGGACGCGCTGGCCTATGCCCGCACGCTCACTGAGCTCGGCCGCCTGACCGAGGCGCGTGAGGTGCTGTGGGAGGTCGTGGGCACGGCGTTCGGCATGCGCTGACCGCCAGCCCTCGGGTGCCCCTCAGTTGCAGTCCTGCGGCCCCGAGTGCCCGGGCGCAACCGCCTCCTCGTCGTCCTGCAGGTAGCCGAGCGCCTCGAGCTGCTCTTTCTCCGACAGCGACACCGAGACGGCGCTTCCCACCGTGAAGGGACCGTCGTACCCGAGGCCACAGCGGGCGCCCGGCACGACGCCCCCGAATGGTTGGTACGGCCCCTCCGAGCCACCTTCACGCCGCAACGTGACCGCGGCATCGCCGGGGACGACCGTGAAGCGGTCTCCCTCGGCCACGTCGAGAATCTGGTTCTGCCGCTTGCCCCGCGCGAAGATGTACCCGCCGTCCACCTTCACGCGCCCGGCCTGCCGGACCTCCCACGGAGTGCCCAGGTATGCGAGCAGCTCCGCCATCATCGCCTCCCCGCGCTCCGTCTGCTGGCGGTACACGTTCGTCGCGCACCCAGGGTCGTCGTCGAGGCGGCAGAGGGCCCGCCGACGGCGGTTCACGTCGATGTAGAGGTCGTAGGGCCAGTCGTGCCAGCGCAGCACCATCGACTCGAAGCGGCTCGTGGTCGCCAGCACCCCCGGGGCGTCGGCCTCGGCCGTGGCCTCCCCCCGCAGCTCGCCCGACCGGTCCTCGCCGTCGGCGGCAGCGAACGACAGCCCGGCGAGGCCCGCGACGGTGGGCGCGACGTCCTCCGAGCCGATCCGCACCTTGGAGCGCTGCCGCACGACGCCGGGACCGTGCACGATCAGCGGCACGTGCAGCTGCTCTGGCCACAGCGTGTGGGCGTGGCCCCAGCTCCCGCGCTCCCCGAACTCCTCGCCGTGGTCCGCCGTGACGACGATCAGGGGCTCCCCACGATCCGTGCGCCAGCGCTCCACCAGCTCTCGGAACATGTCGTCGACGTAGGCGATCTCCTCGTCGTACTGGGCCACCTGGTGCTCGAGCTGCACCGCCGAGATCATGTCCTGCTTGTAGGCTGCGTAGTTCTTGTAAAGCGGATCCCCCCACGCCGGCCCGCGATCGAATCGTTCGTTGTAGGGCGGCGGGGGATCGTAGTTGTAGTGCACGTCGTAGACGTGGAGGAACAGGAACAAGGGCTTGCCGGGCAACTGTCGCTGGGCCCAGTGAAGCGCATGGTGGAAGACGTGATCCGCGTCGACGGTGGCGAGACCGTTCTTCGCCTTCGTGAGGATACCGAAGTCCTGGAACTCGTCGAACCCCCGCTCGAAGCCGTACTTGCTCGACACGAACAGCGTGGCGACCGCGCCGAAGGTCCCGTAGCCGGCCGCACCGAACCGTTCCTGGACCAGAGGCAGGCTCGCCGGGATCCGCAGGTCGTCCTCGATCACGCCGTGATGCACGGGGAGCTGGCCAGACAGCAGCGTCACGTGGGTGGGGAGCGTCCACGGGGCGGGCGACCATGCCTGCTCGTACAGCGTGCCGCCTTCCGCCAGCGCGTCGAAGAAGGGGCTCGTGTTCCGCGAGTAGCCATAGGATCCGAGGTGGTCGGCGCGCAGCGTGTCGATGGAGAGCACGATCACGTCGGGGCGTCCCTCCGCGGGCGGCGGCAGGCGCCGATCCGGGCGAAACCCTTCAGGATCGTGATCGTGGCGCTCCGCCGCCGTCGGTGGGGGCAGATCCTGCAGGACGCCCTGAACGATCCGGGCCTCTTCACGTAGCTCGCGAACCGTGCGCCGAAGCTCCTCGACGCGCTCGCGCAGAGCGGCGCGGCGCTCGGGATGGCAGCCCGCCAGGAGCGCCACCGCCAGGGCTCCGGCAAGCCCCCTCCTCACGGTGCCTCCTCCGCAGTGACGACGAGCGCGCGCTCTTCGTTGCCCACGATCAGCGTCTCGATCAGCACCCAGGGCCCGTGCTCGGGAGACGCCACCTCGATCGTCCACGGGCCCCGGGGCGCGGGCCCCTCCGCGACGAGCCCCAGACGGTTGTCGAGGGCAGCCTTGCGCTGGCCCGGCACCCGCACCTCGGCCGGCGCCTGGGGCTGACGGTGGGGCAGCCCCCGCTCTCCCACCGCGAGCAGCCGGGCGTCGAACCGCACGCCGAAGGAGCCCCACTCCTCCGTCCGCCATCCCTCGGAGAAGGAGAACGTCATCGTGGTCCCCGGGAACACCCAGTACATCGGTCTTCCATCCCCCCCTCGCGGCAGCGGAATCGCCGGGTTCACGACCGTCGTCCAGGCCCCCTCCACCGCATCCGCCGACCGGGGTGAGAAGAAGATGTACCGGGGCTGCACGCGGAACGACCCGCTGCACTCCCGCTCGAACTTCACGACCGACGCGTGGGGCGTGAGCGGCGCCCCGTCGTGAAGCAGCCGAATCGGCGACGCACGCCCGCTGCCCGTCCGCTCCAGGGTGAGGTCCGAGACCGCGTCGAGCCAGGGAGCGAAGAAGCGCCACCCGCACCCGGTGCCCGGGCGCCGCTCCGGATCGTCCAGCGCCGGCAGCGCGGGGACGGCGCCGTCTCGGGTGACCTCGAACGCGAGCTCGCCCGCGAGCCCCTCGGCAGGAGCGACCACGCCCCCGCCGACCGGCCCTCGCGGGAGCATGCCCATGTCCTGCATCTGCGCGCGGATCTGGGCGACCTGCCGGGAGAGGACGCCGACCTCCCGCTCGAGCGCCTGTTGCTCGACCTCGAGCCGCGCGAGGTCGGCCCCGCACGCCAGCAGGCACGTGAGCACGGCGGTCCGGCCGACGTCCGCGGGACCAGTCATGATAGGGCAGGCCTCACGGGGCGGGCATAACCGTCCCCTCCAACCTCCGGGAGGCGGCCCCCATGCTGTTCCGGCTCGCCGGCCTCGTCGCGGCGGTGCTGTTCGCCTACGCGACCGTCGTGCAGGTCAACGACCCCGATCCCGTCCAGTGGATGGTGCTCTACGGCGCGACGTCGGTGTTCTCGGCGCTCTCCGCGCTAGGACGCCCTCCGCGCCTCGCCATGCTCACCCTCGCGCTGTCTGCCGCGGCGCTCTCGGCCTACAGCGCCACGCTACCTTCGGCCGGAAACCCGATGGCCGGCTTCCCCTCCTGGGAGCCGCTGCAGGAGGAGACCGTGCGGGAGACCCTCGGGTTGGCCCTCGTGGCGCTGTGGATGGGCGTGCTCTGGGCGTGGTCGGGCGCCCGCCGCGACGCCGCAGCCGCCCAGTAGGCGGCTCAGGCGAACGCGGGCACGCGGTCCAGGAAGCGCTCGAACTCGATGCGGGCACACAGGTCGCCCAGACGCTCCCGATCTGCCCCGCGCCAGCGCAGATCGTCGAGCTCCTCCTCGAGAGGAACGTCGCGGACCAGTGTGGCGAGCTCCTTGTACAGGCGGGCCTCGCCCCTCCGGCTCCGGAGGTTCTCGGCCAGCGTCGCGGCCCCCCGAACCTTCACGTCCCACGCCGCTTCGTCGTCGGGGATCGCCTCGAGGCTGCCGAAGTGATCGAGCACAGTGGCCGCGGACTTGGCGCCCCAGCGGGGGATCCCCGGGATCCCGTCCGCCGTGTCGCCCACCAGTGCCAGCCAGTCGGGAATGGCGGCTGGCGGCACCCCGAACTTCTCGCGCACGCCACGCTCGTCGATCAGGCGCTTCCGCATCCGGTCGAGCATCACGACGCGCTCTCCCCTCACGCACTGCGCGAGGTCCTTGTCGGGGGAGCACAGCAGCACCTGCTCGGCGTCCCCCGCGAACCGTTCCGCACCCGTCGCGAGCGCGTCGTCGGCCTCGTAGGTGACCATGGGCCACACGACGACCCCCATCGCCCGCGCGGCCTGCTCGGCCAGCGGGAACTGCGCGAGCAGATCGGGCTCGATGCCGTCACCTGTCTTGTAGCCCCTGAACAGCTCATTGCGGAAGGACTCGATGACCCGGTCGAAGGCGACCGCCACGTGCGTGCAGTCGGCCTCACCGAGCAGGGCCAGCAGGGTGCGCAGCAGTCCTCGCACCGCTCCGACCTCCAGGTCACCGGCCAGCGCCTTCGGCGAGCCGTGAAAGGTGCGGAAGAGCTCGAACGTGCCGTCGATGAGATGGACCTTCATGCGGCCCTCATAGCCCCTCCTTCGGCTCACTTCGACGAGGCCTTCCGACGCCTCCGCGCGAGCAGGGCCAGGCCGGCCAGTACGCCGTAGGGCCCTACGTCCCGACCGTGCTGGCAGCCCGCGCCGCCCCCGAGGCGACCGCCTGACGGCGCCTCGAGGTCGTCGCTGTCGTCCAGGGGATTCGTGCCCAGCGCCACCTCGAGCCCGTCGTCGGTGCCCCCGCCGTCGGTGTCGGCCCGCAGCGGGTCCGTACCGAGGTGCAGGACCTCGGTCCCGTCGTCGAGCAGGTCATCATCGGAGTCCGGATCCCGCGGGTCGGTGCCGGTCCACAGCACCTCCTGGCCGTCCAGGAGTCCGTCCCCGTCCGTGTCGTGCTCCATCGGGCGCGTTCCGAGGACCGCCTCGTCCTGGTCGGACAGCCCGTCTCCGTCTGTGTCGGCATCCGTCAGGTCGTCGCTGGGGTCCAGCGGATCGGTGCCCGCGGCGATCTCCGCGCCGTCCAGCACGGATCCTCCGTCGGTGTCCGGATCCGTCGGCTCGGTCCCGTAGAGCAGCACCTCGTCGCCGTCCCCCAGGCCGTCCCCGTCCGTGTCCACGACCAGCGGATCGGTCTCCGTCAGATCTCGCTCCTCGCCGTCCGACAGCCCATCGTCGTCGGTGTCCCCGTCGACCGGATCGGTCCCCGCTCGCACCTCGTCGCCGTCCTCGACAGCGTCCCCGTCGGTGTCCGCAGTCGCCGGATCGGTTCCGTAGAGGTCGCGCTCATCGCGGTCGAGGAGACCGTCGCCGTCGCTGTCGAGTCGATCGTCGTCCGGATCGCGAGGATCCGTCCCATCCGACGCGACCTCCCCACCATCGCTCACCCCCCCGCCGTCCGTATCGGCGGCCAGCGGGTCCGTGCGGTGGACGTCCACCTCCTCCCCGTCCCCGAGGCCGTCCCCGTCGGAGTCGGGGACCAGCGGGCTCGTGCCGTAGAGGTAGACCTCGTCGCCGTCCGTCAGCCCGTCGTCATCGGTGTCCGGGTCCCGGGGATCGGTCCCGTGCACGGGCTCCTCGTTGTCCGGCAGACCGTCGCCGTCGGCGTCGGGCAGCCGCGGGAGGTCGTCGGCGCCGTCCAGCGGATCGGTACCGTCGACCAGGACCTCGGTGCCGTCGTCGACTCCCCCGCCATCGCTGTCCGGCACTCGCGGGTCGGTGCCCTGCCGCGACCACTCCTCGCCGTCCAACAGGCCGTCCCCGTCGGTGTCAGCCGCCAGCGGATCGGTCTGGAGGACCACCTCGGCGCCGTCCAACAGACCGTCGCCGTCCGTGTCCGCGCGGCCCGGGTCGGTGCCCCGGGCGGCCTCCTCCGCGTCGGTGAGCCCATCGCCGTCCGGATCGTCGGCCACGAGGTCGTCCGCCGGATCCCGTGGGTCGGAGCCTCTCGAGAGCACCTCGATGCCGTCGTCGACACCACCCTCATCGGTGTCCGCCCTTCGCGGATCGGTTCCCCAGGACCTGACCTCCTCCCCGTCCTCGAGGCCGTCCCCGTCCGTGTCCCGAACCAGGGGCGCGGTACCATGCGTCTCGATCTCGTCTCCATCCGACAGCCCGTCGTCGTCGGTGTCCGGATCCGACGGGTCGGTGAAGTACCGCTCCTGCTCGGCATCGTCGGGGAGTCCGTCGCCGTCGGTGTCGGCCACGTCCACGCGCGCGACCGGACCCGCCTCCGAGGTCCCCCACGGCCCCGTCGCGAGCGCCACCACCTCGGCGCCGCGCGTCACTCCGGCTTCCCCGAGCGTGCAGTCGAAGCGCCCGTCCGACGCTGTCGTGCACGCGCCCAGTCGGCCCCCCGGCTCCCCGTGGGCCACCGATGCGCCGTCGCCGAGGTCGATCTCGCCTTGCTGGTCGCCGTCGTCGTCGGCCAGATGGATCTCGATGTCGAGAACCTCGGTCACCGCGTGTTCCTCGGTGCCGACGCGGCCCACCAGCCGCAGGGCGCCCGTGTGAGCGAGGACTGCCTGCTCGATCACAGGGTAGTCGAGCCCACGCTGCGCGTCGGTCACGACGAGGACTCCGTCGTTTGGACTCACTCCCTGAGTCGGCCCTAGATCGACAGCGGGCCCCACGTTGTCCCCGAAGACGTTGCGAGCCAGCCGCACGCCATCGCTCGGCGCCCGGATCACGACAGCGGGCGCCCCGTTCCCGGACACGTGGTTCCGCTCGACCACGACCCCGGGGGCCGACACGTCCCGGAACAGGAGTCCCGGCCCGGCGTTGTCGAGCACGGTGTTGTCGCGCAGCGCGAGGCCGTCGAGCTCGCCGCCTCCCCAGCCGAGCTCCACCGCAGGGCCGCGCAGACCCTGGAAGACGTTCTGCGCCAGCTCGTCGTCGAGGCTCACGTCGTCCTGACCCACCTGAAGCAGGACCCCAGCCCGGCCCTCGCCGCCCACCGTTGGGGGCAGGAACACGTTGCGCAGGATCGACGCCCTCGATCCCCGCCCACTCCGAACGATGCCGTCGGCATCGACCTGCACGATGCTGTGGAGGATCTCCACCCCGCTCACGTTGCCGCCCACGTCGACGCCGGGGACCGTCGTGGGCTCGGCTCCGCTGCCGTCGGGTCGGATCCCGATCCAGCAGTCGCGCACGGACGCGTCGTCGGCATCGAGGAAGACGCCCATCCGGTACAGCGCCAGATGGGCGACCTCGCTCGCCGAGGCGAGCTCGAGCAGCATCCGGTGGCCTCCGTCGATCTCCAGCTCGGGCTTGGAGAACGCAGCCACCAGCGGCTCGTCGCCGGAGTCGAGCACCCCGTCGGGCCCCACCCCCACGCGGCGTGCGGCGAGGTGCTCGCCGAGGTTCGCGTCGCGGAGCGACCCTACGGGACACTGGCGGTCGTTGCACCACGCGCGCCCGTCGATCGTGGTTCTGGGTGCGCTCACCGGCGGCAGCGGCGCTACCGGCGTCATTGTCCACCAGGCGGCGTCGGCGCCCCCCGAGGTCGGCGGGACGGCGGGCGTGAACCGCATGACGCGGCCGCCGTCGAGCGCGCTCGCGTTGGCCAGGAACTGGCGGAGCCCGCCCTGTAGCGGGCGTGGGCCGGGAACGTCGAGCAGGTGGGTGACCACCACGAAGGAGAACCCGAGGTCGAGGCCACTCACGTCGCTGCCGGCAAGCCGCACCCGCGCCACGTGCTCGGACGTGCCCAGCGAGGCGGCATCGTCTGCTGCTTCGCCGCGGCGCCCCCCGAAGCACGCCCCCGGCGCCGCGAGCGACAGGGTAGAGCCCGAGCCGTCCGCGCACATGGCGCCCGCGGGGCCGACGGTCTGCTCGGCGCCGAGCCCGCTTGCGTCGGCTCCGGGCCGGAGCCCCGAGGCCGACACGGTGCTCGCGTCCGCGGCCAGCCAATAGGGGGCATCCGCCAGCCCGGACATCTCCCAGCGCCCGTCCGCGTCGGTGGTCGTCGACTGCACGAACCGGTCGTCGGCGCCCGTCGCCTCGCCGTCCCCCCCGTCGCGCCACAGCACGACCGTCACGCCGGCAATACCCGGGTCGCCGCCGAGCACACCATCCCCGTCGCGATCCTCGAGGACGCGCCCCGAGAGCGTCCGCGGCCCCGGGGGATCCTGCCCGTCACAGTCCTGGTCGATGCCGTCCCCGGCCGGGTCCGGGGCCCCGGGGAACACCAGTGGGTCCTCGTCGTCGCAGTCCTGCGGGTCCGCGGTGGGCTCCCCGTCGCTGGTGCACGCCCCGTCGCCGTCGTTGTCGCGACCTCCAGCACAGAAGCCGTCCTCGTCGTGATCGACGAGCGAAGGGCAGGCCGATCCGGCCTGCCGCACATCGTCGACCAGTGCCGCCGCCGGATCGGCGCCATCGTGGGCGTTCTCCGTGTGGCTCCGCAGCGACAACGACACCTGCTGACCGCAGAGGGCGCTCAGGTCGAGCACGGTGTCGGCAAAGGAGTCCCGGTGAGGCACGAAGGCGCTGGCGACGACCCCTCCTTCGGCGTTCAGGACGAACACCCGAAGGGTCGCCCGGGAGGACTCCATCGCATACGCCAATGCGAGATCCTCCCTCCGAACGTCGAGCACGGCACTGTTCGCGACTCCCTCGTGCAGGATCCCGCCCACGTACCCGCCACGCAGGTGCAGCGCGTGCGTGGGCGAGGGGAACGCGCGGCCCGTCGCGCCCTCGGACACCACGCTCGCCTCTCCGTGGGCGCCACTGTCGTCCTCCCACCCCGGGCTCAGGCCCCCGCGCTCGAAGTCGCCGTTCTGTAGCGTCTGGGCGTGGGCGGTCGCCGCCGGCAAGAGCAGGCAGACGAAGCGGAGGAAGAGCCGCTCGGCAGGAACGGCTGGGACCATGAGGTGACCTCGAGGCGCACACGGGGGGTGCAGTCGAGATCGGATCTGGACCCGCGTGGCTGCAGGGTCGGGTGACCCCATCGGAGACCTGCGGTATCCTCTGTCGCTGTGTCGACGTCGTTACCAGCGGAATGCCCACTTCCCGCCAACCCGAACGCGGTTTCCTTCGCGTCAGGGGCCGAGGAGGTGCTGCAGGGAAGGACGTGGGCAGACATCCAGCGGATGGCCTACCGCGTGTCTTCGCTGTTCCACGAAGCCTCACGGCTTCCCTGCGTCATCGGCGTCAGCTGGCGGGTGGCCCTCGACCGGGCCAACCAGCGCCGCCGCCAGGTCACGGTCTACTTCGTGTTCGACGGTCCGGCGACGGCCACGCACCTGGACCTGCTGGACGAGGCGATGACGGCCGAGCAGCGCGGGTTCGGGGCGGGGAGCATCGAGCGCGTCCCCGCGAACGGCGTTCCGGCGCTGCTGCGGCAGTCGGGCGAGGCCTTCCGGGTGCTCGAGCGCGCGGGGCGAGACCTCCGGTTTCGGCGCGTAGAGCTGGTCGACGGGCTGGTTCGCGCCACCGAGGTGCGAGAGGCCGGCGCCACCGACGACGACCGGGCCAGCGAGTATCCTGCCGTGGTCGGCATCCGGCCTCCCTATGGCGATGTAGAGCGCGAGACCGAGCGCATGCGCCTGTCGTTCGCGCTCCACTTCGCCACGCGGATCGTCGAAGCGGATGGCGTCGTGCGGCCCGGCGAGCACGAGTTCATGGTCGGCGTGTTCCCGCCCGCGCTGCTCGACCGCCTCGGACTGGACCAGGAGAGCGCGCGCCACGAGTACTTCGAGGCCGCACGAGAGCAGCTCGCGGGCCGCCTCGGGCACCATGACAAGCTGGGCCTGATCAGCTTGTTCTTCAGCGCCTGCTACGCAGATGGATCACTCGACGCCCGGGAGATGCGGGTGCTCCGGGAGGCCGGCGAGATCCTCGGCCTCGACCGCCAGGCCGTCGTCAAGTACCTCCGGCGCTTCTGGTGAGGTCGCCTCGCTCCTCGAACTGCAGCACGTTGGTCCAATACGATGCGGTCGGGATCTCCGAGGCCTGACCAGTCTGCACGAGCCAGGTCGCCAGGTCGTCATAGTAGTCTTGGCTCATCGAAAGGTCGTGCGTGAAGCAGCGCACGGTCGCATCGAAGATCTCGCGGGTCAGCGGCTCGTCGAGGTCCGCCCCCGCGCGGGCAGCGTAGATGCGTCGTGCCTCCTCGGGGTCTTGATGAACCAGGTCGATGCCCCTGCGGATCACCGAGAGCAGGGCACGAAGCTCGCCCGAGCGCTGCGCGAGAGTCTCGGGGAGCGTGACCAGGATGAGCTGGCAGAAGTCGGGAACCCCCCAGTCCTTGAGCGCGAAGAGGCGCGGCTCGAGCCCTCGGTGCCGTGCTTCGACGACCTCGAAGTTGTAGAAGACGAGGGTGGCGCAGTCCGCCTTGTCCTCCGCGAGGGCATTCGTGTGGTAGAAGCCTTCGTTCACGGGAACGAGGCCCTCGGCCACGCCGCCGTCGGCCTCGATCATCGTGCGGACCACCGCCACACCGCCCGGCCCGGGCGCCCCCGGGTACTGCACGCGCTTGCCCGCGAGCTCGCGAGGGCGGGACACCCCGGATCGCTCGAGGACCATCACACCACCGTTCGTGTGCAGGAACCGGGCGAAGCCGACGAGCGGCGCGCCCTTCACGGCGTCCTGGACGAGATGGATCGGCTCGGTGATCGCGATGTCCACGTCGCCCTGCTGCATGGCCGAGAAGGCCTCGAAGTGTTCTTCCGGCTCGACCAGCTCGACATCGAGACCGGCATCGGCGAACCAGCGCTTCTCGAGGCCGATGAGCAAGGGGACGTGGTCGGGGTTCAGGAACCACTCGAGGGCCAGGCGGAGCTTTTTCAATGGGCCTCCATCGACGCGGCAAGGAGCGGTGTGTAACGTCGGCAGGTCGGGCGCTCGGAGGGTGGTGGTGACGCAACTGGGAACCGAGGTTCGTCCTCTCAGGGTCGCGATCGTGGGATCCGGCCCGTCGGGCTTCTACGCCGCGGCGGCACTCCTCGCTGCGGACCTCGAGGTCCGGGTCGACATGCTCGATCGCCTACCCACGCCGTTCGGTCTGGTCCGCGGCGGCGTCGCGCCCGACCACCAGAAGATCAAGGGGGTCGTGCGCGCCTACCTCAAGACCGCCGAGCACCCTCGCTTTCGCTTCTTCGGCAACGTCGACGTGGGGCACCAGGTGCGGCTCGAGGATCTCCGGGCCGCCTACGACGCAGTGGTCCTCGCGATCGGCGCCGAGTCGGCGCGGTCGCTCGGCATTCCTGGCGAGGATCTCGCGGGCAGCCACGACGCCACGTCCTTCGTGGGCTGGTACAACGGACACCCGGCGTACCAGGAGCGAGTATTCGACCTGAGTGTCTCCACGGCGGTGGTCGTCGGCGTCGGCAACGTGGCCATGGACGTCACCCGCCTGCTCGTGAAGGCGCCCGAGGCGCTGCGCGCGACCGACATCACCGCGACGGCGCTGGAGGCCCTCGAGCGCAGCCAGGTGCGCGACGTGCACGTGCTCGGCCGCCGAGGGGCCGCCCAGGCCGCGTTCTCCCCTGCCGAGATTCGCGAGATCGACGCTGTGGAGGGCGTCGACCTACGGGTGCGCGTCGAGGATGCCCAGCTCGATCCGCTGTCCGAGGCCTGGCTGGAGGCCTCCGGTGACAAGGCGGCGCACCAGAACGTCGCGTTCTTGAAGGAAGTCGCCGCCCGAGGCCCCCACGACCGGCCCCGGCGGGTGCACCTGCACTTGCTCACCTCCCCGATCGCCTACGAGGGCACCGGGCGCGTGGAGCGCGTGGTGACCGGCAGAAACGAGATCATGACCGGGCGAGCCGGGCGCCTGTCCCCCCGCGACACGGGAGAGCGCGGCTTGATCGAGGCAGGCCTCGTGCTGCGGGCGGTCGGCTATCGAGGCGTGCCGCTGCCCGGTGCTCCGTTCGATGCCGAGCGCGGGACCATTCCCCACGAACAAGGTCGTGTGTGCCAGGAAGGGCGGACCTTGCCCGGCCTCTACGTGGTCGGCTGGGCCAAGCGCGGGCCGACCGGGCTGATCGGGACCAATCGGGCAGACGCCCGGGAGACCGTCGCGAGCTTGCTCGAGGACGTACCCTCGCTCGACGGGCACGCGGCGCAGACGGAGATGCGCTTTCCGGGGTCCGTCTCGTGGGCCGACTGGCAGCGCCTCGACCGCCTCGAAGTAGCCGCGGGGGCCGCCCGGGGGAAGATCCGCGAGAAGTTCGTCGCCGTCGCTCAGATGCTCGAGGCGCTCGATCAGTCACCAGGCGAGTAGCGCGGGTCAGTTGGCCTCGACGGTGATCGAGCCGTCCTCTGCGGTCACCACGAGCGCAGAGGCGCTCGTCGGATCGATCAGGATCTCGGGGTCCACCACGACCGTGCCCGCAGCCTGGAGGTCGAGCGCGTAGGCGCCTGGCGGCACCGACAGCACGATCGGGCCTGCCGCCAGGAGCGCCTCGACGCGCTCCGGAGCGGCGTCGAACCCGAGGTCGAGGCGCTGCCCCGAGGAGGAGACGACGTCGACCACCCGACCGGTATGGCGGCGAACATCGATTCGACCCCCCACTTGAGCGGTCAGGTGCCCCTTCATCGAGAGACTCTCCAGGGATCCTGCGCCGATCCGCACGTCGACATCGACCTCGGGAGGAAGCTCGAGCACGACATCGCTCTGACAGATGAAGTCGCGGTCCCCGCAGGGGTCTTCGATGACCAGGATCCCGTCGCGAACCTCTGGGATCACCTCGATCTCACCGATCCCGCGCACGTGGTACTCCACGACCCCGGTCTCCCCGTCGGCCGCGAAGAGCTCGACGCTGCCACGGTCGAGATCGATCTCGACGCGGTCGATGGGCTCGTCGACGACGACCGCACCGCGGACGTCGAGGACGCAAGATGCCAGGGCCCACAGCAACGACACCGGGCGGCCTCCTCCAGTGGTCTATCGACACCGCAGGAGCGCCGCGACGCTACCGGTTGGCGAGGCCCGACAGTACGGACCCCGGCGAGGAGGATGTGATGGCTGTAGATCCTGCGCTGGACCCTGAGCTCGACCCCAAGGCGCTGGACCTCCCGAGCTGGAAGGCTGTGCTCTCGCCCATCGAGTTCCGGATCCTGCGGGAGCACGGCACCGAGCGGGCGGGCACCGGGCGCTATCTCGACGAGGAGAGGCCCGGCGCGTACCACTGCGCGGGCTGCGGGCAGCGGCTGTATGCCGCGGCGGCCAAGTTCCACTCCGGGTGCGGCTGGCCTTCGTTCTTCGAGCAAGTGGAGCCGGGCGCGCTCCGCACGCTCGAGGATCGCTCTCACGGCATGCTTCGCACCGAGATGCGCTGCTCTCGCTGCGATGGGCACCTCGGCCACATCTTCGCCGATGCGCCGGACCAGCCCACGGGCCTCCGCCACTGCGTGAACGGCTTCGCCCTGGTGTTCGTGCCAGAGGGGGAAGACCCGTCGGAGGTGCTGGCGGCTCACCGCCGGGCGGGGAGCGAGCGTCGCTGAAGCTCCTGGTCGATCCCCGCGCGAGCGGCGCGTACTTCGCCGACACCCTCACGGTCGCGCGCGCCGAGCTCCACGCCCACTTCCCTGGCGTACCGGCAGTGGTGGACGAGCGGCCTACGCTCACGTTCCTCGACCTGCCCGTCCCTGTACACGCCGCGCCGTGCCTGATCCGGCTGTCGTTCGTGCAGGGCGTGTTCGAGCCCGTGGGCGCGGACTCGGAGGCGCTACAGCCGATTGCCGCGGATCCAGGCTTCGATCTTCCCCCGGACCTCGTGTGGGGCGCGAAGTATCGCGGCAAGACGCACGAGCTGGTCACACAGCTCGCGGTGAACCTCGCACTGGCCCACGCCGACGGGCCCGTGCAGGCCCTCCTCGACCCGATGGCGGGCCGCGGCACCACGCTGCTGTGGGCGGCGCGGTACCGGATTCCTGCGTGGGGCGTGGAGCTCGACCCGCGCGCTCCAGATGACCTGATTCGTCACGTGAAGCGCCAGGCCCACCTGCACCGCTTCAAGCACAAGATGGACCAGGGCTCGGTGGGGCCCCGGCGCAAAGACCGCGTGGGTCGGTATGTGCACTTCACCCTCGGCCGAGACGGCACTCCGCTCCGGCTGCTCACCGGAGACAGCCGAGCCCTGCCCGACCTCGTGGGCCCTCGCGCGTTCGGCGCGATCGTGGCGGACCTTCCCTACGGAGTGCAGCACACGACCACCGATGGCGCGCGCGATCCCACAGAGGCGCTCCGCACCTGTGCCCCTGCCTGGAGTGCGGCGTTGCGTCCGGGAGGCGTGCTGGCGCTCGTGTTCAACCGCCTTCGGCCCAAACGAGGCGTGCTCCACGACGTGTTCGCCGCGCAAGGGCTCGTGGACGTGGGCGTGGAGGCGCCGCACCGAGTAAGCGAGTCCATCTGGCGAGACGTGCTCGTGATGCGGCGCGGTGCGTGACCCCAACGGGATTCGAACCCGTGTTGCCGGGATGAAAACCCGGTGTCCTGGACCTGACTAGACGATGGGGTCGAGACGCGGAACGATGGTCGCTCTGGGTAGAAGTGGGTCGCATAGGACTCGAACCTATGACCCTCGGCTTAAAAGGCCGGTGCTCTACCAACTGAGCTAGCGACCCGCTGCAGGAGTGCTTACCGGTGCGGGCCGACAGCGTCAAGGCCCGGGGCGAGCGCACGTCAGTCCCCGACGGCCCGACCGAGCGAGTGTGGGTAGCCTCCGTGGTCGAACAGGTCGCCGCGCCAGATGATCGCCTCGCGACCCGGACCCACCGAGATCAGCTCCACAGGCACGCCCACGAGGCGCTCGATCCGCTCCACGTAGCGACGACACGCGGGCGGGAGCTCCGCGAGCGTGCGGCAGCCGGTGATGTCCTCCGACCAGCCGGGGAGCCGCTCGTATCGGGGCACCACCGCGTCGAGATCGAGCGGGAACTCGTCGTCGTGCACGCCCTCGTAGCCGACGCAGACCGGGATCTCGCCGAGCCCCGAGAGCACGTCGAGCTTGGTGAGCGCGAGGCGGGTGACCCCGTTGAGGCGCACGGCATGGCGCGTGAGCGGGGCATCGAACCACCCACACCGGCGGGGCCGCCCCGTCGTGGCCCCGAACTCGCCCCCGCTCTCGCGCAGCGACGCCGCGGTCTCGCCCTCGAGCTCGGTCGGGAACACGCCGGCCCCCACCCGCGTGGTGTACGCCTTGGCGATCCCCACCACCTCGTCGATCGCGGTGGGCCCCACACCGGACCCCGCGCATGCGGCCCCCGCCACTGTGTTGCTGGAGGTGACGAACGGGTAGGTGCCGTGATCGACGTCGAGGAAGGTGCCCTGGGCACCCTCGAACAGGATGCTGCCCCGCGCGCGCACGCCGTGCAGCACGCTCGTGGCATCGCGGACATAGGGCGACAGCGCCTTGCCCCAGGCGAGGTACTCGGCCGTGACCGCCTCGAGGCTCAACGCCTCGCCCCCGTGCCACTCGATCTCGCGGTTGCGAAACGGCAAGGCCCGCCCGAGCGCCTCGACGAGCCGGTCGCGAGACAGCAGATCTGCGACGGTGACCGCGCGACGGCCCACCTTGTCTTCGTAGCAGGGGCCGATGCCTCGACCGGTAGTGCCAATGCGCTCGTCGCCCAGCGCCGCTTCCCGGAGGTGGTCGAGCACGCGGTGGTACGGCATGATCACGTTCGCCCGTGGACTGATGACGAGGTCTCGGTCCAGGATGCGCCCCCGCTGGGCCAGCTCACCGATCTCCCCCACCAGGATCTCGGGATCGATCACCACGCCGTTGCCGATCACGCAGACGCAGCCCTCGTGGAGGACTCCGGACGGCAGCAGGTGCAGGACGAGCTTCTCGCCATTGACCACCAGCGTATGACCGGCGTTGTTCCCGCCCTGGAAGCGAACCACGGCGTCTACCCGCGGGGTGAGCACGTCGACGATCTTGCCCTTGCCTTCGTCGCCCCACTGGATTCCGACAACCACCACGTTCGGCATTCTCAGGCCTCCATTCCGGGACTCCGGCGCCCCCGTGCACCGTCGGTCGGGCCACCGGCCAGCCTAACCAGGCTCCCCCGGCTCGTCTTCCTCGGCAGGCAAGCCGCCAGCCGCGTGCGGATGGGCCTGCTGGTAGGTTCGGAGCAGGGCGGCTGCCGACACCTTCGTATAGCGCTGGGTGCTGGCGAGACTGCGGTGGCCGAGCAGCTCCTGGATCGACCGGAGATCCGCCCCCCGGTCGAGCAGGTGGGTCGCGAAAGCGTGCCGGAGCGCGTGGGGGTGCGCACCAGGGAGGCCCTGGGCAGCGCCCGCCTGCTGGACGATCCGCCGGACCGAGCGCGCGGAGAGGGCTCCCCCCCGCGCATTGAGGAACAAGGCCGGCAACGAGGCTTCAGGCCGCTCGGCGAGCCACGCCTCGAGAGCGCCCACCGCCGACGCACCGATGGGCACCCAGCGCGGACGCCCGCCCTTGCCAGCTCGAACATGGACCAACTGCCGCGCGAGGTCGACGTCCTCGACGGTCAGCGCACACAGCTCGGACACGCGCAGCCCGCCCCCGTACAGCACCTCGAGGAGCGCCTGATCCCGAGGGCGGCGACGCGGTGAGCCGTCCAGCAGGGCCACGGCCTGCGCCTCGCCGGGCACTCGGGGCAGCCGGGAGGCCGCTCGGGGGACCCGAAGCGAACCGGCCGAGACCTCGGTGGTGATCCCACGATCGCTGAGCCATCGGTAGAGGGTTCGCACGATCGAGGCACGCTGGGCGCGTGAGGCGGGGGCCGCCCGATGCCCGGCGCGGAACAGGAACCCCCGCAGCTCGGTGCGCGTGGCGGACGCGAGAGCTCTATCGCGGGCCTCGAGGTGGTGGACGAGCTGACGGGCGATCCGGGCGTAGGCCCGGACCGTGTGAGGCGACGCCCCCCGCTCGGCGCGGAGGTAGTCGAGGAACCGCTCCACCAGCTCACGGTCGTTCACGTCAGCCAGGGTAGCCGTTCCGAGGGCGGAAGTCCGGCGGCACGTCCGGGGCCGGCCGCCCTCCGCCCCGCTACCCAGACTCCATGGACACAGTGAGCCCCTTCTGGTCCGGCGCCCAGGACCTCATGGATCGCCTCGACCTCGAGGCCCTGGCCGCGCGCGTGGGTGGCTGGCAGGAGCTCGCGCGCCAGCCGGTCGACGGGCTGGAGTCGCTCGGCATCCCGCGAGCCGTCGCGGAGCGCTGGCTGGCCACGCCCCCGCGAAGCACCCGGGGCACCGCCCTCACCAGGCTCCACCCCCACTATCCGCCGGTCCTGGCTGCCCGCCCCAAGGCTCCGCCCGTGCTGTTCGTGGAAGGAGATCCCAGCTTGCTCTCACGACCGGCTGTCGCCCTCGTGGGGACCCGCCGATGCACGCCCTACGGCGCCGCCCTGGCGCGTCACCTCGGAGCGGCCCTGGCACAGGCAGGGGTGATCGTGGTGAGCGGCCTGGCGCGCGGGATCGACACGCACGCGCACCGTGGCGCCTGCGAGCCTGGTCGCACCGTGGCGGTCCTCGGCCACGGCCTGGGTCACACAGCGCCCCCGGCGAACCGGGGGCTCCGGAAGGCCATCGTCGACGCAGGCGGCACGATGGTGACGACCTTCGCCGACGATCATCCGCCCGCCCGTTGGACGTTCCCGAGTCGCAACCGCTGGATTGCTGGGCTGGTGGAGCGGCTCGTGGTCATCGAGGCCCCCAAAGGCAGCGGGGCGCTGATTACCGCGGGGTTTGCCGCAGACATCGATGTCGACGTCTATGCGGTACCGGGCCGGCTCGGCTCGGCCTCCAGCGAGGGCACGCATCGCCTGCTCCAGGAGGGTGCCCACATCCTCGTCGACGTCGACGAGTTCGTCGCAGAGGTCGCGCAGCCGCGCTTGTCGTTCGGCTCGGATGCGTGGCTTCGCCACGTGCTGGCCGGAGGTACGGTCACGGAAGCCGCCCGGCTGCGCGGCTCGTCCGCCCTCGAGGTCCTCGAGGAGCTCTCTCGGCTGGAGGTCGCGGGCCGCTTGGTCCGCCTGCCCGGGGGTCGTTACGCTGCTCGCGGAGAGAGCGCCTCATGAGCCACGAAGTGCTAGGCCTGAGCCTCACCGGAAAGGCTGCCCGCTGGATCCAGCTGCTGCAGGACTTCGGTCATCTCGACACGCCAGGCGCAGACCAGCTGGTGATGACGGCAGCCGAGCTGCACGCCGAGATGAACACGGCCGGAGACCGCATCGACCTCGCCTTGGTGCGCAGGGCCGCGGCAATGCTGCTCTTCGGCAGCGGCGCCACCGAGCCCGGTCCCGTCCTCGAAGAGGACTGGCCGCTGTTGTTCAGTTAGCCGCGACCCGCCCTTCCACGCCAAGCGGTACCAGCTCGTCGTTGAGCGCAGCGAGCTCCTGCGCCGCGGCCTGCTCTGACGGGAACGGCCCGACGACGAGGCGCGCCCTGTCGGTCCCCTCGACACGCTCCACGCCGACGTCGATCTCGCGATCGCGAAGAAGTGTGGCGACGGCTTCTGCCTCTACTGCGTCGCGGGTGCCCAGGTCGATGACGAACGTGAGCGCGGAGACCTCAGCCACCTCCGCAGGCGGCGGCAGCGCGGGCGGCTCCGGGGCGAGCCCGTGTGTGCCGAGACGGGCCCGCAGCTCGCCGGTGCCGTCGGGCGACGCGCTCGCCTCGACCCGGGCGAGCAGCTCCAGCAGGTCGGCATCTCGAGGCGGGGCAGCTCGGGCCGACAGGTCCGCCGTGACCGCTCCACCCTCCTCCGGCGCCGACCGGCTCGCGCCGAGGAGATAGCCTCCGGCGAACCAGCCGACGGTCCACAGCGCGAGCCCGACGGCAGCTGCACCGAGGTGGCTCCGGGACAGGTGCAGGTCCCGCTCCCGACGCCGGCGCTCGAGCTCACCCATCGGGATCATCGCTGCCGAGCTCGGCCATCATCCGTGCAGCCCAGTCGCCCTCCGAGGGCTCCCAGCGGAACACGTCGACATCGACCTGCGCGGCCTCCGCGACGGGGTGGCGGTGGACGACCGCGACGCACTGGTCGAGCGCGGACCGAAGCGTCCGTGGGTCGTTGCCCGCTGTGGTGACGACGAGGGTCTGCAGGGTGGGGTCGCCGCGGTCTCCGATCTCGTGGACGGAGACCGGAAATCGATGACGGAGCCGATCCTCGATGGAGCTCAGGGTCTGCCGACGATCCTTGCGCGTGCGCGCTCCGGGGACCTTCACGACCAGGCGGACGACCCCGAGGTAGATGCGCTCCGACTCGCTACCGCCGCCCATCAGACCGGTTCGACCACCTGCTCGGAGTAGGTCTCCACCAAGTCACCCTCCTCGAGGTCGTCGTAGCCCTCGAGGGAGAGGCCACACTCGTACCCGGCACTGACCTCGCGGACATCGTCCTTGAAGCGCTTGAGCGAGGAGACCTTGCCCTCCCACACGACCTTGCCGTCGCGAAGGACCTTCGCCTGATGGTTCCGGGCGACCTTCCCGTCGATGACGTAGCTGCCGGCCACGGTCCCGATGCGGGAGATGCGGAACAGCTGGCGCACCTCGAGCGTGCCCTCGCGGACGAGCTCGTAGACCGGCGCCAGAAGGCCCTTCATCTCGCGCTCCACACGATCCAGCACCTCGTAGATGATGGTGTAGAGCTCTGGCTCCACACCGAGCTGCTGGGCCGCCTTCCGCGCCCGTGCATCGACCTTCACGTTGAACCCGATGACCTTGGCGTTGTCGGACGCCGCGAGGTTCACGTCGGACTCGGTGATGTCGCCGACGCTGGCGAGCAGGATCCGGACCTCCGCCCCCGGAACCTCGATGTCCTCGATCGCGGCCTTGAGGGCCTGCAGCGAGCCCCCGACGTCGGACTTCAGGATCAGCAGGAGCGTCTCCCGATCCTCCATCGCAGCCTGGGCAAAGAGATCGTCGGCGGTCTTCTTCTTGTTCTTCGCCATCGCCTCCTGGCGCTTGGCGACAGCCCGGTGATCGGCGAGGGCACGGGCGTTCTTCTCGCTCTTGACGGCGTTGACGGTGTCGCCGACCTCGGGAAGCTCCGACAGCCCGAAGAGCTCGACGGGCGTGGACGGCCCGGCCTTCTTGATGTTCGCCCCGGTGTGGTCGAGCATCGCCCGGACCTTGCCGAACGCAGAGCCCAAGACGACGTGGTCACCGCGATTGAGCGTACCTCGCTGGATGAGCACGCTCGCGACGGCGCCGCGGCCACGCTCCATCTTCGCCTCGAGTACGATGCCCTCGGCGAAGCGCTCCGGGTTGGCCCGCGTCTCGACCACGTCGGCCTGCAAGAGCAGCGCCTCGAGCAGGTCGTCAATGCCCTCGCCCTTGAGGGCGGAGATCGGCACGTACAGCGTGTCGCCGCCCCACTCCTCGGGAAGGAGGTCGAACTCGGACACGCGCGTCTTGATCGCCTCGGCGGTCACGCCCGGCTTGTCCATCTTGTTCACGGCCACCACGATGGGGACACCAGCGGCCTTCGCGTGCTGGATTGCCTCCTCCGTCTGCGGCTGGACCCCGTCGTCGGCGGCTACCACGAGGACCACGATGTCCGTGACGCTCGCGCCGCGGGCCCGCATCGAGCTGAATGCCTCATGGCCCGGAGTGTCGATGAACGTGATCTTCCGCCCGTCGACATCGACCTGATACGCGCCGATGTGCTGGGTGATGCCGCCCGCCTCCCCCGCTGCCACCCGGCTGCTCCGGATGGTGTCGAGAAGAGTGGTCTTCCCATGGTCGACGTGGCCCATGATGGTGACCACGGGCGGTCGCTCCTGGAGGTTCCCTTCCTCGATCGACTCCTCGACCGTCTCAAGGTAGTTCTCCTCCTGGAAACCGACGTTGTCGACCTCGTAGTCGAACTCCGCCGCCACGACTCCGGCGGTGTCGAGGTCGAGCATCTCGTTGACCTTGGCCATCGTGCCGAGGTCCATGAGATGCCGGATCACGACCGAGGCCTTGACGCCCAGCTGCATGGCGAGGTCCCGCACGCTGATGACGTTGTCGA
>CAYMSU010000001.1:27390-52473 GCA_964393165.1 uncultured Enterobacteriaceae bacterium
CTTCACCTTGCGCTTGGCGGCCTTGGGCGCTGGCGACGCCTGCTTGGGCCCGCTCTTCCGGCGCTGCTTGCGAGTGGGGCGGCGATCATAGCCCCGGCCGGAGCCACCACCGGGACCACTGCGGTCGCGACGCCCTCGACCACGGAAGTCGGTCTGCGCGCCCGCGCCGGGCTCCACCCGACGCCGTCCGCGCTTGCTAGCGGCCGGCTGCGCCCCTCCGGGAGTGGCGGCAGGCCCGCCAGGACCCGCGCCGGGCCGAGCAGCGGCCCCCTGGTCGGCTTCCTGCTGGGCTCGGTAGGCCATGGGGTTCGTGGGGTCGTAGCCGGGGGGCGGCATGACGACCGCAGGCCCGAGCCCAGGGAACTGGCGGTCATCGGACCCGGAGGGCGGATCCTCCTTCTTCTGCTCGGTAGGCTCACTCCGTGGCGCGGCCGGCTCGGGGGACCGGGTAGTGGCGGACTCCCGCTTGCGGCGCCGCACCCGATGGCGCGTGTCGACCGGCCGCGGGGGGCGTTCCTCGGCCTTGGGCTCCTCGCTCGCCGTCGCACCTCGCCGACCTGCGCCACGGGAAGCCGGCTTGGCCGGCTCCTCCTCGGTCGCCTCGCGCTCCCGCGCAGCACTTGCTGGCTGCGACTCGGCGGACGCCTCGCCAGGCGCCGTAGAGGTCTCGGCGGCAGCCTCTGGCGCACCCGCTTCGGCCTGCTGCACTGCGCCGGTCGCCTCGGCTTCGCGCTGGTCGCCATCTTCGCTGGCGAGATCGGCCCCACCGCCTGCAGCCTGCTCGGACGGAGATGCAGGCTGCGGCTCCTCCTCGGACGCGTCCTCTCGCGACGCGGCCTCGGAGCCAACCTTCGCCGCCGCTACCTGCTCCACGGTGCCGCTCTCGGGCAGCGCCCCGCTCTCGGGCTCCATGGCGCCCTCGGAGGTCTCGTCGACCGCAGGCTCGGGCTCCGCGGAAGCAGCCGGCTCGTTGGCGTCTGTCGCGGTCACCTCGGCCGCGGTGCTCGCTTCGTCGGCCCGGTCAGGGGCCGCGTCGTCCCCTGCGGCGGTGACCTCGGCCTCCTCGGCGGCCGGCGATGCCGTCTCCGCGTCGTCCGGGGGGGTTTCGGTCACCTCGCGGTCGTCGTCGGACGACGCTCCCAGCTCGGCGGGGGCAGGCTCGACCGAGTCCTCCTCGCGCTGGTCGTCGCGCCGTTCGTCACGCGCGTCGTCATCCTGTTCGGCCTGGTTCGCCGCGTCGGCCTCCTGCTCGTGCGGATCCGATGGCGGCGCTTCGGCCGACGCCGCGCGGGCGGGCCGACGACGGACCGCCGGACGCTCGGCGGGCGCGGGGGTCTCGGGGGTCTCGGGTTCGGATTGGTTGCGCTTCGAACGACGCAGAACCCTCTTCCCCACACGCTGAGTGACCGCCCCGTTCTCGGGACGGCGCGGGGGCGCAGCAGGCTCCTCCGCCGGAGCCTTCCGCCGCGGGGTGCGCGGCGCCTCCGAGGGAGCACGATTGAGTCGTTCGAGCAGATCCTTCTTCGACATGAAACCCTTTCGTTCGGACCACGACGGCGACACGCGCGGCGGTGCAGCGGACTAATCCAGATGGGGGACCCCGACCAGCAGGCCGCTGACCGGACCGGCTCCGCACCAGGCCGCCCGACAGGCCGCCCGACAAGGGGCACCGGCGCCACAGCTTGGCGGTGGGTCGACCGTCACCCCACCGACGGAGGTCGTTCTAACCCAACCGCCTGAGGCGTTGCAACTGCCTTCGCAAGTGGATGGATGCCGAAGCGGGCAGAATGCCCACGGCGGCTCGCGATGGGGCCCCGATCCGCCGACCGAGGTCGTCGCGGTCGAGCGGAAGCATCGTCATCGGCACGTCTTCTTCACACAGCGCGCGAAGGGTGCGTACGGTCCTGTCCGCGGCGTCGGACGCGACCGCGACCTCGACGACCTCCCCGCGCCCGAGCGCCGCCCGAAGCGCATCTGCGCCGCTGACCAGCCCTCCCCCGGCCGCCGCCAGCGACAGCCCGTCGGCGAGCGCCGCCTCGACGGCGACCCGAATGCGCACGAGCAGGTCTGACGCCGAGGCGGGCGCCTTGAGCGCCCTCGCTAGCAGACCGCTCTTTCGCTGAACGGTCTCGACGCAGCTCGACGTCGGGTGCAGCCACGCGCCTCGCCCCGGCAACCGGCCACGCAGGTCCACGAGGACCGTGCCGTCGGGTGCAAGGGCGAGCCGGAGCAGGTCGTCGCGCGCGCCTCGCTCCCGGCAGGCGATGCACTGACGCTCGGGAGCAGCCATCAGCGCTGGTCGGCCTCCTCGGGAAGCTCCTCGTCGGCCTCTGCATCGGCCTCTGCATCGGAATCCGCCGTCGCCTCCGGTGGAAGCTCCTCGTCCGCCCCAGGCGGTGGCGGAAGCTCCTCGTCGGCCTCGTCGGCGACTTCGTCAATCTGGGCGGGAAGCTCCTCGTCGACCTCCGCAGGACCCCGTGGGGCAGGCTCGGGCTCGGCTTCCGACTCGTCGTCTCCGCGCGTGCGACGCTCTGCCTCCTCCATGATCATCTGCTCGACCACCTGGTCGGACTGCTGGACGACCTCCGCCGCGAACTCCTCGTCGACGCCGAGGATCGCGGCAATCTCGACGGCTTCGGTCTCGGAGACCTCGACCACCTTCTGGAACCCGCTGCGCACGAGCAGGTCGACCTGGTGCTCGTCGAGCATGGGGATGCGGGCCAGCTCCGCCCGTGCGACCTCGAGCATCTCGGAGTGCTTGCTCTCACTGTAGATGTCGATTCTCCAGCCGGTCAGCTGGGCGGCCAGCCGGACGTTCTGGCCGCGCCGGCCGATCGCCTTGGCGAGCTGATCGTCGGGCACGATCAGCTCCATGGTGTGGCTGCTCTCGTCGATGTAGACGCGACTGACGGAGGCCGGCGCGATCGCCTGCTGGATGAAGCGCGCAGGCTCGGGATGCCACGGAATGATGTCGATGGCCTCGCCACGGAGCTCGCCCACGACCGCCTGCACCCGCGAGCCCTTGAGGCCGACACAGGCGCCTACCGGATCGACGTCGGGGTCGTTGGAGGACACAGCGATCTTGGCGCGATGGCCGGGCTCGCGGGCGCATGCCTCGATCGAGACGATGCCCTCGTAGATCTCCGGGACCTCCATCTCGAACAGCTTCATGAGCAGCACGGGATGGGTGCGAGACAGGACCACCTGGGGCTGCCGCGTGGCCCGGGTGATGTCGAGCACGTAGGCCTGAATTCGGTCGCCCGGCCGGTAGGTCTCCGTGGGCACCTGCTCCCGCCGCGGCAGGATGGCCTCCGCACGATTCAGGTCGACGATGATGTTGCCCTTCTCGAACCGCCGGACGATGCCCGTGATGAGCTCGCCCTTGCGATCCTTGAATTCATTGAAGGTGAGCTCCCGCTCCGCATCCCGAATCTTCTGGATGATGACCTGCTTCGCGGTCTGCGCCGCGATGCGACCCAGCGCCGCGGCGTCCATGATCCTGCCGTAGGCATCGCCGACTTGAAAGCCCGGATCCTCTTCGCGAGCCTCTTCGAGCTCGATCTCGATGTCCGGGTCCTCGACCTCGTCTACCACGACCTTCCACTCGGAGAGCTCGACCTCGCCGAGGTCGGGATTGTACATCGCCTCGATGTCCTTGGTCATGCCGAACTTCTTCCTCGCCGCAGCGACCATGGCGCTCTCGAGGATTTCGATGACGACGTCGCGGGGGATGTTCTTTTCTTTCTGGATGGTCTCGATGAGGTTCTCGAGATCGCTGATCATCTCTCACCCTCCGCCAGTTTCTGGTATTCTTCGAGGCTCAGCACGAGGTGAGCACGCTCGATCAGGTCGAGCGGCAGTCGGTGCTCCGTAGCGTCGACCAGGAAACGGAGCGCACCGTCTTCGATGGGACCAATCGTGCCGGTGAACCTCCGCCTCGGCGGACCTTCCGCCAGGCGGATCTTCGCGCGATACCCGACGAATCGCTCGAAGTCCTGCTGCCGCTGGACCGGACGCTCGATTCCGGGACTGCTGACCTCGAGGGTGTACGGCCCGTCGACCGGGTCCTCGGCGTCGAGCAGCGGAGACACGTGGTGCGTGACTCTCACACAGTCGTCTGCATCGACCGCCCCGGGCGCGTCGATCGACAGACGAAGGATTGGCCCTCGCCGATCGCCCACCCACTCCACCGCCACGAGATCGAACCCCATCCGCTCAATCGGAGCTTCAACCAGGTTGCGGATTCTCGTCTGTAGGCTCGTGGGGTCCATGAAGCTCGTGGCGCTCTCGAAGAGCGCAGGCATCTGTGGAGACGGATCGGCCAGACAGCGTGCCGAGTCGGGCCAAGCCAACGAAAAAGGGGACCGGTCGAAGAGACCGCTCCCCCGTCCGGTGGGTTCGCCGCTGTCCGAACCGCGTAACCCGAGACTGCCGCACGCAGCAATGAATTCGCAAGCGGAGCCAGCCTGCTGGCGGAGCGCGCAGCGAGCGGAACGCGAGCGAAGCCAAGTGAATTCGCAAGCGGAGCCAGCCTGCTGGCGGAGCGCGCAGCGAGCGGAACGAGAGCGAAGCCAGGTGCTTGGACTAGGTGATCAGAGCTTCTCTCGCGCCTTCTTGGCCGCGTCGGAGGACCGGCAGTTGCGCTCGGTCGCACCCTTGTAGAACGCCGGCGCCCCATCGGGCTTGCCGAGCAGCTCGAACGCCTCGCCCATCCGGTAGAACGACCAACACTTCCAGTCGGACTCCGGGTGGTTGTTGACGACCTTGTTGAACTCGCTGATCGCCGCCCGATAGTCTTCTTCGTTGAAGTACGTCTCGGCGAGGCGGTACCGGATCTCTGCTGTCTCGGGTGCTCCCGCGTGCTGCTGAAGCGCCGCTCGGAGCAGCTGCCGGGCCACCGTCTGGCGGCTCTCCCGCATGTGGTCGATCGCGAGCTCGAGGATCTCGGAGGCGGAATCCGGCACCTCGGGGGCCGGTGCCTCCTCTTGGTCGGTCGCCTCGGTCGAGCCCACACGAGGGTCCGCAGCCGGCTCCGAGTCCGCCTGGGTGTCAGGGGACAGCCCCAGGTCCTCGTCGGTCGGAAGCGGGGGGGGCTTTGCGCCCAGCAGCTTCTCGACCTGCGCGAGCCGCATCTCCCCGTGGAGCAACCGGCGCTCCGACTCGATCTGGAGCTCCTGCAGCGTGCGCTTCGACTCCGACATCTCGAACTGCAGCACCTCGATCGCGCCACGCAACCGCGAGACCTCGGCGTTGACCTGATCGAGGTTCTCGAGCCGGTTCTGCTCGTTGCGACCCTGCTGACGGATGACCTCCTCGAGCTGCTCGATCCGGAGCTCCGACTCCACGAGCAAGGCCTCGAGCTGCGCGAGGCGGACCTGCGCCGAGCTCACCTGCCGGGCGTACTCCGCCGACGGGTCGGCCGCCCGCGCGGCACCGGACCCGAAGACCAGGCTGGCGCCCAGGAACAGGCTACCGACCAGCGCAGAGGTCATCCGCTTACTCCGTGGCCTTGATTTCGGCGCGGCGGTTCTTCGCCCAGGCGGCCTCGTTGTGGCGGGTGTCGATGGGACGCTCCTCCCCATAGCTGACGGTCTTAACCCGGCTCGACGAGACCCCGTTGGTCACCAGGAACGACTTGACGGACTCGGCGCGGCGCTGGCCGAGCAGCGAGTTGTAGTCCACCGTGCCCCGCTCGTCGCAGTGCCCCTCCACCCGGATAGTCCCCGTCAGGGACTGCAAGCAGGCCACATGGTCGTTCAGGGTGTTCCGTGCGTTGGCGCGGAGTCGAGAGCTGTCCAGATCGAAATTCACCGTAACATTGTCGCAGTCGCCGGCGGCCTTCACCTGAAGCCCCCCACGAAGTGTGGAGGACTCGCCGCCCGCATTGGTCACCACTACGTCGTAGCTGCCCGCATCCAACGCCGGGATGGTGAGCGAGATCGTGTTCTCGCTGTCGACAGACACGCCCTCTCCGGTGACGCGCTCGCGCAGGGGCCCCATGAACTCGATCGATGCGCCACCCTCGAAGGCGCTTCCGTAGACCTTGCCAGCGACCGCGGCCTGCGGCTGGACCGTGCTCGGATTGATCGAGGTCACCTGGAGCCGCACCTCGACGGGCTGCGGCGGCGGCGCACTGGACTCCGGCGGGGTCGCCTTCTTGCAACCGGTGGCCACGAGGGCCGGCACCATCAGCGCCACGGCGAGGCGAAACACGCGGTCGGGCATGGGGACACTCCTGCGAGGCAAGGCTCTCGGAGCTGGCGTCTAAGTCTGGAGGAGGACCGTGTCAAACGCTGATAGCCACGTCGTTCCCGGCCTCGTGGCGGGGTGTTCGTTCCTGGCTTCGGTGGCCGTCTCCGGCATTCTCCACACCGCGCAGAGCCGAGCGGACGCGGCCGCTGTCGTTCCCATCCTGATCGTCTGGGGAGCCGGGGTCATGCTCGCCGTCCCCGCGGGCGACCGTCCCGGCGTGGTCCCGCGACTCGGGGTCGGTGTGCTGGCGGCAGCAATCCTCGTGCGGGCGCCCCTGATCGGGACGCCCCCGCTGCTGTCCGACGACCTCTACCGGTACCTGTTCGAGGGTCTGGCCATGAACGAAGGCCACAACCCCTTCGTCACGGCCCCGCAGGCGCTCGTCGGCCTCGACGACGCACTGCGGGCGAACGTGAATCATCCCTCGGTTCCCACGGTCTACCCGCCGCTCGCGCTGTGGTGGTTCCGCGCGATGGCCCTCGGCGGCACGCCGGCTACCGTACAGGCCGCCACCGCGCTGGCCGACGTCGGCACGGTCGCAGCGCTGCAGGTGGCCACGCGGCGACACTGGCCCGCCTGGTTGTACGCCCTGCATCCCCTGGGGGTCCTCGAGTCGGCGCACGGCGCCCACATCGACGTCCTCGGCGTCGCACTCGCGGCGGCGGGGGTCGCCGCCTGGCGGCGCGAGAGCCCGGTGGCCGCCTGGGTGGCGTTCTTGGGCGGCGGCGCGGTGAAGCTCCTCCCGGCAACGCTCCTCCCTACCGTCGCCCGACGGCTCGGCTGGCGAACCACCGTGGCGCTCGCGATCCCCTCGGCGGCCGCCCTGGTCCTGCTTGCCAGCCCGGTCCTGGCAGCGGGACCCGCCCTGCTCGACGGCTTCACGCGCTACGCGAGTGCATGGGACTTCAACGGCTTCGTCTTTCCCTGGGTGGCGTCCGCCGCCGACGTCGCGCGGCCCCTGCTCGTCATGGTCGGCGCGGCCATCGGACTCGCTGCGTTCTGGCGACACCGGGATCCTGGGCTCGTGTGGGGAATCATCGGTGGCGCCTTCGTGCTGCTCTCGCCCACGGTCCACCCCTGGTACGTGCTGTGGGCGGTCGTCGGGGGACTCTGCTGCGCACGACGCGGGTGGGCCGCAGCCGCGGTTCCCCTGCTAGCGAGCTACTCGGTGCTGCTGGCGTACGACCCCGCCACGGGGCAGTGGAGCGAAGCCTGGTGGCTCTGGGGAGTCACCTGGCCCCCGGCCGTGCTCCTGCTCCTCTGGCATCAGCGCAGGGAGTACACCGCGACCGCGCCGTACCCGGCGGCGAACAGCAGAAGGAACGGTAGCGACCCGACGAGCCCCGCGTAGACGACGTAGAAGCAGGCGACACCGAAGTAGATCGCGAACATCGCCTCGATGCCCACCAGGCCTCGGGTGGCGATCCGGTAGGCGGACGATGCCACGGACGTGCCGTACTTCGGCGTTCGGACGAAGGTGCCCACTTGTCCGAACAGGCCTTCCAGGACGGCGCGTGTCTGGGAGATCGCCATGCCCAGACCCAGCGCCAGCACCGATGGAAGACCGAGCAGGCGACGCCCCTCCCGACCCGTGTCGGATCCATAGATCGCCGCCGCATAGAAGACGATGAAGGGGCTCAGTGCCGCCCCGAACAGCATCGTGTCGACCTTGAGCAGCCCCTCGAGCTCCTGCCCGGCCTCCACTCGGGCGACGATGGCGAGCGGCAGCAAGAGGGACAGGACCACGACCAGCGGGTAGCTGAAGTTCGCGCAGAGATGAGCCGTCGCCTCGAGCTTGAGGTAGAGCGGCACCTTTGCGCGCCACACCCGCAACAGGAGCTTGCGCGCGGTCTGCACGGATCCCTTCGCCCAGCGGTGCTGCTGGCTCTTGAACGCCGTCATGGTCGGCGGGAGCTCGGCGGGTGCGACCACGTCGTGGAGGTATACGAAGCGCCAGCCCTCGAGCTGCGCCCGGTACGACAGGTCCAGGTCCTCAGTGAGGGTGTCGTGCTGCCATCCGCCAGCGTCTTCGATGGCCTGGCGCCGCCAGATCCCGGCGGTGCCGTTGAAGTTCCACCAGCGGCCGGTCGACGAGCGGGCGGCGTGCTCGATGACGAAGTGGCCGTCGAGGAGGGTGGCCTGGGCTCGTGTGAGCCACGAGTCTGCGGCGTTGAGGTGGCCCCATCGTGCCTGCACCATGCCCACGCCGTCTTGAACCACGTGAGGAACCATCTGTCGGAGGAAGTCGGGCTGGGGCACGAAGTCCGCATCGAAGACCGCGACGAACCGACCCTTGGCGTCTTCCAGCCCCTCGTCGAGCGCCCCGGCCTTGAAGCCGACCCGGTTGGTGCGATGGCGAAGCTCGATGTCGAGCCCCCCGTCCTTCAGCTCATCGACGATTCCGCGCGCGATCTCGGTGGTGTCGTCGGTGGAGTCGTCGAGCACCTGGATCTGCAGCTTGTCAGATGGGTAATCTAGCCTCGCGGCGGCGCGGACCAAGCGCTCGACCACGTACCGCTCGTTGAAGAGAGGGAGCTGAACCGTGACCGCCGGCCACTCCGCTGGCTGAGGTGGGTCCGCAGGAGGCTGCCGCGTGCGCCATGCCCACACCATCCACAGGCGGTGCAGGCCGTTCAGCGAGAGCAGTCCGAGCAAGCTCAAGTACGCCACGAGCACGATCTCGTGCCACACCATGCCGCCTCCTGGGGCGGGTAGATATCGCAGTGCGTCGTCTCGGCACATGGTTGCCAGACACCATTTTCGAGCCTACGATCAGGGGGCTCGGAGGTTCGTGCTGACGGGGCGGCCCATGCGTCCCCCTGGTAAGTGCTTTTAGGACTTTGTTCCTCGTCGTGGAGTGCAGGCCCTTCTGCAGGGAAGCCGGAAGCGACGACACGAGGCCCACCTGCTGGAGCAGCAGGGGGTCGGGCTGCCCCCCACGGCCTCTTGGCAACGCTCTCTCCTCGGCGAGCCGAGGAGAGGGCGCCTCAATCCGCACTCCCGAAGAACGTGGGGATGTCGTAGTCCTCGTAGATGGGGTCGATGCCCGAGTGCAACTCGCGGGCCCGGCCGCGACTCGCTCCGACCGATCGCGCCATCCGGTCGTTGATGCGACGCTCCCCAGCTGACGACTGCAGCACCTGACCCGACCGCTCGAAGCCTGTCGCGATGACGGTCACCCGGGCCTCGTCCTCCATCGAGTCGTCGATGACCCAGCCCCAGATGACCTCGGCGTCCTCGTGGGCTTCTTCCTGGATCAGCGAGCTCGCCTCGTGGATCTCGTACATCGTCAGGTTCGAGTTCCCGGTGATGTTGATCATGAGCGAGGTCGCCCCGACGATGGAGATGTCGTCGAGCAACGGCGAGCTGATCGCTCGCTGCGCAGCCTCGACCGTCTTGTGCTCGCCCGCCGCGGTTCCGACCCCCATCAGCGCGACGCCCTTGTCGTGCATCACCGTGCGTACATCGGCGAAGTCGACGTTGACCATGCCCTGGAAGTTGATGAGGTCCGATACCCCTTGCACGGCCTGCAGGAGCACTTCGTCGGCCATCCGGAAGGCCTCCTTCATGGAGGTGCGCTCCGACGCCATGGCGACCAGCCGCTGATTGGGGATCGTGATCAGCGTGTCGACGTTCTGGGTGAGGGCATCGATGCCCTCCTCGGCCTGTCGGCGACGACGCTTGCCCTCGAAGAAGAACGGCCGGGTGACCACGGCCACGGTGAGGGCACCGCACTCGCGCGCCACCTGCGCAATGACCGGGGCCGCCCCGGTGCCCGTGCCGCCACCCATGCCCGCCGTCACGAAGACCATGTCGGCGCCCACGACGAGCTCCGCGATGCGGTCGCTGTCCTCGAGCGCAGCCTCGCGGCCGACCTCGGGGTTTGCTCCGGCGCCGAGCCCCTTCGTGAGCTGCGAGCCGAGCTGGAAGCGCTGTGTGGCCAACGATCGGCGCAAGTCCTGCGAGTCCGTGTTCATCGCGATGAACTCGACGCCGGTGAGACCGGCGGAGATCATGGTGTTGACAGCGTTTCCGCCGCCACCGCCGACACCGATGACCTTGATGCAGGCCCCCATCGGGACCTCTTCGTCCGGGACGATCTCGATCATGGTCTTCTCCGGGATTTTCAGGGAGGGAGGGAGGATGGATGGGAAGGGAGGAGGGAACGTAGGAGAGAGGGAGCGTCAGCTCCCCGGAGTGAGAGACTCGCGCGGTCGAAGGATCGCCACGGTCGGCGGGGCGAGGTCGACGAGGGTGGGCGCGTGGAGGTCGAGGCCCGACGAAACGAGTGCGTCGAGCCTCTTCAGGCGGGAGGAGGGCTCCGCGAAGCCAAAGGCCAGCTCGACCCCGGGGGTGCGCACGCGCAGCCCGTGCGACGGTGAGAACACGACCTCGTCGATCTGGTCGCGAGCCACCTGGCCGCTGCTGGACAGCACCTCCACGAGGTCGAGGGCGCGGCGCACGGCGGCCTTCCCGAGCTGTGGGTGCCGCTGCTCGAAGTCCGCGGAGACGCCCAGGATGCGGGGCAGCTGCAGGTCTCGGCCCTCCGGCCACCGGCCCAGGTCGAGGAAGGCCTCCCCGGATGCCCCGACTACGCGCACCTCCCCTTCTCGCTCGAGCAGCGCCACGGCTCGATGCTCGCGCAGCGCCACCCGAACCGTGGAGGGCCACGACAGGTGCACGGAGGCCTCTTCGACCCAGGGGTGGGTCCTTGCCGCACGCGCCATGCGCTCGAGGTCGACCCGCCACATGGGCGTGCCGTTCCGGAGATCGACGAGGTGCCGCAGCTCGGCCGTCGAGGCATTGACGGCGCCCTCGAACTCGACGTGCTCCACCATCCACAGATCGGGGCGCAGCCACCAGGCTCCGACGAGCCCGGCAATCCCGAGCACACACGCCGCCCTTCGGGCCCGCCGCATCCAAGGAGCGAACGAGCCCCGTCGGGCGCTCAGCCACGGCAGGGAGCGGGAGTGAATTCTCATCACCCGGAGAGGGAGGGAAGGACGAAGGGAGGGAGGCCCCGAGGGGATGTTCCCGCGTTGGCCAACGCGGAAACGAAGCCCCTTCGTTGTACCCGGCATGCGATCGCGTTTCAAGAGCCATGCGCGAGGATTGATCCGGAATACTCTTCGCGCAGTCGATTGCTCCCCAGGCCACCGACCGTCACGCAGGCTGAAGATCCGGCTGCATACAGCTTGCCCCCTTCAGAATTCGCTCGACGAGGTCGTCGAAGGGGAACCCGTCCGCCTCGGTCGACATTGGAGACAGACTCGTCTCCGTCATACCCGGGAGCGTGTTGATCTCCAGGAAGACCGGAGGTGCATCACGCGGGACCATGAAGTCCGCACGTGCGAGCCCCCGGCAGCCGAGCGCCAGGAATGCCGCCACCGCGGCTCGCTGCGCGAGGTCCGCGGTTCCCTCGTCGATCCGTGCGGGTACCTCGTAGCGTGTCTGCCCCTTCGTGTACTTGGCCTCGAAGTCGAAGAACCCTGATTCTGGCACGATCCGGATCACAGGAAAGGGGCGCCCGTCCACCACTGGAACCGTGATCTCGTCACCCTGCACGAACGCCTCGAGCAAGACCTCCGGGTGGTGTGCTAGCGCCTCGGCCGTGACTCGCTGGACCTGCTCGACTGACCGGGCGACAGAGATGCCGATCGTGGACCCACCCACGAGCGGCTTCACCACGACAGGAAGCTCGAGGTCTCCGGGCAGTGGCTCGCCCTCGCGGACCACGCGATGAGGTGCCAGCGTGACCTCCGGCACGAGTGCTAGCGCCTGCTTCGTCGCCAGCTTGTCCATCGCCACTGCGCTCGCCCGCACGCCCGACCCCGTGTAGGGAATCCCCATCACCTCGAGCAGTCCCTGCACGCAGCCGTCCTCGCCAAACCGACCGTGCAGCGCAATCCACGCCACGTCGACGCCTCGTCGGAGCAGCTGGCTGGGCAGGTCGCGATCGACGTCGATCTCGACGGTGGACCATCCGCGGCGACGCAACGCTCCCGCCACCGCGCGTCCCGACCTGAGCGAGACCTCTCGCTCGGTCGACAAGCCGCCCATCAGCACGCCCACCGTCTTGTTGCGTTCCACCATCCAGGCCTCCCACCCGGATCAAGCATCCGGTGCCCGCCCCATCCATCGGATCCGTGGCGCGAGTTGGCTCCCCCTGACTTTCTTCACCCGGTCGAACGCGGACTTCGCGAGGAGCTCGAGGTCTGCGGCGGTACCGCCGCCCAGGTTGACCACGAGCTCTGGGGCCGCCGGCGGAATCGCGACGTCCCGAAGCCGCACCAGCTGCAGCCGCACCGACTGAAAGACCTCACGGACAGGCTCCCCCTGCGCCGGCGCGTACCACGACCCGGGCGGGACAGGTGCGCTTCCCGACAGGGCCGCCTTGGCTCGTGCGCCGACTTCTTCGCTCTCGGCGATCCTCAGCCGGAGACGGACCTCGGTGACCACAGCGCCGCTTCGGGCCCTACGCGCGGCGGACAACCCCACGGCACGAGGAGGACCTTGCCGGACGACCGTGACGGACTCGACGACGTCGTCCCACCCGTCGTCGAGCAAGACGGACGCCCCCACCGAGCCAGGCACTGCGGCGAGATGCTCTACCCCTGTGCGTCCGTGCCGGACGCACGCGCCGACGAGGCTCGGCACGGGAACCGCAGCCCCGACGACCCATGTGTCGCCCTCGTTGCGGTAGGTCGCGAAGTCCCCTCCGAGGCGCAGCACCGCACCGAGGACGGCCCCGTCGCGCACCACGGTGCGGGTGCCCGCCCCGAGCACGCTGAGGGGCCACCGCGCGGCGCGGCATTCGGCGAGGACGGTCCGCAGCCCGGACATCCGATGGACCACGACCCAGGCCTCGCAGGGCCCGCCCGTCCGGTGTGCGGTGTGCCGTGCCAACGGCTCGTGCAGCCGCACGGCGAGCCCATCGTCCATCAGGACAGCCGGACCAACAGCTCTTTCACCACCTGGTTGACGTTGCCAGCGCCGAGGGAGACCACGATGTCGCCCTCGCGCACCTCCGAGGCCAAGACCTCGACGGCCTCCTCGAGACTGTCGATGGGCCGGGTGCCCCGATGGCCCCGATCCCGCATCTCGGCCGCGATGTGGAGGTGGTCGATGCCCTCCAGCGGCGACTCCCCGGCCGCGTAGACCGGGCAGACGAGCACGTCGGACGCGTGGTTGAAGGCCGAGCAGAACTCGTAGAACAGGTCCTTGACCCGGGTGTACCGGTGCGGCTGGAACACGGCCACGACGCGCCGGTCGGGCCACGCGGACTCCGCGGCGGACAGCGTCGCCTCGATCTCCACCGGATGGTGGGCGTAGTCGTCGACCAGGATGACCCCGCCGGGCTCCCCGACCACGGTGAACCGGCGCTGCACGCCGCTGAAGTGGTGCAGGCCACTCTGGATCTGGTCGAAGGGAATCGACAGCTCCATCGCCGCGGCGATGGCCCCCGTGGCGTTCTGGACGTTGTGACGGCCCGGCATGCCGAGGGTGATGTCCCCGAGTGCCTTCTCCCGGTAGTAGAGGCGAAACTTGGACTCCATGCCTCGGAACTGGGGCGGCGAGGCGCGAAAGTCGGCATTCCGCGCGAACCCGTAGGTGACGACAGGCCGCCGGACATTCGGCAGGATCTCTTGCACCCGTGGATGATCGAGGCACAACACAGAGAACCCGTAGAACGGCACCCGGTTCGCGAAGTCGGCGAACGCGGACTCGAGCCCCTGAACCGAGCCGTGGTGGTCGAGGTGCTCGGGATCGATGTTCGTGACGATGGTAACGGTCGGCGACAGCTCGTTGAACGTGCCGTCGGACTCGTCCGCCTCGGCCACGAGGTACTCCCCGGTCCCGAGCTTCGCGTTGCTACCGCCGAGGTTGTCGACGCGGCCCCCGATCACCACCGTAGGGTCGAGCCCGCCGGCGGCGAGGCAGGTGGCGAGCATGGACGTCGTCGTGGTCTTGCCGTGGGTGCCGGCAACCGCGATGCCGTACTTGAGCCGCATCAGCTCGGCGAGCATCTCGGCCCGGCGAATCACCGGGATTCCAAGCTCGACGGCGGCTCGGCACTCGGGATTGTCCATGCCGACCGCCGTGGAGCGGACCACGACGTCGGTCGCCGCGATGTTTGCGGGATCGTGACCGACGGTCACCCTCGCGCCGAGCTCCCGGAGCCGTTCTACCGTGGGGCTGTCGCGCAGGTCGGAGCCGGTCACGTCGAACCCGAGGTTGACGAGGACCTCGGCGATGCCGCTCATGCCGATGCCGCCGATGCCGACGAAGTGGATTCCCCGGACCTTTCCTCGGAACATCAGCCCTCCTCGCCTGGCACTCCGGCGGTGGAGCGGCCCTCGCCGGCCTGCGTGGGAGGAGCCGTGGGCGGCTCCGGGGTCGGAGCACCCTCCGACCCGTTCACGAGGCGCGTCTGCAGGGCCACCTTCAGCACCACTGCCACCGCCACCACGTTTACCACAGCGGCGGAGGCCCCATAGGACACGAAGGGCAGCACGAGGCCCTTCGCGGGTAGCAGGCCGCCGACGACGCCGATGTTGATGATGGCCTGGGCGGCAAGCATGGTGCCCACGCCGGCCGCTGCGAGCATGCCGAAGAGGTCGGGAGCCCGCAGCGCCACCTGGAAGCAGCGCCACACCAGCATGACGAGGAGCGCCACAACGGTCACGAAGCCGAGTGCTCCCAGCTCCTCGCCCACCACCGCCATGATCATGTCATTGTGGGCTTCGGGTACGAAGCCGAGCTGCGCCACGCCCGCACCGAGACCCGTGCCCGTCCAGCCCCCGGTGGCGAGCGCGATCCAGCCCTGAACCACCTGGTAGCCGGACTCGGTCTCGTGCTTGAACGGAGCCATAAACTCGGTCACCCGAGTGAACCGGTAGGGCTCGACGAAGACGAGGATCGCGAGGAGCGCGGAAGAGACCGCCGCACAGACCGCGACGTGGCTCCAGCGAAGCCCCGCGACCAGGAATTGCACCCCCGCGAGCCCGAGTAGAATCGCGGTGGTCCCGAAGTCCCGCTGGAGGATCACGAGCATCAGCATGGGCAAGAGGAACCCGAAGCCGGGGAGCGCCACGCCGACGAAGTCGCGCAGCCGGCCCCGATTGTTGGCGAGGTAGTCCGCCATCACCCCGATCAGCGCGAGCTTGGCGATCTCGGAGGGTTGGAGCTGGACGATCCCCAGCGACAACCAACGCGTGGCTCCCTTCACGGTCGTGCCGAGGGGAATCACGAGGAACAGCAGGACGAGCGAGGCTACGTAGAACGGCCACGTGGCCTGCCGAAGCACTCGGTACGGCAAGACCACCAGGACCGCGGCGGCCCCGCCGCCTACCAGCAGTCCGAGCCCCTGCCGGAGCGCGAAGGGCACCGACGACGCGGTAGACGCACCTCCGCTAGCCGACACGATCATGAGGATGCCGAGCGACGCGAGCCCGACCGCGGGTCCCACCAAGGCCCAGTCGATGCCCGCAAGCGGGAGTGCGGGCCGGGCGTCGAGCGAATCGGCCGTCGGAGCCTCGGTCGTGATCATGGACCCTCCTCGGGAATCGGCCCCAGGGCGCGGGCGAGCTCGGCGAAGGAGCGCCCGCGGTGCTCGAAGTCGGCGAACTCGTCGAAGCTCGCGCATCCTGGGGACAGGAGCACGACCTCCCCTGGCTCCGCCTCGCCTGCCGCGAGCTCCACCGCGCGGGCGAGATCGGGGGTGACCATGCTGGGCAGCGAGACACTGGCCAGCTCCCGAGAGATGCGCGGCCCATCTTCGCCGAAGCACACGACCGCGCGGTGGCGCGCGAGGGCCTCGGCGAGGGCAGCGAAGCCGAGTGTGCCGTCGGGCTGCTGCTTGCCGCGCCCCCCGAGCAGCACCACCCCGGGCTGGTCGATGCCACAGATCCCCGCCCGCGCCGCTTCCAGGTTGGTGGCCTTGGAGTCGTTGATCCACCGGACTCCCCGGCTCGAGTGGACCTGCTCCATGCGATGCGGCAGTGCGCGGAGCCGTGGAAGCGCGAGCCGGACCTGGGACGGCTCCAGAAAGCCCCCAGCGAGCACGAGCCACGCGGCGGTTGCCGCATTGTCGAGGTTGTGCGCCCCGGGCACGGACATCCCGTCGAGCGACAAGGCAATCTCGCGATTCCCGAGGTCCACCGTGACCTGGCGGCCCTCGCGACGGACTCCTGGGCACCCGCCGAGCCACGCACGGCGACCTCCGTGACCCTCGGTCGCGCGGACCAGCCGCTCGTCGCCAAGGGGAATCGCTGCCCAGTCCGTCGGGTCCATGCGCTCGAAGAGGCGGGCCTTGGCCGCCGCATACCGCTCCATGGTGCCGTGCCGGTCGAGGTGATCTGGCGTGAGGTTCAAGATCGCGGCGACCGCGGGCTTGACCAGCGGCCCCCCTCCGGGCGCGGGGAGCTCGAGCTGGTAGGACGAGATCTCGGCCACCACTACCTCCGGCAAGCGGTCCGAGAGCACCGCACTCGACAGTGGATTACCGAGATTTCCCCCGGCGAAGCAAGCTACGTCCGCCGCCTCCAGCAGCTGCTGCGTGAACCACGTGACCGTCGACTTGCCGTTGGTGCCAGTGATCCCGATCAGCGGCGCAGTCAGGTACCCCGCGGCGAAGGAGAGCTCGCTCGTGACCATCACCCCGCGAGCGACCGCCGCTCGGAGGGGCTCCAGGGACGGCGGAATCCCAGGAGAGACCACGATGACCTCCGCCTCATCGAAGCGCTGCCGCCGGTGGGGGCCGAGCTCGATCTCCACGCCGGCGATGGGGGGAACCTGCTGCCGAAGGTCGATACCGACCACGCGGGCCCCCCTCGAGAGGGCGAGTCGGGCGGCAGCTGCTCCGGACCGCCCGAGCCCCATCACCAGGACGCGGCACCCGGACAGATCCTGGGTCACCGCAGCTTCAGGGTCGAGAGCGCGACGAGCGCCAGCACGACGCTGATGATCCAGAACCGCACGATGATCTTGGGCTCGGACCAGCCTCGCTTCTCGTAGTGATGATGGATGGGGGCCATCGCGAAGACGCGCTTGCCGGTGAGCTTGAAGGACGAGACCTGGATGATCACGCTCAAGGTCTCGAGCACGAAGATGCCGCCAACGATGGCGAGCAACACCTCGTGCTTGGAGAGGACGGCGAGCATGGCGAGCGTGCCGCCGAGGGCCAGCGAGCCCACGTCACCCATGAAGATCGAAGCAGGGTAAGCGTTGTACCAAAGGAACCCGAGCCCCGCGCCGACGAGGGCGAAGGCGATGACCGTCAGCTCTCCGGTTCCTGCGACGTACTGGATGCCCAGGTACTGGGAGAAGGCCGCGTGTCCCGTCAGATAGGCGATGAGCCCGTAGGTCGCGGCCGACGTCATCACCGGTCCGATGGCGAGGCCGTCGAGGCCGTCGGTGAGGTTGACCGCATTGGACGCCCCCACGACGATGAACAGGGCCAGCGCGACGTAGAGCCACCCAAGAGCGTCCGGAGCGCCCGCCCACAGCTCGGCGAAGTCGAGCGAGAAGTTGGAGAAGAACGGGAACGAGATGTCGACCGGGTAGACGCCGGCGACGTAGCCCCACGCGAGCACCCCGCCGCCGATCGCGATCTGGAACACCAGCTTGAAGCGGCCCGCAAGCCCGGCCGTGGATCGCTCCATGACCTTCTTCCAGTCGTCGTAGAAGCCGATGGCGCCGTACCCGAGCATCACGATCAACACCATCCACGTCGCCGGCTCGTCGATGCGAGCCCACAGCAGCGCGGCGAGCGCGACCCCAGCGAGCATCGGGACGCCCCCCATCGTGGGGGTCCCGACCTTGTTGAGGCGGTGGCTCTCGGGCCCGTCGTCGCGGATGATCTGGTCGACCTTGCGCTGCTTCATCCACCGGATGAAGCCCGGAAACACCAGGTAGGACACCATCAGTGCGGTGATCATGCCCCATGCGGTGCGGAAGCTGATGTACCGGAACACGTTGGTCCCGGGCACGATATCGGCCAGCGGGCCGGGCTCGACGAACAACCAGTACAGCATCAGCTCGCTCCAGTGGGGGCATCGCCCCGAAGGCCCTGCAACACCTGTTCCACGCGCGCCCCGCGGCTCCCCTTCAGCAACACCACGTCACCAGGCGCAAGCCACGCCTGAAGCTCCTCGGTCACCGCCGCGGCGTCGGTGAGGGCGCGCGCCTCGATGCCCACGGCAGCCTCGGCCGCCGCCGCCATCCGGGACCCGAGCAGCCAGAGACGGTCGAGGCCGACACTGGCCGCGTGCGCGAGCACCTCCTGGTGCCAGGCCGCTTCCTCCGCGCCGAGCTCGTACATGTCGCCCAGCACCGCAGCGCGCCGGCCCTGCATGAGGCCGAGCACGTCGAGGGAGGCCTTCATCGACTGGGGGTTGGCGTTGTACGCGTCGTTGAGCACGACGGCCCCGGTCGAGAGGCGCTCTGGCTTCATCCGCATGCCCACCGGCGCGTAGTCGGCGAGCGCGGCCGCAGCCTCGTGGAGGTCGACCCCCAGCGCAGCCGCGATGGCCAGGGCTCCTGCCGCGTTGAGGGCGACGTGCCGGCCAGCCGCCGGAATGGAGGCTTCGATGCGACCTTCCGGCGTGTCGTAGGTGGCGTGGGTGGTCAACGTGAGCCCGTCGACGACGATGCGCACCTGCTCGAGGGAGATGTCTCCACCCTGCCCGAAGGTGATGCGGCGGACACCATCCGGTAGCGGCACCGCGGCCACCCGCCCGTCCTCGATGTTGACGCAGCAGGTGTCGCCTGGCCGGGCGGTCCGGAACATCGAGCCCTTCTCGACGGCCACACCGTCGAGCCCACCGAGTTCCTCGAGGTGGGCCGGGCCCACGTTCACGATCAGTCGCACATCGGGCTCACCGAGCCGAGCCAGGAACTCGATCTCCCCAGGGCCGCTGGTTCCCATCTCGACGACGAGCGCCGCAGCACTCGGTGGCGCGGCCACCAGCGTCATCGGGACGCCAAGGTGGTTGTTCAGGTTGCCGACGGTCTGATGGATCTCGCCCATCGGTGACAACGCACACGCCACCAGGGCTCGGGTGGTCGTCTTGCCGGAGCTTCCCGTGAGGCCCACGACAGGACAGGTGACCCGAGACCTCGCGTACCGCCCGAGGTCTTGCAGCGCCCGAGTGGTGTCTTCGACCACGACGACGCCACCTCGCCACTCCGACCCGGGAGCGCGCTCGACGATGCAGCCGACGGCGCCCGCTTGCTGCGCCGCAACAAGGTAGTCGTGGCCGTCGAAGCGTGGCCCGACCAGGGCGAGGAACCAGTCACCCTTCTCCTGCGTGCGCGTGTCGGTGCTGATCGGCCCTGCCTCGGCGTCTCGAACGAGCTCTCCCCCGGTCGCCCGAGCCACTGCCGCTGCATCGAACTTCATAACTCCTCCATGACGGCTCTCGCAGTTGCTCGATCGTCGAACGGCAAGCGCGCTCCAGCGATTTCTTGGTAGGTCTCGTGCCCCTTCCCAGCGATCAGGACGGTGTCCCCTTCGCTGGCGCAGCGCAGCGCGTGCTCGATGGCCTCTCCCCGGTCCTCGATGGCGGTCGCTCGCTCGGGAATCGCCAGACCTGCCGTGATCTGCTGGATGATCTGACGCGGGTCCTCGTGCCGCGGATTGTCGGAGGTGATCACCACGTGGTCTGCCCCTGCCTCCGCGACTTGGCCCATCCGGGGCCGTTTGCCCACGTCGCGATCCCCACCGCACCCGAACACCACCCACAGCCGGCCCCGCGTAAGCGGTCGCAGCGATGCCAGAGCGTGCTGAAGCGCATCCTCGGTATGGGCGTAGTCGACCACTACGAGGCGCCGCCCCGACCGGTCGGGCACCCGCTCGAGCCGGCCGGGCACGCCGTGCACCGCGCCAACCGCCTTCGCCGAGCGGTCGGCAGGGACGCCGAGGGCCCTGAGCACCCCCCAGGCTGCCAGCAGATTCAGCGCGTTGTGCCTGCCGACGAGGGGACTGCGCAGGGGCCATCGGCCCTCGGGGGCCACGATCTCCGCGCGCAGGCCCTCGGCGTCGAGCGAGAGCCGCTCCAGGCGCAGGTCGTTGCGGGGGCCGAGCCCATAGGTCCAGCGGTCGGAGGGGGCGCCCATCTCGGCATGGGCGGGATCGTCTCCACACAGGAGCGCGGCCGGATGGCCGGAGATCTGGGGCGACGTGGCGAGAAGCTCCCGGAACAGACGCGCTTTCGCCTCTCGATAGGCCTCGAAGGTGCCGTGGAAGTCCAAGTGGTCTCGCGTGAGGTTCGTGAACACGCCGAGTTCGAAGTCGATCCCATCGACCCGGCGTTGGGCAAGCCCGATCGAGGTCACCTCCATGAGCACCGCCTCGACTGCCGCCTCGCGCATCTGTGCGAGCAACGACTGGATCTCTGGAGCTTCGGGGGTCGTGAACCGCGTGGGTCGCGTGACCCCGTCGACCAGGTTGCCAGTGGTACCGATGCGCCCTGTGCGCCAGCCGAGCGAGCGCAGCGCGACATCGGCCATGGTCGCCACCGTGGTCTTGCCGTTGGTGCCCGTGATCCCCACGACCGGCAGCGCTCGCCCGGGAAAGCCGTGCAGCGCGGCGGCGAACTGCGCAAGAGCGAGCTTGGCGCTCCGGACGCGCACCACGGTGCAGCCCTGGGGAGCAGAGACTTCGTGCTCGACCACCACCACCGGAGCCTCGGTGCTGGAGACGAAGTCGTGCCCGTCGACGCGGTTACCCACGACGGCGATGAACGCCGAGAGAGGGTCGACCTCCCGCGAGTCTCGGGTGACCGACTGGACCGGCCGGTCGACCGGACCGGACACCTCGAGCACGTCGACGTGGGCAAGGATCTGCTTCAGCTGCATCGCGTCGCCATTGTAGCGACCACTATCCGAGACGGACCGGCCAACTTCTGACCGAAGGTCTGATATGTTGCTCAGGCGTCCGGGTCCGATGGGGATCGTGCTCGGCGCACGCACGTCGTCCAACTGCCACGGCGCAACCGAGCGCCGCTCCAAGGCGGATCGTGAGAGGGGAGGGAGCCGACCGCGGCCGGCAGGCCACTGCACGCTGGGGAGCGAGGGAGCGATGCGCCAACGCCCGCGAGGGTCGAGCAGGACTGCTCGGCCGAGCTCGCGAGGAGGGAACGAAGGCACATCCAGGGGCCCTGGGGAGGGGCACTCCAGCCTGACCGGCCGCGGATACGGCTTATGGGGAGGGGTGAGAAAGAGCGAGGGACGCCCCGAAGGACGGTGAGACTAAGGGAAGGAGGGCACCGGGCGCGTCTCGGTCGCCCGGGCCAGCTGCCGGGGGATGCCCAGCAGGCGGAGAGTGTCGGAAGCGATGGTGGCCGCCACGGGCCCTGCGGCAACGCCGCCGTAGTGACTGCCCCGGGAGGGCTCGTCGATCACGACGACCACGGCGATGGCTGGCTCCTCGGCCGGCACCAGCGTGACGAAGGAGGCGATGCGGCCGCTACCGTAGCCTCGCCCGTTGCGCAGGGGCTTCTCGGCCGTGCCGGTCTTGCTGGCGAGCACGAACCCCGGCACCGCTACATCCGGCGCGGTTCCCCCCGGGGCGGTCACCGCGACCATCATGCGGACCACCTCGGCGGCCGTGCTCGCCGAGACCACGCGGCGGAGGCTACGCGGCGGGTGGACCTGCTCGGGAACGCCGTGGGCATCGACGACTCGCGTGACCAGGCGGGGCCGCATGAGAACCCCATCGTTGCCCAACGCAGCCACGGCCATCGCGAGCTGGAGGGGCGTGACCGACACACCCTGACCGAACGCCGTAGTCGCGAGCTCGACAGGTCGAACCTCACCAATCCGCCTCACCGTGCCGCCGCTCTCCGCCGGCAGCCCTACGCGGGTGGGCTCACCGAAGCCGAACGCGCTGACGTAGGTGAGGAACCGCTCCGCTCCGAGATCCAGCGCCAGCCTGGCCGCGCCGACGTTGCTCGAGACCTGAATGACCTCGGCGACGGTGCAGCGATCTCGAGGATGCGTGTCTCGGATCTCGGCCCCACTGACCACCAGCGGGCCACTGCAGTCGATCACCGAGGTGGGTCGAACCCGGCGCTCCTCGAGGGCCGCCGCGACGGTGAAGGGCTTGAACACCGAGCCAGGCTCGATGGGGAACTCGACCACCTGGTTGCGCCGGTTGCGGGCAGGGCCGCGAACCACGTTCGGGTCGAACGACGGCAGCGTGGCCAGGGCCAGCAGGTCGCCTGTCTGCACCTCCACGACCACCGCCATGGCGGCCTTCGGCGCCGAACGCTCCATCGCATCGCGGAGCGCTCGCTCGGTCGCTCGCTGCACCGTCCGATCCAGCGCGAGGTGAACGGTCATCCCGGCGTGGGATCCGGCTCGGCCGCTCGGCTCATCGACCGAGAGGCCACGCCGATCCCGCCGCCGCTGGCGCAAGATCACACCTCCGCGGAGGTGAGACTCGTACGCCGCTTCGAGCCCCTCTCGCCCTGTCCCGGAAGCGTCGACGAAGCCGAGAACCTGGGCCGCCAGCGCCTCCTCGGGATAAAAGCGCATCGGCTCTTCTTCGATCATCAGCCCCGGGAATCGGGGTTTGCCATGCTCATCCTGGAGCCGCCGGAGCGCCTCGACCTTCGCGGCCGCCGCTGGATGCACACGGTCGCGGAGCCTCTGGTACCGGCTGGGGCGCCGCCGGAGCTTCGCCGCGACCGTGCCTTGCTCGATGTCGAGAATCTCCGCGAGCTCGGCTGACAGCTCGCCTACCGTGGTCTCGTCGACCATCGACGGATCGACAACCACCCGAGCCGTCGGCACCGAGACGGCGAGGCGCCGACCGCGGCGGTCCACGATCTCGCCGCGGGGAGCCTGCACCATCTCGGTGTTCCAGCGCAGGATGGAGGCCGCGCGAAGCGTTCGCTCGGAGGGCAGGACCCCGAGCTGCGCGCCCCGGAGGCCCACCACGACCAGCATGCCGAGCAGCACGCGGGACACGAGCCGCAGGCGCATTGTGGCACGAGCCCGAACCTCGGGGTCGTTCTCCACCGTGCGCGAGAGCGCGAGTGGCCGGATCGGTGGGGAGGTCACGGCGCCCCCTGGCGGAGCACCCGGATCTCGGCGGGGGTCAACCCCAGGCGGTCTGCCGACCGCTCCATGACCGCCGCGCGCCGGCGCGCAGCGGTCTCCAGGCGAAGGCGATCGCGTAGCGCCTCCGCTTCGTCGATGAGCGAGGCGCTACGCGCAAGCTGCTGCCGAAGGGCCTGGGTCTCCAGCCGCACACGGACGAGCGCGAAGAGCACCAGGAAGAGGGCGATCAGCCAGACGCCGTGACGCAGTCCGAGTGGAGAAGGGCTCATCGAACCCTCACGGCCGCCCGGAGGCGAGCGGATCGCGCCCGAGGGTTGGGGTCGTTCGCGGCCGGCGTGCGATCGTCGAGGAGGCGGACCGACACTTCCCCCAGGGGGTTTCCGTAGGGGTCCCGGGGCCGCCGCTTCCCTGCGGCCTCGGCGAGGAAGCGCTTCACGATGCGGTCTTCGAGGCTGTGGAAGGTGATCACGGCCAGCTTTCCGCCGTCGTGAAGCCGCTCCAGCGCAGCCTGCAGCAGCTCCTCGAGCTCCTGAAGCTCCGCATTGGTCGCGATGCGGAGCGCCTGGAACGTGCGCGTTGCCGGGTGGATCCGACCGCGAGGCGCTCCGACAGCCCGGGCGACTACCTCCGCGAGGGCACGGGTGTCGTACAAGGGGCGCGCGGCGACGATGTGGGCGGCGACACGTCGCGCGCGGCGCTCTTCCCCCCACTTCGCGATGACTTCCGCGAGCTCGGACTCGGGCCACTCGTTCACAAGGTGGGCTGCCGACACGCCGCGGGTGGGGTCCATTCGCATGTCGATCGGACCTTGCCGCTGGAAGGAGAACCCACGCTCCGCGGTGTCGAGCTGGTGCGACGACACCCCGAGGTCTGCGAGCAGCCCGTGTACGCGAGCCACGCCGAGGTGGTCGAGCACGGCGCGAAGCTCGGAGAACGGCGCCTGCACCGCCGTGAACCGGTCACCGAACCCCGCGCAGCGGGCTCGGGAGGCCGCGATGGCGGCCGGGTCCCGATCGAGGCCGATGAGGCGACACTCGCCGGCCTCGAGGAGCGCCTGGGCGTGCCCACCGCCTCCGAGGGTACAGTCGACCAGGACCTGACCAGCCTCTGGGGCCAGGATCTCGACGACCTCGCGACGCAGCACCGGCACGTGGTGAAAGGTCACGCCAGGGGCTCCCGACCGGGCTGACGCTGCCGGGCCTGCTGCCGCTGCCGTGCATTGTCGAGGCGTCGCTCCCATCCGTCCTTGGACCAGATCTCGATGTGGCCCTGGACGACGAAGATCGCGCACTCCTTCTGGTTGAGACCGCCCTGCTCGCGAAGCTCGGGCGGGATCAGGATGCGCCCCTGCCCATCGAGGTCGACATCCTGGGCCGTCGAGCTCACTGAGTGCAGAAAGTCCCGGACGTTGCTGGAGAACGGATCCTGGCCTTCCAGAGGTCCCTCCACCTCCGCTTCGAAGAGCTCGTTGGTCCAGCCCCAGACCGAGGGTTCCCCATCCGAGTCCACGTAGGCCATGAGCACGAGAGACGTCTCGCCCATGTCCGCGAGCGCACTGCGGATCTTGGACGGCAACGCCAACCTGCCCTTGGCATCCATGTTGACGACCTTCTGGCATCGGACCTTGATCTTCACGGATTTGACGGTGGGGGGGGGACACCGGAGCATCCCGGCTGCCCCACCATACCCCACATTTCACCACATCCCAAGGCCTCGGAAGCCATTTTCCGAGCACTGTTCCGAGCACTGTTCCGAGCACTGTTC
>CAYMSU010000001.1:52573-63617 GCA_964393165.1 uncultured Enterobacteriaceae bacterium
GGCCTCGGAAGCCATTTTCCGAGCACTGTTCCGAGCACTGTTCCGAGCACTGTTCGGGGCACCAACCAAGCGGCCAACGACCCGAGGCACTCACTGCATGCACTGCGTGCGGAATAGCCAGCCGATCGACACGAGGTGTTCGAGCTCCAGGCGGGCCCGCCCGCCCACCTACGCGCGGCGCGGCGCGGCGCGGCGGTGTGTCCTTCTTCAGGTGCCCCACTTTCCCCCACCCCGCCGGGCAAACCAGGGCCGGGCAAACCAGAGGTGTTCGGGTTACACCTCTGCGAATGGCGCGCAGTCCACAAGGCAGGAACGGCAGCGGCGGCAAGAGCGGCCGCGGAGGTGCCGGTGGCGGGTCGGGCCCGCCGATTCGGGTCCTGATCGACCATCGCCGAGTCCGCCACGACTTCCAGCTGCTCGACACGTTCGAGGCCGGTTTGTCGTTGCTCGGCCCAGAGGTCAAGTCCATCCGGATGGGTCAGGCGAACCTGTCGGAGGCCTATGTCCGCCTCTCCGCCGACGGTGCCTGGCTCGTAGGCTGCTACGTCGCGCCCTACGCCGAGGCCAACCGGGAGAACCACGAGCCCACGCGCAACCGAAGGCTGCTCCTGCAGCGTCACGAGCTACAGAAGCTCGACCGTGGCGTACGGCAGAAGGGAATGACCGTCGTTCCTGTCCGGATGTACCTCAAGGGCTCGAAGATCAAGCTCGAAATTGCGCTTGCGCGAGGCAAGCAGCACCAGGACCGCCGCCAGGACCTCAAGGAGCGAGACGCCAAGCGGGAGATAGCTCGAGCTCGGAGATAGGCTGCAGCACTACGCGCGTTGCCGGCCCCAGGCCCCGGCGATACCTCCGGACGCCATGGACATCCCCAAGCAGTACGTGCCGTTCGTGGCCGCTGGAGTGGTCGCGCTCGCCGGGTTCTTCCTCGGCGATTGGTCCCTCATGGCGTGGCTGCTGGCGGCGACCATCGCCTGCACAGGGATCATCCTGGAGGACACGCGGTGGGGCGTCTTCGCCACTGCCGTCCTCGGCCTCGGCTGCAGCGCCTACCTCTTCAACGAGAAGCTGTCGGCAGGCGGTGGCCCGTCGCTCTGCGACATCAACGAGGTCATCAGCTGCAACACCGTGAACAGCTCAGCCGCATCGGAGCTGTTCGGCATTCCGATCGCCTTGCTCGGCTCTGGCTTCTTCTTGGGGGTTGCCATTGCTGCGCTCGTCTCCCGAGAGGCGTCGGCGCGGCTGTTCACCACCGTGGCCCTGCTCGGAGGCGTAGGCGTCCTCTACTCCCTGTACCTCGCCTTCGAGGCGGCCCAGCTCGGCGCCGTCTGCGTGATGTGCATCACCATCTACCTCTGCAATGGACTCCTCACCTGGGCTGGCTGGCGCGGCGTCACGCAGGCCGGTGAAGAGCTGCAGCAGAACGTCTCCCACGTCCCCACGTCGAACAGCTTCGTGGCGATCAGTGCCACCTTCGCCGTGGTCGTTCTGATTGGGCTGTCCACCTGGTCCGGCCAGGACGAGGGCCCCTCGCTTCCCGAGATCACAGGCGAGAGGGAAGACCCGGAGAGTGCGCCGGGAGGAACGGCGGCAACCGACGACGGCCCCAAGGAGGGGAACGAGCCTGCCTCCAAGACCGCGGACGCGGAGCTGATGAAGCAGCTGAGCATGATGTTCAGCTACCCCTCGGGAACTGTCGAGCTCGCCGGCGACGAGCCGGTGCTCGGGGACCCGTCGGCCCCCTACCTGGTGGTGGAGTACGCGGACTTCGGATGTCCGCACTGCGCCCACGCGTCGTCGCTGCTCAAGCAGCTCGTGCAGCAGGTCCCCGAGATCCAGGTGCGGTTTCGCCCGTTTCCCCTCTCGGGTGCCTGCAATCCGGTCCTCGAATCCAAGGAGCGGGTCGACCGCTGCCGAGCCGCGATGGCCGCGGAGTGCGCGAACCAGCAGGGCCGCTTCTGGGACTACGCCACGGAGCTCTTCTCGAAGCAGAGCGACCTCTCCGATGCACGTCTCGCCCAGGTCACGCGGGAGCTCGGACTCGACGGAGCGGCGTGGCAGTCCTGCATGCAGGACCAGCAGACCGTACGGTCCATCGCCGCGAGCGCAGTCGCCGGCGACCGCGCCGGCGTCAAGGGCACACCGGCCCTCTACGTGCGCGGCCTCACCGACGACCGCTGGGTCGAGGTGTGCATGGGTCCCGAGGCCATCCTCGCGCTCGTGGATGCCCACCAGAAGGGGTTGAAGTTGCCCGCCCCCGAGAAGGCCACCTGCTTCTAGCGACTCCCGTGGCCGCCCACCCGCCCACCGAGCGCGGAGGCGTCGGACTTGCCAGGTGAATAGGACGGGCCGATGTGGCTGGAGCTCCGACTCTCCCCCCTCCCCCGCGCCTGGCTCGACCAGGCCTCCGCGCGCCTGTTCGCTCTCGGCGCAGCCGGCCTCCAGGAGTCGTGGGTGCCGGGAACCGCGCCCCCGATCCGTCAGCCCTGGGACCCTCCAGAGCGCACTGAGGAGGCGGATCCGCTGCTCCTGATCGCCTGGTTCGAGGACCCGGACGTCACCAGGCTCACCATTGCGCTCGAGGACCTGCCGGTCGAGCCGAGGTGGAAACACGTCGAGGAGGCCGACTGGGAGTCGACCTACCGCGCCGCGTTCGGCCCGCTGGAGATCAGCCCCCGCCTCACCATCGCACCTCCGTGGAACGCTCCGCCGGGAGCGCTGGTCATCGAGCCTGGCCAGGGCTTTGGCACGGGTCACCATCCGACGACGCGTCAAGCGCTTCAGGCCGTCGACCGCATATGCGACGAGGGGCCCCGCACGCTGCTCGACGTCGGCACGGGGTCCGGGATCCTCGCGCTCGCGGCAGCTCGGCGCGGGCTCGCCGCCACGGGCATCGACGTCGATCCGGCAGCGATCCGTGATGCGGAGCGACAAGCGGCCCGTAACGGCTTGTCGGCCACGTTCTCGACCACCCCCCTGGGACAGGTCCCCGGCGTCTACGACGTGGTGGTCGCCAATGTCCATGCCGAGGCTCTCGTCGCCCTCCGCCCGGCCCTGCTCGCCCGGACGGGTGGGTGGCTGATCCTCGCCGGGATCCTCGACGACCGGGAGGAGGGCGTTCGGTCCGCGTTCGACGGCTTCGTCGAGCTCGCCGACCGTGACCACACGAGCGGCTGGATCTGCTTGCAGTACAAGTCGACGCCATGAGGCGGTACCTCGCGAGCCGGCTCCCCCCGGATGGACAGCGTGCCACCCTGAGCGCGGAAGTCAGCCACCACCTGCTTGTCGTGTGTCGCCATCCGCGGGGGGGCGAGCTTCTCCTCTACGATGGCGCGGGCCACGAGGTCGAGGCCGCGCTCGTCGACGTCGACGGAGAGGGCCGCGCCGTGGTCGAGGGCCGCGGCCCGGTCCGGGACAGTCCGGATGAGCCGTTGCTGCATCTCGTCCTTGGCCTCCCCAAGGGACCCGCACTCGAGCACGCCCTGCGAATGGCCGTCGAGATCGGAGCCACTCATGTGCACCCGGCCCTCTCGGCTCGCTCGGTGCCGCGGACCGCGCGCACCGACCGCTGGGCCCGGGTGGTTCGAGCGGCATGTCAGCAGTGCGGCCGAGCCGTCCAGCCGACGGTCTCCCCTCTACGCCCGCTCCACGACGTGGTCGCAGGCATCCCCCCCGAGCTCGACCGATGGATCGGCGTCGTGGGCGCCCCAAGCGCTACGCCGACCACCAGTGCGCTCGATCGTGCGCTGGCGATCGGCCCCGAAGGCGGATTCACTCCGGCCGAGATCGACCACGCAAGGTCGTGTGGGTGGCTCCCGGTGGGCCTGGGCACGTGGACGCTGCGCGTGGACACGGCGGTGGCCGTTGGCCTGGCCCGGCTGCGCTAGCTCCTTGCCGAGGGAGCACTCCCGCGGCGTCTACAGCCCTTCCACGGACGGACGACGCGCGGGAGATGGGGCAGCGAAAGGGGCGAGGACCGGCCGCGAGACCGGCCCGCACGGCCGCTACTCGGGGTTGAGCGCGTTCTTCAGGCCCTTGCCCGCGCGAAACACCGGAATCCGACGCGCGGGGACGTGCATCGGCTGGCCGTTCTTCGGATTGTGGCCCTCGAACGCCGAACGCTGCGACACGGTGAACGTACCGAAGTCCGAGATCGTGACCTTCTCGTCCCGGACGAGGGCCTCCTGAATGGCCTCGGTCAGGATGTTGATGTAGTTGGCCGCGCGAACCTTGGGGATGCCGCCGCGAGAAGCGAGCACCTCTGTGAGATCTGCCTTGTTCATGACGTCTCCATGGGGAGTTCTGAAAGTCCTAAAACTGCAATCGAGCCGACGAGGACGATGGCCTGTAGCGGATGGACGCTGAGCACGAGCGACGACGCGTGCATCACATGGTCTATGTACAATGTCGGTCTGACGAACACTTTCTAGAGGCATCGGGCGAACCACGCAAGTGTCGCGGCTCTCTTTTCCGCGGTTTTTAAACCGGTCTTCGCCGTCAGAACGAGTTTTGACTATTTTTATTTCACCTTAGGAACCCATGAACCCCGGTCCCAGGTCAGGCAGCAAGCTCGGATTTTGTGGCTACACGCAACACTTTCGGGATGACATTGAATCTGGCGGGTAGTCTTCCCGCCAGCTCGCCATCCAGCTCGACGAGCACTGGAGTTGCTGGCTCGGCAAACACTGCCACAGATTGAACCTGGCTTCTTGACACGCCGCTCACATGCTGGACCGTGCCCGTGAACAGGCGCGGCGCTCCGATCGCGAGCCGCCACCATGCCATCTGCGGTATGAGGGTCAGCTCGACGAGTCCGTCGCACAGGTGGCCGCCGCGGCCCACCCACATGCCGCCCCCGCACCAGCTCCCGTTCGCCAGGAACACGCTCGCGAGCGGCCCCTCCCACGTGGACCGTGTGCCGTTGCGCGTGGTCCAGTGCAGCTCGACGGACACCGGGCGATGCTCGGCGACGGCCCGGAGGGAGGCGCCCGCGAAGGTGAGCGCGCCCCCCCAGCGCTTCGTTCCTTGGTTGGCGAGCTGCACGACGCGACCGTTCAGGCCAAACCCCGCGACGTTGATGCACCACCGGCGCTCCTGCGGCCCCCCACGGAGCGGGGTCACGTGCGCTTCCAGCACGTCGATCGGTCGGAGCGGCCACGTGGCGAGCCCCCGTACCGCGCCTTCGAGCGAGGCCGGGACCGCCAGCGAGCGCCGCAGGTCTCCCCCGGTTCCCCGATGCACGAGGCCAAATGCCGACGACGACGACGACGAGCGCTCCAGCAGCCCGTTGACGACCTCGTGCGCTGTGCCATCGCCGCCCACCGCCGCGACCACGTCGAAGCCTTCTTCGGCGGCACGGCGCGCCAGGCTCGTGGCATGGCCAGGGGCCTCAGTGGTCCTGATCTCGAAGCTCGTCAGGTTCCGGTCCGTGATCGCCCGAAATCTGGCGAGCTCCCTCGAGGACCATCCCCCACCTGACGCCGGGTTGACGATCAAGCACACGCGCCGGCTCACGGCAACGCCAGCTGCGCGAGCCGATCGACAGCGTCGCGGACGGCGACTCCCGCGTCCCCGAGGTGGGCCCGACAGCGAGCGTCGACCACCTCCACGACGGAACCCCGATCGGCGAACATCTGTGCCACCCGGCGCGCATCCGCCGGGTGGTGCCGTGGGAGGGGTCCCGCTCCGCCGCAGCACGCGAGCGGCCTGTCACCACCCGCCCGACAGCTCCCCGCCGCAATCTCCGAGCGAACAGAGGGGACGACGGCATGCAACCAGGAGAACGCCACCCCGGCAGCATCGAGCGCTCGCGCCACGCCGCCGTCCGCCACGACCACCTCGAGGTCGCCGGCAAGGCGACGAAGTCGGGCCGCGTGGCCCACGAACGTCCCATGCTCGACCGCGGCCACGCCCAGTCGGTCCTCGGTCACCCAGCGCCGCACCGGGCGGCCGAGCACGGCGGAGAGCCAGTCCGCCCACGGCCGGGAGTCTGCCTCCACCGCAGCGATCCCTCCGTGACCGGACGGCTGGGCCAGCGGAGCGAGGGAGGGAGGAGGGGTAAGGTGTGCCCTCGCCTCTCGGAGCATCTCCGGCAGCGGCTGGGCGATGTGGCAGTGGGCCTCGCAAGCCCCGCAGTCCACGCACAGCGTGGCCGCGCGCGCGGCTCGGTCGCGCGCGGCCGGACCTGCGGACGCGGACCGGAGCGCGGTCGCAATCCACGTCGGGACGGCAGCCTCGCGGGCCGCTCCAGTGGCCACCGGGCATGCGCTCCGGCACAGGCGGGGACACAACCGGCAGGTATCGAGGGATGCCATCAGGCCACTCGCGCGCGGAACCCGCCCTGCGCGGTGACGTGCACGCAGAGCGGATCCCTCGGAGAACACGGCTCGAGGGGCCCCGAAGGAAGCGGCAGCACCTGCCACGGAATCTCGCGCAGGCCCCCTGGCACGGCCAGAGAGGCGAGCTGGCCGAGATCTCGAGCTGCGGGCCCTCGGAAGCCTACGAGCAGGCGCTGGCCGTCTACGCCCAGCCCGCTGGGGCGGAGGTCCCCGCGGACCAGTGCGAGTGCCACCTCCCAGGGGTAGGGCAGCTCGGCCTCGCCCATCCACCGTGGCCCCGGAGGGGCGACCGCCCACGTGGCCGTGGCATCGCGCTGCTCCGCGGCCAGCCAGTCACGTAGGTCGGGCCCGACTGCCGAGCGCGGGCCCCGACCGAGCAGGACCCCCGCGCGCCTACTTCCGACCTCGATCCACGGCGTCTGCCAGGGCTGGCGCTGCCAGCGCGGTGGAGCGGGCAGCTCGCGCCATGGCCACATCGGCTCGGCCACCTCACACCGCGGCGTCAGACGCGCGAGGGCCGAGCTTCGGGCCAGCCCATCATCGGGCTCGAGGTCCGCGACCGCGGGCGGATTCCTCCCTGGCGCGGCCGCTTCGCGGAGACCCGTGAACAGGCGACCGGGGTTCATGACCTCTGCCGGATCGAGCTCGCTCTTCAGCGCGCGCCACCCGGCGACCGCGGGACCGATCTCGCTTGTCGCGGCGCTCGCCTTCAGCTCGCCTACCCCGTGGTGGTGCGACAGGGTGGCTCCGACCTCCCGTACCGCGGTGAGCGCGTCGCTCCACGCGCGAAGGTAGCGGGCGCGGTCGCCTGCTCCCGCAAAGGAGAAGTAGATGCACGCGCCCTCGGGGTAGACATGGCTCATGTGGGCCATGACCACACAGTGCCGCTGCAGCGCGGCCCGCACCGCCCGATAGAGCGGCTCCACCTGCGACCACCGAGCCGCGACCTCCATGGTGTCGACGAAGCCGCCGCGCTCGAAGATGGGCATCAGCTTGTAGGAGACCGCGTGGCGCGACGCGAGCCACCGCCTCCCTGGTGCCTCGCCGAGATCGGAACCTTCCTCGCACAGGATCCGATGGCCGGCCGCGGCCGACGCCTCGACGACGCCCTCGGCACCCTCCCAGCCGACGATCAGCAGGCAACCGGACGTGAGCCGGTCGAACACCCGGTTCACGAGCCCCGGCAGCGCGAGCGGCAGAGCGAGGGCGCGCGCCCGCAGCGCTGGGATGGCATCCACGACGCCCAGCATGCGCGACAGCCACCGGCGGCTGGCGGCCTGCTCCGTGCGTGGCTGTGTGCGACCTCCGATTCGCGTGTCTACCGGGTCGTAGAGGCGAACGACCGCCGGGTGCAGCTCCCCCTGGGTAATCCGGCGCATGGCGCGGAGGGCCGAGCCGATGTCACCGAAGCGATACCCCCGGAGCCAGCGATGCGCCGGGGTCGGCCAGATCCGTAGGGTGACCTCCGTGATCACCGCGAGCGTCCCTTCGCTTCCCAGCAGCTGGTCCATCCACGAGGCCGGGGTGTCGAACCCCTCCCCCACGCGAAACGGGCCGTGTGCCGGCGACACGGCCTCGAGTCCGAGCACCATGTCCTCGAACACCCCGTAGCGACTGCTGAACTGGCCCGCGCTGCGGGCGGCAGCCCACCCGCCCACGGTGCTGCACGACACCGAGGACGGCGAGTGACCACAGGTGAAGCCGTGGCGAGCGAGCCAGTCTTCCAGCTGCTGACCAATGACCCCAGCGCCGACCGTGACGGACCAAGACCGCTCGTCGGGCTTGGTCAGGTGACTCAGCCGCTTGGTGTCGATCACCCAGGCGCCGGCTCGCCCCCGGGCGCCGCCGCAGACCCCGCTGCCCGCACCGTAGGGAACGACGGCGACCTCTCGCTGCTGGGCGGCCTCGAGGACTCGAGCGACGTCGTCTGGACCCGACGGCCACCAGACGCGGTCGGGCTGTGGGCTGGACCGCCCCTGCCAGGCATCGAGCGTGCCCAGCGGCCAGAGGTCTCGCGACGCCGCCTGGAGGTCCAGGTCGTCGGTGCTGCTCGGAACTCCAGAGGTGCGCTCGGAGGCCATCGCTACCCGCCGCGGGCGCACCGCGTAACTTCTCCGCTCCTGCGAAACACCAGCCGAGACGAAAACACCCGGCCACGATGGGCCGGGTGCCTCTAGCGGTAGGGCCGGAAAGCCGGCAGCCGCAAAGCCTTGCTGTCTCCGCGCCGCGACAATGCATTCGCCATGCCATCCCGCGCGTGAGCCATCATAGAAATCTCTATACCTCGACTTTCACCGCATAGCGCTCAGCTCCTCGCGCGCGCCGGACGCCAGATCGCGACATTCGTGTCATGGACGAAGTGCTGATGCTCCTCCTCGACGCCCGGGGACCTCGGCCAGCGAGCGGCAGCGCACACGGAACATGGCACTTAACCCAGGTCAAAGCCACGCATTCGACCTGTCGCGAGACCGTGCCAGGCGTGTCGTGGTGCGGTGCAGCAAACCCTGCGAGGAGGTTGTCCCGGTGAGCCAAAACGCATACGAGCGCTCGCGCCAGGACCGGTACCCGAGAACCCGACGTCACGCGCGGAGTTGCCACCGTGTTCGACCTTATCATCCGCGATGCTACCATCGTCTCGGGCACCGGTCGTCAAGTGGCCGATGTCGCAGTCCGAGACGGCCGAATTGCTTACGTCGGTCCGCGGCCACCGCGTGGCGCTCGCGAAGAGCTCTCTGCGATCGGCAAGTTCCTGATGCCCGGCGTCGTAGACCTGGCCGTCGACTTCACCGCCGCGGACTCGCCGGAAGACGAGGCCGAGGCCTGGTCCGCGGAGTCCGCAGCCGCCGTCACGGGCGGTGTCACGACCGCGATCGCGCTGCCGGGAGGGGCAGGCACGGTACTCGACCGAGTGTCGGCCCAGCGGCGCTTCCAGCGCGCCTCCCGGGCGTCGTGGTGCGACTTCGCGCTGTGGGGGCGAGCCGAACCAGACAACGTGGAGGAGCTCTCGAAGGCATGGGACGCCGGCGTGATCGCCGGAACCCTCGCGATCGGACTGACCGAGGCCGAGCCGTGGCTGGACTCCGATCGCACGCAAGCCACGCTCGCGGTCCGGGCAGGTCCTCCGGAAGACGTCGAGCGCGTCGTCGAGCTGGTGCGTCGACGGGCCCGCCCAGCGCACCTGCTTCACGTCTCGAGCGCGAACGAGCTCGATCTCGTCGATCCGGTGAACGGCGAGCTTCCGCTCACGATCGGAGTCACTCCCCACCACCTCTTCCTCACCAGCGACGACGAGGACCTCAGAGACGTCAGGCCAGAACCACCGCTGTGCCCGGAGCAGGATCGTCGCACGCTGTGGACGGCGATCCGCAGGGGTCGGCTCCACTGCGTCGCCTCTGACCATCGGGCATCGTCGAGGGAAGACCAGGACGGGATCCCGAGCTCAGAGGTACTCCTGCCCTTGATGATGGCGGCGGCCCACTACGGTCGACTCTCCCTCGAGGCCGTGGTCGGCATGTGCTGCGAAGCGCCATCGACGATCCTCGGCCTGCCCCACAAGGGCCGGATCGCGAAGGGTGCGGACGCAGATCTGGTGCTCTACACGGAGGGCGCGATCACCAAGCTCACACGACAGGACCTCCTGTCGCGGGCCGCGTGGTCTCCCTACCTGCGCCGAGAGGTGGCCACGAAGCCTGATATGGTCTTCGTCGGCGGGCACCTGGTCGCGCGGGCAGGCAACCTCGTGACGGAAGCCCCGGTGGGCCGCCACGTGCTCGTGGGCAAGCCGAACCGCGCTGCCTAGGCGACGAGGAGACGGAAGATGGGTGGATCCCTTGGGGCAGCGGCCCTCCTGCTGATGCTCACGGGTGGCCCGTTCGGCTGCCGTCCGCGCGGAGGCGACGACGAGACGGCTTCCACGGCGGACTCGACCGCACCGCGCCCGCCGCCGTTCGAGCTGACGATCCTCCACGTGAACGACCACCACAGCCACCTTGGGCCCGCGCAGCTGTCGTTCGGCACCTCGGGACTCTCCCTCGCCGCGAACATCGCCCCGGGTACGCAGTCGCCCCTCCGCGAGCAGCTCGTGCCGTCCGCACGGCTCTCGGTCGGTGACGAGCAGATCGGCGTCGTGGGCATCACGGTCTCGGCGCAAACCAAGGCGCTGTCGAATCCAGCACCCGGGACCGCGTTCCTCGACGAGCTGTCCTCGGCCCAGCAGGCCATCGACGCGCTCCTCGAGGATGGCGTCGACAAGATCGTGCTCCTGAGCCACCAAGGGTACCGCACCGACCTCGCCATGGTGCCGCGGCTCGAGGGCGTGGACGTGGTCGTCGGGGGGCACTCCCACACCCTCCTCGGGAGTGTGGGGCTCGAGCGCCTGGGCTCGACCCCTGCCGGCGGCTACCCCGCCCGAGCGCTCAACGCCGACGGGGACCCGGTCTGTGTCGTGCAGGCGTGGGAGTACGCCCGCGCGCTCGGCGAGCTGACCGTGACCTTCGACGGCGGCACCGTGGTCGACTGCGAGGGGCAGCCTTGGTTGCCCGTCGACGCAGGCAACCTCCAGTTCCCCTACACCGACGGCAGCGGCCAGACCGAGCTTCGCCCGCTGCCCGACGACGACGTGGGCGTGGTGGAGGCGGCGCTCACGGACATCCCCGGCGTGATCGTGGTGGAGCCCGATCCCGGCGTCGCCAGCGTGCTCGCCACCT
>CAYMSU010000002.1:0-49766 GCA_964393165.1 uncultured Enterobacteriaceae bacterium
CCATACCATCGCCACCGTGAACGGCATGGCCTGGACCGAGCGCGACCGCGTGCCTGTCCTGATGATCGCGACCGAGGAGGGCCTGTACGAGCTGCCGCTCGCCGAGCGGGCGACCCCGCTGCAGGTGCTCGTAGACCCCCAGAACCAGGACCTCGGGTTCCTCGCCATCACCTCGTGGAAGGGGGCCCGCGGCGGCATGTCGCTCGCCGTGGCGGCCGAGTCGACGGGCGGCGTGTACATCTCCAACCAGGCCGGGCGAACCGGGAGCTTCCGGTTCGTGGGTCTACGCGGCGAGGACGTTCGGGTCTGCGAGATCCAGGTCGACGGTCCGCGACAGTTCCTCTGGGCGGGCGTCTACGCCATCGGCGGGATGGACGGCAAGGGGGCGTTCTCCACCGAGGTCACCGAGCAGGGCCGGGAGCGGGAGAGCCTGACCTGGAATCCGATCGCGCAGAACGACTGGCGCGGAGGATCGTGTCTGTCGCTTGCGTTCCGCGGCTCCTACGTCTACGCCGGCAGCCACCGACAAGGCGTCCTCGAGCTGGACGCGAAGGCCCGCAACGCCACCTGGCAGTACCCGAGCCTGGCCAGCGGGCTGTCGCTGCGCGAGCAAGGTCGGCTGTTCCATCCGGTCCAGACGGTCGCGGTCGACGCCGAGCAGGGCGTGCTGATGGCCGGGGGGCCCGTCGGCATCGTCCGCCGGCGCCTCGACGAGGCCAAGCAGTCCTACCACTCGGTATCGGAGGGCGAGTTCCGCGACTCGGTCGCGTGCCCGTCGACCTGGCTGCTGTGCTCGGGCGAGCACGATCTCACGGTGGAGGTGGCGGATGCGTCGAGCTGACATCGAGCGACTGCTGCCCGAGGTCATCAGCCGCACCATCCGCGACGAGTCGCCCATGGGCTCGCTGCTGGGCATCATGGAGCTGATGCACGTGCCCGCCGAGAAGGTGCTCGACGATGTCGAGGTCAACTTCTCGCCGCGCCGCTGCCGAGACCGGTTCGTGCGCCTGCTCGCCAGCTGGGTCGACCTCGACGTGCCAGTCACCACCGGCATCGGTCGGCATCGCGAGTGGATCAACCGAGCGGTGGAGCTGTCCCACTGGCGGGGCACCGGCCGAGGGCTGCGGGCGTCGCTCGAGACCGCCACGGGGGTCACCGGCTTCGAGTTCGACGAGAGCGTGCCCGGGCCGGATGGGCTGCCGAGGCCCTTTCACATGAAGGTCTCGGTACCCGAGAAGGTGAAGGCCCACCGCGACATGGTGGTGGCGATCATCGAGCGCGAGAAGCCGGCCTACGTCACCTACGAGATCGAGTTCACCTGACTGACTGCGCTCGTGCGCTAGCCCCTGAACCAAGCGCAAGCGCTTGTTTCGGGGCTAGTCGCCGCTGCAGACCTCGCCGCTCAGGGTCTGCGTGCAGACGACGCAGTCACCCTTCTCGCAGGAGAACTCGAAGTCGGCGCCGGCCGAGGGCACCATGATCTGGGCCTTCGTCTTGCGGCGCTTGCCGTCGTCGTCCTTTCCGCCGATGTACATCGGGTCGGACTTGCCGAGCTTCTTCGTGCGCATGCATCCGGGCCCCGAGTCGTTGGGACGGATCTGCATCCGGTACTTGACCTCGTCGCCCGGGTCCATGAGCTGCAGGCGGAGCATCCGCGGCGTGTAGCTGCCCTCTCCGATCGCGAGCTTGCACCCCGAGGCCTTGAAGCTGTGGGGCCCGCCCTGGCGCTTGCAGGTGAGCCGCTCGGCCTTCGACAGGGGCATCGCAGGCGGGTCGGGAAAGGGCTGCAGGCCCGGCTGGTTCGGGTCCTGGTCGATCTGCTCCTGCACCCAATCCACGCTCACGACGCCCCCCCCGCCCGAGCCCATGCCCATGCAGGTGAAGAAGGTGATCACGAGCAGGGCGAGCAGGACGATCAAGAGGATGATGAAGCCGCGCTTGGGGCCTTCCTCGCTCATGGCAGCTCACACCAGTTGGTGTTGCAGATCCCCTTGAGCTGACCCGTGCCCGGCCGCGAGGAGCGGTCCTTGTCCCACTCCTTGGCGATCTCGCGGTGGCGCAGGCACGCCTGCAGGACCTCGTTGCCGAATCCCTGCCACTTGCCGCCGGACAGCGACTCCTTGCCCCGCCAGACGAGGAACTGGTACTCGACCCCCGCGTCGAGCTTCTCCCCCTGGGCGCGCTCGTACTCCTCCCACATGGCGAGCTCCTCCTCCGTGAGCACCGAGGGATCGAGGTCGGAGACGTGGGAGCCGAACACCACGAAGCGCTTGGGGTCGACCACGATGTAGGTGTGCCCTCCGCCACCGCGGCGCGTCTTGGTCACGAGCACGTCCCCGGTGCGCATCTCTTCGTCGTCGCAGCGGAGCCAGTGGTCGTTCATGTACTCCTTCTTGAGCATGAACGCGGTGTTGAGGTAGCCACCCTTGTAGTCGGACTCCGACAGCAGCAGGCACTCGCGCTGCTTGGTGTGCCACTTCCGCACACGGCTCACGTACGACGACGAGCCGTAGCTCTCACGCCGGCGGGGCTCGAGGACGGGCTCGTTCATGTTGCCCTTGCAGGCCCGCGTGTAGACCCACCACACGGTCGTCGAGCAGTCGATGCCCGGAGAGTTCAGGAGCTCTCCCTCGTCCTGGGCGAAGTCCCAGGGACGGTCCCAGCACTCGCCACGCGGCCAGCGCTCGGTGCTGAACCGCGTGCGGTTGTTGACCCGGCTGCTCGTCTTGGGCAGGCACTGGGCGTAGTCCAGGCCATCACCGGCCTTGAAGTCGACCAGGCGCTCCATGTTCTCGAGCACCTTGTACAAATAGCTGTTGGTATTTGCAGGCTTGAGGTAGGAGACGTCGAAGTCGTTGAGCGTGAACTCTCGCGTGGCGACCGGCTCCTGGGGGTCCGTCTCGGCGTTCGCCTCGACGCGGTAGGCCAGCTGCGTGCGGATCCAGGGGCCGGTAGCCGTGCCTCCCTGGCCGATGCCGCGCTTGCCGCCGCCTCCGATGCTCGACAGGGCCGAGAAGTCGACCCCACTACCCGCGGGACCGGCGAAGGCCAGCACGTACTCGGGGATGCCGAGCGGCGGCGTGGACCGAATGCCCTTGGGGCCATTGCCACGCGCGAGGTCGAGCTCGAACAGGCGGCTCCGGCCCGGCGCAAGCGTGACGGCGTTGCCATCGAGGGGGAAGCCGAGGAGGTTGCCGTCGTTGGCCAGGATGAGACCGCCGACCTCCATCGCGCTCTTCGCTTCCTTGCCGAGGGTGACCTCGAGCTGCCAGCGATGGCACATCGGCACGATCTGCTCGTCCCCGGGGGGCGCCTCGACCCACGTGCTGTGGCACTCGTCCTGCGTCGGGGCCTCGACCATCCGGACGCGCAGCGGGCCGCTAGGGAACGCCATGCCGAGGATCGCGCGCTGCCGGGAGTGGTAGTAGAGCTTGTCCATCACCTGCTCGGCCACCGACAGCGGGGGCCGCTCCGTGATCGTGTTGCGGATGGCCCCCTCCGGGCCCACGATCTGAAGGCGGATCTCGTCGCGGTTCGAGAAGGGGTCTCGCTGAACCACGAATGCGCCGCGGTCGTCGTCGAACTGAAGCCACTTCCCGTACTCGGCGTTGCGCTTGAGCAGCGCCTGCATCTCCTCGGCCTGCTCCGACCGGACCTGGTTCGCCTGGTTGCCCACGCTCAGTCGGATGAGGGTCTTCTGGGGCGGCACCTCGAACTTGGTGACCTCCAGCGGCTTCACGTCGCGCTCGATGTTGAACACTGGCAGGTCGAGGTCACCGGTGATGTCGGGCACCTGGAGGCTCATGCTGGCGACGGCGGCGACGAGCTGGCGCTCGAGATCGCGGTACGTCGGCACGCGCGGCGTGGAGAACGACAAGGCCTCGGAGAACCACCCGTTCAGCTCCCCCTCGGCGGCCGCCCCGTGGTGGGCTGCCTCGAGCAGGACGACGCTGCCGGGGTGTGGCCAGCCGTCCAAGCCGTCGCCGCCTTCTCCGGAGGCGGCATCGGCCTTGCCCTTGGGCACCGAGCCGGCGAACCGGATCTTCACGTCGGGCCGCTCCTCACCGGGGTTGGGCTCGCGGCTCGCGTCGACCACGAAGGCGACGTGACCCGCCTTGGCATCGATGTTCGCGAGCAGGCCGTCCAGCTCGTCGTCGACCAGCAGGCCGTCTCGGAGCGTGAGGGCCTCGTCCCACGGGTCGGGCTCGTCGAGGTTGAGGTCGCCGACCAGCGCGCCCGCGCCGGCGAAGTAGACGATGGCCGTCTCCTTGTCGGAGACCTTGTTGGCCAGCGACTTGAGGCCGGAGACCACCGCCTCGACGGTCGCGTCCTTGCCCTTGAGGATCTCGATCCGGTCTGGCCGGAGGTCGAACTCCTTCTGGAGCAGGTCCGCCATGAGGTCGACATCCGCCTCGGCGGCGGGCAGGTCTGGCCCCATCTTGGACGAGCTCGCCCCGATCAGCAGCGCCCGGCCCGAAGTACTCGGGGCCGCGGCTGCCCAGGGGCCGAGCATGGTCATGAGTGCACCGAGCAGCAACACAGGTCCTCCCGCTGACGGAAATGGCGGCCCCTCTCTACCACGGCTCGTGTCCGGCCGGGCCCATCGGGACGCGGAACGCAGGGTCGACCTCTCTGGACCGCCACGTCAACCCCGCGATCCACGACACGCCTCGGGGCCGCGCCCGGTTCGCCAGGCGCGGCGCCGATCGTAGCGATGGGGCACCACAATGACGGAAACCGTAGTAGACTCCGCCCGCTCGAGGGGGCCGGGGGGCGCCCCAGGCCGCGGGAGGAGAGCGGGATGAATCTGGGAATCGTGTTCTTGGCGACCACAGCGTTCGCCAAGCCAGTGAGCTGGCCAGACGTGAAGACGGGCTGGGAGGCCGCAGACATCGGAGACAAGGACTCCGCACTGATCGTCGCGATCGAGCAGTACGATCAGCTCGACAACGTGCCGGGCGCACGGGTCACGGGGGAGGCCTGGGAGGAGTACTTCACGGAGCACCGCCAGATCCCGCTTTCGCGGGTCAAGGTCCTTCGGGACTCGAACGCCACCCGAGAGCAGATCCTCCAGCGCGCCGGTCAGGTGGCCCGCGACATGGATCCCGAGGGCATCCTGTGGGTGGTCTACGTCGGCCACGGCGCCCCGTCGAAGTCGCAGACCGAGGGGCTCCTCGTCGGTGCGGACACCCGCCAGACCGCGGCGAGCCTCTACGCTCGCGGGGTCTCCCAGACCGAGCTCGAGCAGGCCGTGTCCGTAGGGCCGCAGCAGGACATGGTCCTCGTCTTCGATGCCTGCTTTAGCGGTCGGAACCAGGGTGATACGGCGTTCGTACCTGGCTTGTCGCCCATGCTGTCGGTCGATCTCGCGCAGTCGATCTCGAACCCCAAGCGCACGACGGTGTTCTCGGCCGGAAAGAGCAACGAGTTCGCGGGTCCGCTTCCCGGCCTCGCTCAGCCTGGCTTCAGCTACCTGATGCTCGGCGCGCTCCGTGGCTGGGGAGACGTCAACGAGGACGGCGTGATCACCTCGAAGGAGGCGGTCGACTTCGCGGGGGGCTACCTCGGTCGTCTCGAGGATCGCACGCAGACACCGGAGCTCCTCGGTAATCCCGAGCTGGTGATGGCGAAGGGCTTCGAGGGGGGCCCGGACCTCAAGAAGCTGATGCGCTCGGGGGCCACGGTCGCACAGCGCAATGTCGGCCTCCGGCGGGTGCGCGATGGCGCGTTCGTCGGGCTCGCGGGCGTTCTTGTCTACAGCGTGGCGCTCTTCGGCACGAACACCGCCTACGACAACAACCCGAGCGAGGGGCTGCGCGTCTTCAACAACTCGCTGGTCGTCGTCTCCGCGGGTACGGTGGCGACCTCCGCGGCGCTGATGATCCGCGGGCTCGCCTCCGCGGACTCGAAGTCCACCGTCGTCGGTAGCGCCGATCTCCCCCGCCTCGGCAGCGATCGCCCCGAGGTCGGCGTGGTCGGCTGGGCGCCGTCCAGCCCCGACCTGCCTGGGCCGTGGGCGTCCCCAGTCCCGGACGCCCCCCTCGCGTCGGACGTCGCGGGCTTCTGACCGAGCGCCTAGGAGCTGGCGCTCGACGACCTAGCGCTCGACGACCTAGCGCTCGACGACCTAGCGCTCGACGACCTAGCGCTCGACAACCTACTGGCGCCAGCTCGTCAGGGTCTTGATGATCGCGGGCAGCGACCCGATCAGCATCAGGATCGCCATGATGATCCCGATGATGATCACGATGATCGCCGCGATCGCGTCGGTGATGCTCACGAGGATGATGGGCACCAGCCCGTGGAGGAACGAGATGATGACGTTCGCCACGAGCGAGAGCACAACCATCACGACGAGGCCCTTGTTCAAGAGGAAGCGCTGGTGGGCCAGCGGCAGGCAGATCGCGGCCACGATCTTGAGGGTCATCAAGATGGCCAGCGTGGCTTGCGCGGCGCCCCGATTGAAGAACCCCCAGATCGCCAAGTAGACGAGGGTGCCGAAGGGCACGGCCAGGAACATCCCGATCATCAGCAGCACGAGGGTGATCGCGATGAAGAGCATCCCGATGCCCCCGAGGCATCCGAAGAACGACAGCACCAGCGACAGGCAGCCCTGGACGCGGCCCTGAATGTTGTCGGGAATCACCAGCGCGGTGGTCATCATCGTGAGCGTGAACGTGAGGATCCCGTCGAGAAGGGCCATGTAGCTGATCGCGAGCCCGGGCTTCTGCGCGCCGTCGGCGCCGTCGGGCGCGTTGTCGGCAGACACGCCGAGATCGCCGGCCGCCGAGAGCATCGCGTCGGCGGCGAAGTCCCCGAGCGGCAGGAGCTGGGCGCCGATCTCGATGCAGAACACGATGATCATCGCGATCAGCGCGACGATGAGGAAGGGGACTCGCAGTCTTCGCAGCATGGGACGCAGCCTCGGGTGGCGGGTGGCCTTGGCGGCGGAATCCTAGCAGAACGAACCGCTCCCGGGGCGCCCGCGGCGGATGCGCGATTCAGCCGGAAGCTCCGGCGCCTCCGCACTCGGTCGGCCGAGACTCCAGCCCAGGGTAGCTGGGCATCGAAGCGGCCTCGGTCACGCTCCGTCGGCGGATAGTGACCGCCCGAGGCTCGCTTACTGCAGGCGCTCGGCCAACCGCCCGAGTGCCTCGGTGTAACAGTGGGTCATCGCCGGCTTGACCTTGCGGAAGAAGGGCCCACGGAACGGCCAGGGCGGGGGATTCAGCGGGGTGAGCAAGGTGACCACCGTGGTGTCGTCGGTGGCACCCTCCTCGTAGGTGAAGCGCGTGTACCACCCCCGATTGCCCGCGTGCTCGATCTGGAAGAGCCGCCCCGGCTCGTCCCTCGTGATCACGGCGGTCAACCGGCGGCGCAGCGGCCCTAGCGTGTACTTGACCTCCGCGGTGGCATCGACGCCTTGCGTGGGACTGCGGAGCACCCAGTCCGTGGCGCAGTGCTCGGGCAGGAGGTCCCGGAACGTCTGGAGATCCGCCAGCTCGGCGTGGACCTGCGACGCGGGGGCCGGGACCGTGGCTTCGACCTCGACGTCGCCTGTCTCCCCGTCCCACTTGCCGCCCCAGGCCACCGCCACCATGAGCCACACCACGTGCACGCACCCTCCGTCCCGCTGGTGGCCCCGCCTACCTCGGACAGCCACAGCGGGCTACGAGTCGGGCGATGGCAAGATCACCAGCAGAGATCCTCGAGGAGGCGCTGGAAGGCGAGGTCGAGCACTTCGAGGCGACCCGGCTCGACGTAGGCGTGTGGCGCGTGCGAGGGCGCGTGCGATCGGACGCCGACGACTACCGGGAAGCGCTGGCGTTTCTCGAGGACCTCGCCGCGGAGGTCCTCGAAGAGCCCGTCTTCATCGACGCGCCGGTGATCACCACCGCGCTGACGGGCCGAGAAGCCCACGCGGTCACGGCCTCTCCCGACCGCCCCCAGGACGTGCTCCACGTGCGGCAGATTGGCCCGGGTGAGCTGCGCATCGTGGTCCGCGAGGCATCAAGGAACCTGTCGTCGAAGCGCAATCGCCTGCCGCAGCTGCGCGAGAAGCTGTCCAGCTGGTCGCTCGACGTCGTGCCGGCGGGGCGGGAGATCGACGTGTCGTCGTTGACGAACCAGCCCGCGGTTGTCGCCTTCCTCGCTCCGTTCCTGCAAGCTGCAGGAATCGACCCCGACTCGGTGCACCACCACAAGGTCGACACCAAGCGTGGGCGGCTCGACGTACTCCTCGATGCCGAGGACGAGCCTCCGCTGTCGCTGCTCAGGCTCGGGCGGCGGATCCGCGACCAGACGGACGTGGATGTGACCCTCGCGCACCGGATCGCGGGTCACCGTGCCCGCGACCTGGTCTATGCGGCGCTCGGCGAGCTCGACGCGATCGAGGGCTTCCAGGTCCAGTGGGACGACCGGATCAGCGGAGTCGCGTGCACCATCGACGCTCCCGAGGCCGCCCGGGACGGCCTGCAGCGGTTCTGCGACCGATGGTCGGAGCGGCTCGGCGTGCCGGTCCTCTTCAAGCTCGACGCCAAGCGCGAGGTCATGTCCGATCGTCTGGCCGATGCGTTCCCGGAGGACGGGATCCTCACGGCGCTTCGCCACGTGGAGGGCAAGACCTACGTCGCGAGCGCTCTGCTGCCTTTGCGGGACCACGAGGAGCTGCTCGCGTGGACCGACCGGATGGAGGAGGCTTGGGGAGTGCAGATCCTGATCGAGGATCCCCAGCTGCGCTCCCCTGACATCCGGTACGCAGATCGACTGGGCTCGGATGCGGAGACGATCGCGCTCCGCTACAACCGACCCCGCGCGCTTCCCGACGAGGTGGTGGCGCAGGCTCGGGAGATCGTGGAGGCGTTCGATCTCGAGGCGGAGATCGCGTCGGGGCGCCGCCGAGACATCCGCGAGCTGGTCGTCATGTCCATCGACCCTGCCCGCACGAAGGATCTCGACGATGCGCTGTCGCTCGAGGCGCTGAGCGAGGGGCGGTACCGGATCGGCGTGCACATCGCCGACGTCGCCACGTTCGTGCCCAAGGACTCTCCGCTCGACCGGGAGGCGTTGGTCCGGTCGTTCACGACCTACCTCGCGGAGGGGGAGATCCCGGTGCTTCCTCCCCTGCTGGCCGACGAGGTGTGCAGCCTGCACGGCGGGCAGGACAGCCCCGCGCTTTCTTGCTTCATCACCATGGACGAGGCCTCCCTCGACGTGGTCGATGTCGAGATCGTGCGCACGGCGATGCACAACCACTGTCGGCTGAACTACAGCCAAGCCCAGGCCGTGCTCGACGGGCAAGACCACCCTCACGCGACGGCGCTGCGCACCCTGGACCGACTCGCGCAGGCGCTGCGGGCGGCGCGCAAAGAGGCCGGAAGCCTCGACCTCAACCTGGACTCTGATCCGGAGAAGCACAGCCACCAGCTGATCGAGGAGTTCATGCTGCTGGCGAACGAGTGCGTGGCGCGCTTTCTCGTGGAGCACCATCCCGAGGGATTGTGCTTGTACCGCGTGCATCCACACGCCGGCGAGGCGGACTGGGGTGCCCTTCAGCAGGTGGCACAGTTCCTGCGGCTCGACACCAAGGTCCAGGACCAGCGCTCGATGCAGCGGGCGCTCGAGGAGGTAGCGGAGCTCTCGCGGGAGCCGGACGGTACGCTCGGCCCCTCGTTCCACGTCTTTCGGCACCACGTAGGGAGGGTCCTCCAGAAGGCGACCTACCACTTCGAGCAGCTCGGCCACGGCGCGCTCGCGAAGACCCACTACGCGCACTTCACCTCGCCGATCCGCCGCTACCCCGACCTGATCGTGCACCGCCTGATCGACGACGCCCTGTACCGCGAGGAGCGCGGGCACACGAGCAGCTACCGTCCCGAGGATCTCCTCCCCATCCAGGAGCATGTGGGGGCGATGGAGATCCGCGTCGACGCGGCGAGCTTCGAGAGCCACCGGCTCCGGGATCTGCAGGCCTTCGACCGGCGCACCCGGGTGGAGGAGGGCATCATCGTGGGCTTGATGCGCGGGTGGGCCGCGATCCGCCTCGATCGGACCGACCTGTCGGTGGGGGTGCGCTACCGGGACGACAAGACGCTCGGGATCGAGATGCCCGTGCGGGTCAACGACCAGCACACGGGGTTCTCGCTGTCCCTCGGCGCGCGGGTCACCGCCAAGACGACGGGGGTAGACTGGACGCGGGCGAGCGTTCAGGCTGAGATCATCGGCCTGGGTGACAGTGGGTGGTAGTGCCTACCGAAAGAACGCGCGGATTCCGGTGTAGCCCATCGGAATCGTGAACCACTCCTCGGTGCCGTTCTCGGTGAACGCCAGGTTGAAGTTCACCTCAGCGCCCAGGTCGATGCCGACCGAGTTGCTCACGGGGAGCACCAAGCCTCCGTGGGCAGTGACGGTGAGGATGTCGAGGTCGGGGAACGTGTACGGGTCGGGCGCGTCGTCGAGCTGACGTGTGCCGTAGCCGACTCCCGCTCCGAGATACGGCGCTACCCAGTCTGCGGGCAAGAAGTAGTCCAGGCCTGCTTGACGGAGACATCGAAGCCCTCGACCTCGTCGACGAGCATGTTCAGGCCGAGCCAGAGCTCCGTGCGGTCCGCGACGAAGATGCCTCCGTTGGGCTTGATCAGGAGGTAGACGTCGGGCTCGGAGTCGACGAGGGCGATGTTCGCGGTCGCGCTCCCACCCAGCTGGTACGTGCCCCGCCGCAGGTCCAGGCCTGTGTCGTCGGCATGCGCGCCTGCCGTCATCAGGATCATCAGCAGCATGGTTCCTCCATGTGGCGGATGCCATCTGGTGAACCGGCAGCCGATGGGAGCCGGGGTCATCCGCGGCGCCACCTTACCGCACACGGTGCCGGAGGGGAGCCGGTGGCTCAGCCGAGCAGCGAGCCCACGAGGCCTTCGAGCCAGCCCTGACGCACCGGAGCGCCCGGGAACTCCTTCAGCCAACGTCGCGGCCGGTGACCCGCGCCTGTCCGGCGAGACCATCGCGTGGCGGCCTCGGTGAGCGCGTCGGCCATCTCGAAGGCCGAGTCCCATCGCTCCTCGCGGTCCGTCGACACGCCTCGAACGACGAGGTCTCGAAACTCGGGCGGCACGCCGGTCAGCACGGTGTCGTCGATGTGCAGGAAGAGGAGCGCGCCGGGGCGTCGTCCCGTGATCAGGTGGTAGAAGGTAGCCGCGCACGCGTGAAGGTCCGCTCGTGCGTCCGCGTGCTTGGCCTGCCCCATCAGCTCCGGTGCGGCGTAGCCGTGGGATCCCATCGACGAGCCCGAGTGGGTGCGAAAGCTGACCTGGGCCTCGGGATGCCGAGCGAGGCCGAAGTCGGCGACGCGCACAGATCCGTCATGAGCGAGGAGCAGGTTGCTCGGCTTGATGTCGCGGTGGAGCATGCCCGCCCGATGGACCGCGTCGAGGCCGAGCAGCGTCTCGAAGACCCAGCGTGTTGCCTGTAGTGGGGCGATCTGCTGCTCCCTGCGGAGCCGCATCGACAGCGTGCCGAGGGGCGCGAACTCCATCGCGTACCAGTAGAGCCCGTCGACGCTGCCGGCCTCGTAGACCTCGATGACGTTTGGGTGGCGGAGGCTCGCCAGCGCCCGGGCCTCGGCGATGAAGCGCTCGGGCGCGTTGCTGAAGCGGCCCAGGATGCGGCTGTCGAGCAGCTTGACGGCGACGAGCCGACCTCCGGCGTGGTCCCGATAGACGTGCACCGAGGCGCTGCCGCCGTCAGCGACGTGGCGCATCCACTCGAAGCGCCCATCACGAAGCCAGGGAGGCGCTACGGACTGCACTCCCTGTCGCTGAACCATCGACCCTCCCGTAAGCAGGGTATGGTCCCGCACATCGGGAGGGGTTGCGGCGCGGTTGCAGTGCCGGGCTGGCAGATCGCCGCGCTGGCGGCCAAGTGCTCCCGTGTCGAGTTGGAACGGTCGTGGTCACCTGCCCCCGCTGCCGCAGCACCTATGCGCCTCACGCGGCTCGCTGCCCGTCCTGCGGAGCGGCCGCGCCCACCGTGGCCCTGTCGCCCGCGGCGCGGCCCGAGCCGGAGGAGCTGCCGGCCACGCTGGGTCGGCACCTGCCGCCGGGTACCCGGCTCGGCCCCTATGTCGTGCGAGGATTGATCGGGGAAGGGGGGATGTCCGCTGTCTACGCGGCACACGACGATGTCGTGGGACGGTCGGTGGCGGTGAAGGTCCTCCACCCCAACCTGGTGGGGGATCGCGGCATACGCATTCGCTTCCTGCGGGAGGGGCGAATCACCCGTGGATGGTCCCATCCCAACATCGTCCCCGTGCTCGACACGGTGAGGGTGAGCGACATCTACGGCATCGTCATGGAGCATGTGCCGGCGCCGACGCTCGCGGGCTGGCTGGAGCGGTGGCGGGGACCGGTTCCCACCGCAGAGATCGGGCAGCTCGCCCTCGGTCTCCTGGCGGGACTGGAGGAGGCCCACGGGCGCGGCGTCGTTCACCGCGATCTCAAGCCCGGAAACGTGCTGGTCGTGAACCGCGACGTGCATCTGGTCCCTCGCATCATCGACTTCGGGATCGCGAGGGTGCTCGAGGGCACCACCTACACCCTCACCGGGGCCGTGATGGGCACGTGCCGGTACATGTCGCCAGAGCAGGTGCGCAGCGAGCCGGTGGGGCCACCGTCGGATCTGTACTCCCTCGGAGCGGTGCTCTACGAGTTGGCGACGGGGCGGCCGCCGTTCGACGACGAGCAGCCGTTCGCGGTGATGATGGCGCATACGCAGCGCGAGCCCCCGTCGGTCTCATCGCTCCGTCCCGACCTTCCGGGGCCGCTCGCAGCGGCGATCGACGAGTGCCTGAAGAAGGACGCGGCAGCGCGTCCGCCCTCCGCAAGTGGGCTGCGCGAGATCCTCGAGGGAGCCCTATCGTGCGAGTCCGAGAGGAGGTCGCCGCGTGTGGGGCGAGTGGCGAACGACCACGACCTGGTGCTTGTCGAGGCGGGGGCCTTCCTCATGGGGCCGGATCGGCGCCGGGTGTACGTCGATGCGTTCTCGTTGGATCGGCATCCGGTGACCAACCGCCAGTTCGCGTGGTTTCTCCAAGCGACCGGCTATCGGCCTGACGATCCCCGAGGCTTCCTCGCGCACTGGCCCTCGCCGGAGGGGCCAGCCCCCTCCCAGCAGCAGCTGCCTGTCGTGCACGTCTCGGTCGCCGACGCGCTCGCGTACGCCGGCTGGCTCGGACTGCGACTCCCGACCGAGGCCGAGTGGGAGAAGAGTGCCCGGGGGGTCGATGGTAGGCGCTTCCCGTGGGGTCGCGAGGCCCCGACGAATCGCCACGCGTGGTTCGGCAAGCGCGGGGGGCCGGGAGCCATCGGTGCTCGTCCAGCTGGAGCGTCCCCCTATGGTCACCACGATCTGGCAGGGAACGTGTGGGAGTGGTGCGGCGAGGTGGATGACCCGTCGTTCTACGCTGCGGGGCCGGATCGCAACCCGCGCCGGCCTCCGCGCGGCGATGGTCGTCCGCAGGTGATTCGAGGAGGAGCCTGGATGTTCGACGATCCGCGGTCGTTGCGCACCTGGTCGCGGTCGAGCCAGCCCCCGGACGTCCGCCTGGCCACCGTCGGGTTTCGCTGCGCAGGGTGAGGAACGTCGGGGTGCGCTATCGTCAGCGCGGGGGGTCGGCGTGAGCGCACAGCTGCTCGAAGGGCTTTCGTTGGCGGGCCAGCTCTTGATGCAGCTGGCGGCGCGGCACGAGGTCGCCCCCCTCCACTACGCACGCGTGCCCCCCCTCGACGACGCGTCCGCGCTGGCGGCGGCGGAGGAGGTCCAGGAGCGGGGCCTGCTCAAGCCCGCGGCGGATGCGCCGGCCCTCTACGTGCTCACGCCGGTGGGCTACTCGCTGTGCAACGTCGTGATGGCGCAGTTGGGCGCACTACACGAGGTGCTTCGCCCGAAGTTGGTGGAGCACGTGCGCCAGCTGTACAGCCTCGACGAAGACGCGCCGGCGATTCGCGCGCTGCGCGCCGTCGACCGGGGACGGTTCCTGCCCGAGGGCAGCCGCCCGCTCGCCGACCTCGACCTCCCTGCGCCGATCGGCATCGGGGAGATGACCACGAGCGCTCCCCACGCCATCGTGGCCATCCTCCGGTCGGTGGCACCGCAACCAGGCGATCGCGTGCTCGTCTGCGGGGCGAAGGCGGGGATGACGATCGCCTTGTGCAGTCACCTCGTCGGGGCGTCGGGCCAGGTGACCGGACTGGACGACCACCCGGCGATCGCACGGTTCGCCGCCGAGCGGGTGGCCGAGGGGCTCGGCGCGGTGACAGAGGCGACCGGTCCGGCCGAGGTGCGGCACGTGTCCGACGTGACCCTCGGGCTACCCGACGAACCGCCCTTCCAGGTCATCATCCTCAACGGGAGCATCCCGAAGGTGCCCCGCGATCTCCTGGGCCAGCTGTCCGAGGACGGCCGGCTCCTCGTGTTCCTGCAGGAAGCTACGGGGGACGGTCAGACCTGCTACGTGATGGACCGCCGGGGAGCTGTTCGACGCGATCCGCTCCTCAGCCGCTTCGTCTTCACGCCGATCTACGGCCGGTGGGGCTGGGATCGGGTGGAGCCCACGGACTCGGATGCCTAGGCCGCCGTCGCCTCCGAGCCCCCAGTCGCATCGAGCCTGCACTTCACATTGAGCCGCAGTCGCATCGCACACCGAGGAGGTCCGGTGGCGGACGAGATCATCTCCTACCACCCCACCGAGGGGCTCACGTACGAGCCCGGAGAGGACCGCTACTGGGACCTCGAGATGCTGGACATGGAGGTGAGCCGGGTCTTCGAGGTCTGTCACGGCTGCCGAAGGTGTGCGTCGCTGTGTGGCGTGTTTCCTCGGCTGTTCGATGCGCTCGACCATCGCCACGACGGCGATGTGCGCAAGCTGTCGGCGGCGGACATCGAGGAAGTGATGGAAGACTGCAACCAGTGCGGTCTATGCGAGCTTCAGTGCCCCTATACGCCGCGGGAGGGGCACGACTTCCAGCTCGACCTGCCGCGCCTCGTGCACCGATACAAAGCGGTGCGCACTCGACGCCGGGGCATGCGGCTGCGCGACCGGGTACTCGGAGATCCGGGTCTTCTGGGCACCATCGCGCGGGGGAGCCTCGGTCTGGTCAACGGACTGAACAAGGTCCGACTCCACAGAAGGCTCGTAGAGCAGGTCTTTGGGATCCATCGCTCGAAGGACCTTCCTGACTTCGTGTCCGTGCGCTTCGAGTCGTGGGCCCGGCGAGCGGGCTGGGTGCGCAACGACCCTGCGGTCGAGGCCGTCGTCTTCGCCACGTGCCACGTCGACAGTCACGAACCCGAGATTGGGCGGGACACGCTCGATGTGCTGCAGAAGAACCAGGTAGAGTGCAGCTGCGTGGCTGGTGCGGGCTGCTGTGGTCGGCGGGCCTGGGAGGCCGGAGACCTACGCACCGTCCGCAGGCTGGCCACGGACGTGCTCGACCGGCTCGGACCCTATGCCGAGGCCGGCGCCAAGGTCCTTGTGCTCCAGCCGGCGTGCGCGCTCATGCTGCGTGACGAGCTCCCACGCCTGGTCGACCATCCGCAGGTAGGCCACGTGGCTTCCGTGGTGATGGACCCCGGAGAGTTCCTCTGGTCGATCCGCAAGGAAGATCGATTCAACACAGATTTTCGGTCGGCCCCCCCGGGGGGCACGGTCGCGTACCACGCTCCGTGCCACCTCCGCACCCAGCGCGTCGGCTTTCGCGGGCGCGACCTCCTGCGAAGAATCCCGGGTACCACCGTCACGACTGTGCTGGAGTGCTGCGGGCACGACGGCACGTTCGCGCTGAAGGTCGAGTCGTTCGACGCGTCCGTCGCCCGTGGGCAGGCCGCGTTCGAGGCGATGCGCGCCTCCGGCAGCCACGTGTGGGCCTCCGAGTGCGCCAACGCCGGACTGCAGTTTCGCCAGCACGCTGGCCGCCAGAGCATGCACCCCATGAGCGTGCTCGCCCGCGCATACCGAGAGGACGGCTTTCGCGATCTCCCCATACGGGTGGGGCGACCAGCGAGCGGATCGAAGGGCCCCGCCCACTGAGGCCTGTCTACTCGGCGTCGGCCTCGCGGACGTGCAGGCGGACCCGCCACTCGGAGCCCTGCGCGCGGTCCATCACCGCAATGGAGCTCGCCTCGAGGCGGTCGCGGATGGCGTCGGCCCGGGCCCAGTCCTTGCTCGCCCGGGCCTCGGCGCGCTCGGCGAGGAGCGCGTCGACCTCGGAAGCCGTGAGCCCGAGCTTGGGGAGGCGTTTGTCCTTGATCTCCTGGTGAAACGCCTCGGTGCTCATCGTGAGGAGGTTCAGGGTGTCGGGGAGCAGCGCGAAGGCGCCGAGGGCCTCCGCAGCCACGGGGCCTCCTCGCCGGGTGGCCTTCTTGTGGTTCGACATGCGGTTCACCGCGCGAGCGAGCTCGAAGGTGTGGCCCAGGGCCGCCGCGGTGTTGAAGTCGTCGTCGAGGCAGGCATAGAGGACCTGCTCGAAGCTCCGCGACAGCTCCAGGACCCGCATCGCGTCTACCCCTAGCGCCCTCGCGACGCTGTCCGGCTCCTCGTCGCCTCCCATGGCCTCGGCGACCTCACGCGCCTCGTAGAGCCGTGCCAGCATGCCGAGTGCATCGGGCAGCGCGTTCTCGTCGAACGGGAGAGGGTGGCGGTAGTGGTTCTGGAGGTAGTAGAGCCGTAGCGCCTCCGCGGGGTAGTCCCCGAGCAGCTCGTGGATGTTCACCACGTTGCCGAGCGACTTCCCCATCTTCTGGCCGCTCTGCATCGTGAGCAGGCCGTTGTGCATCCAGTAGTTGGCGTAGCGTGCGCCGTGGGCGCACTCCGACTGAGCCACCTCGTTCTCGTGGTGTGGAAACACCAGATCCAGGCCGCCGCCGTGGATGTCGATCGTCTCGCCGAGCGTCTTCCACGCCATGGCGGAGCACTCGACGTGCCAGCCGGGCCGACCGGGGCCCCAGGGGCTCGGCCAGCACGGCTCTCCTGGCTTTGTGGCCTTCCACAGCGCGAAGTCGGCGCTGCTGCGCTTTCCGGCGCCCGCATCTTCGCTTCGGAGCTCGTCCACCCGCTGCCCGGACAACCGCCCGTAGTCGGCGTGGCTGCCGACGTCGAACCAGACGGAGCCGGACGACTCGTACGCATGTCCTCGGTCGACCAGCCGCCCGATCAGCTCCACGATGCAGTCGATCGACGTGGTGACGCGCGGCTCCACGTCGGGCGGGGCGAGACCCAGGTCGGCCATGTCGCGGTGGAAGTGGTCGATGTAGCGCTGGGCCAGCGCGAGCGCATCTTCACGGCACTCGACCGCGCGTCGGATGATCTTGTCGTCGACGTCGGTGAAGTTTCGCACGAACTTGACGGTCCAACCTCGGTGGCGCAGGAAGCGCACAAAGGTGTCGAACACCACCATCGCGCGGGCGTGTCCGATGTGGGCGTCGTCGTAGACGGTCATCCCGCACACGTACAGGGTGATGTGGTCCTCGGCCTGGGGCACGAAGTCTTCCACGCTGCGCGTGCGCGTGTTGTAGAGGCGGAACGGCGCCGGCATGAGGGCACTCCCGAGGTGCGGTCAGGCCTGGAAGATGGCCTCGATCTCGTCCTTGATGACCTGCTCGTCGACGTCGCGCGCGACCGCGACCTCCTGCACGATCAGGCTGTGCGCCTGGTCGTACATCTTCCGCTCCCCGAACGACAGCGTCTTCTCGGACTTGAGACGAGCGAGGTCGCGCAGCACGGCGGCCACCTCGAGTGGGTCACCCGTCTTGATCTTGTTCATGTACTCGCGGTAGCGGCGGTTCCAGGTCTGCTTGTCGGCCGGAGTGTCGCGGTCACGGAGGACCTCGTAGACCTTCTCGACCGCCTCCTGGGGAATGACCTCGCGAATGCCGTTCGCGCCCAGGTTGTCGACAGGAACCGAGTAGGTGAGCCCATTGTCGAGGATCTTGATGATGTACATCTCGTAGGATTGACCATCGACGTCGACGCTTGTGATGTCTTTGACAATGCCGACCCCGTGGCTGGGAACGACGGCTTTGTCCCCAACTTGGAACTGCATCTATGGCCTCCGAGGGCCCGCGTTCGGGGCGTAGTCGCCGTTGCCTAATGCACCTCCCGGCCCCGGGCAATCGGCGCTCTCGGAGGCATCGCGGGCCGCCGAGTGCGCTGTCGTCGAGTTGAAGGGGGCACAGCGCACTGCTACGATGCGCCGTCACCGATGTCCGCCGGCGGAGCGTGACGAGGCCGGGATGGTCGCAGCCTTCTGCGGTATGTTCCGGCCGACCGAGCGCACGGGCGCCGGATTCCACAGTGCTTGGAGGCTACCCATGGTCCGTTGGCTGACCGTCGCCCTACTCCTGCCCGGTTGCGAAGGGATCATTCCGGCGGCCGAGGAGGAGCCGACCTGTGAGCTCTCGCTCGACAACCTCGACGGACGGACCTTCGTGTCTGTCGAGGCCACGCCCACTGGCGACCGGCTGAACCCCATCGCGCGGGTCAAGTTCGTCGAGAAAGAAGGTCAGACCCTGGCGAAGTACACGGTCGCGTCGCCGTCGGACGTCTACGAGCTGCCCTGTACGATCAAGGAGAAGGAGGAGCAGCGCACGCTGTTCTGCGCCGAGGAGGCGCGTCCGCAGGACTGGTGCCAGGCGCTGCTCGTCGCGGACGAGGTGTGCAGCAAGAAGGTCCTTCGGAAGTTCGGGGCCACGCAGACCGACGAGGAGCTGAACGAGGCCATCATCGAGGCCAAGAAGAACTGGCGGAAGTACCGGGGCACCGAGTACGAGAAGCAGTTCATCCTGAACAACAACAACCTGGGGAACAAGCTCCAGGGCCGACTGTACGTCGACATCGACGACCGGCGCTGCCGCCTGTCCGTGGGCGATTACTACTGGACGATCTACAACGGCAGGGGCGTGGAAGACACGAACCCGGTGGGTCAGAACCCCTTCGCCGAGGTGAAGGACCAGGAGTACCGCTTCGAGCACTGCGCCATCGGGAACATCATCCCCGGTATCGAGACCGAGGAGCTGCCCGACGACCTGTCCGAGATCCCCTCGCGCGGCCGGAAGTACGCCACTGGAAAGGCCTACTGGTACCACTACCTCGGCGAGGAGGGGGTCAAGGCGAAGGACGGGTGCACCTACGCCTTCGACCTGTGGGCCAACTTCAAGCGCGCCAAGACCAACGTGCCGGTCGAGCCCGAGAACGGCAAGCTCACCTGGAAGGTGCAGCACACCTTCAGTGAAGACGACCAGGTCGCGCTGTGGGGCGACAGCTCCAAGCCCCTCGGCGTGCTCACCATGGTTCGCTACGAGCAGTGCGAGGGGGAGGAGAAGGAGAAGATCGACGTGGTCTGCGAGGCCGGCCTGTTGGTCGACGAGATCGTCGTCGACGAGGAGGTTGGGGGCGGCGAGGACGGCGAGGAATAGCGGCCGCGGTCACTCCGGCGGCGCAGGGCACCCCGCGCCGCCTTGCTCGGTGTCGCAGAGAAAGGGCTCCTCCGGAGCAATCGAGACATAGGTGGATCCGCGGTCGTCCCTGCGGAGCGCGAGGTCGTGGGGCTCGTTGTCGGCCCACCCGACGTCGGCTCCGACCGTGAGGGACGTGTCGTCGCAGGCGTCCACCTCCAGCTGAATCGCTCCGCTGCCGCTGGCCGCGGAGTTCAGCACCAGCGAGAGCCCGCTGATGTGGGCCCTCCCTCCACGCAGGTGGAGGGCCGCGCCTCGTGGGGCCTCGTTGTCGCGCATCGAGCCGCCTCGCAGGCCGAGGAGCCCGCCGAGGCAGCTCGCGAAGATGCCGCCGGCCGCTCGGCCGGCCGAGTTCCCCTCGATTGTGACCGCGTCGAGATCGCTGGGGCGCGCCAGGTGCAGCCCGCCGCCGTCCGAGGCCGCGTAGTTGCCGGTCGCGGAGCCCCCCTGCCAGAAAGCCGCTTGCAGTGCTCGCAGGCCTCCCCCGGGACCTGCGAGCGCCTCGTTGTCGATCAGCCGGACCGCATCGAGCACCGCCGGTCCGGTGGCGAACACCCCGCCGCCACCCTGCTCGCTGTCGGCGACGTTGTCGGCGATGTGCATGTCGGACAGCGTGAGGGAGATGCCGCCCGACACGCCCCCGCCGACGGCGGCGTCGTTCCCGCTGACGACGAGCCCGCTGACCTCGCCCGTGACCCACATACCGCCGCCTTGCAGCGCGCTGTTGCCCGAGACTCGGGAGTCAGTCCCGGTGATCGAGCCGTCGAGCCAGACCCCACCTCCGTGCGTGGCGGTGTTGCGGTGGATGTCTGCAGAGCGGAGGTGCGCGGTGCCATCGAGCCACAGGCCGCCGCCTTCGTCTGCGCGGTTGCCCGAGGCCTCCACCCCGACGAGGCGGACCGGGAGGTCGGGGGAGACCGCGAACACGCCGCCGCCGCGCTCGGCGTGGTTGTCGAGCAGCTGCGCGTCGTGGATCTCGAGCTCGCCTCGGGCGAGCCAGACGCCCGCCCCGTCGTCTGCCCGGTTGCCGCGCACGATGACCTCGCGTAGCGCCACCCTGCCCTCGGGGACGTCGATGGCGACACCGCCGCCGCGCGTGGCCACACCACCCGTGATGGTGATCCCGGAGACCGTGGTCGGCGCATGGATCTGCAGGACGGGCATGCCCGATACCGCTGGGCCGAGCAGGGTACGGTCGGGGCCGGCGCCTCTGAGGTCCACAGGACGGTCGATGACGACGTTCTCGTGGAGACTCGAGGCGCACACGCGGATCTCGCTACCCTCGGGCGCCTGGTGGACGGCTTCCTGTAGCGTAGGCCAGGTCCCCCACAGGTTCCCTGCGGGGCCGTCGACTGTGGCCGGATCGCAGTCGTTGTCGCGGCTGTCGCAGGCGACCTCGCTCGCGTCGGGGTTCACTCCCGCGTCGGAGTCGTTGCAGTCGAGCGCGTTGTCGACCAGCCAGACGTTGCCCGGGCACCCGAGCTGCGTGACCGCGTCGCCAAAGCCATCCCGGTCGGCGTCGACGTGTAACGGAATCGGCCGCCCTTGAGACGGATCCGTGTCGTTGCAGTCCTCGCTGCGTAGCACGCCGTCCTGGTCGAAGTCCTCGAACATGCATGCGCCGATAAGAGGCAGCAGGAGGAGCGTGGAGCCGGTCAAGGTGTGTCTCACATGGTGAGGGTAGCTCGGATTCTCGTCATTTGTGGTGTAAATCGCCGTCTCTGCCCACGAAGACCGTTGTCGTGGCCAGCTGGCGTGATTAATCTGGACTTGTCAGTCCAGATTTGCCCCAGGAGGGGATCGTGCACGGGAGCCCTGTCCCAAACATCAGTTTTCGTGAGCTCAACGCTGCGGAGGAGATCGATCTGGGCCGCCAGATCGTCGCCGCGGAGCGGCGGGTCCTGGACATCCTCGACGGCGTGGAGTGTGTCACCGACATCCTCTCTCGCGTCCCGTCGGGTCGCTACAAGACGCGAGCGGGCGTGGTCGAGAACCTCGAAGAGGCCGTCCACACGGCGTGGGAGGCGTCGCGCGACGACCCCGAGCTGCGCCGGAGGGTCCGCGAGGCCATGACCAGGTGGAACGAGGCCGAGTCGCTGCGCTGGAAGCTCGCGATGTCCCAGCAGCGGATCGCGTACCACGAGGCCCGGAAGCTCGCGAGTCGTATGATGGACCGCGCCGACCTCACGCAGGAGGGGTACGTCGGGCTGCTGCGGGCAGCCAAGCGCTTCGACCCCGAGCGGGGTCTGCGGTTCAGCACCTATGCGCGCTGGTGGGTCCGCGCCCAGATCACGAGGGCCATCGATCAGAACGGGCGAGTCGTCCGGTTGCCCGGGGCTGCGGTGGAGCAGCTGCGGAACCTCCGCAAGGCGCAGCGAGACCACGAACAGGACGGTGCGGACTGGACCGTCGCAGACATTGCCGAGCAGGCTGGGGTCGAGAAGGATCGGGCCGAGTTCTTGCTGTCTCGAGGAGAGGCGGTGTCCCTCGACGAGCCTGTCGACGACGATGGGTCGCGTTCGCGGCCGCTCGGTGGGCTCTTGGCCGACGATGCCGCGATCGACCCGCTTGACGACGCGATCGACCGGCAGGAGACCCTACGCGCGATGTCGGCAGTCGAGCACCTCGACGAGCGTCAGCGATTCGTGGTCACCTCCAGGTTCGGCCTCGACGGGGACCAGCCGAAGAGCCTGGCAGAGGTGGGGCGCCTGATGTCGCTGTCTCGCGAGCGGGTCCGCCAGCTGGAGAAGGAAGCGCTCCGAGTACTTCGTGAGGATGGTCGGATCCGAGAGTCGGCCTGATCGCATACTGGACGTGTGTTCAGTTTCCCGGTTAGTGGGCCCGTATGCCCTACGCCGAGCTCCTCACACGGTCGTGCTTCTCGCTACTGGATGGCGCCTCGCAGCCTCACGAGCTGGTCGAGGCCGCCCGTGCCGCTGGGATCAGCCACCTCGGCCTCGCAGACCGGGACTCGGTCTACGGCCTCGTTCAGGCCCATCGGGCCGCTGAGGAGCAGGGGCTGCGCCTCGTCTGTGGAGCCACGCTCACTGTCGCGGATCATCCCTCGGTGGTCGTTCTCGTGGAGAGTCGGCGAGGGTGGGCCAACCTCTGTCGGCTGCTCACCGTTGGCAGGGCGGAAGCGAAGAAGGGATGGTGCAGGATCCCGATTCGGGCGCTGGCCGAGCACGCGGCGGGACTGACGTGTCTGCTGCGGCCGGGGTGGCGCGAGCAAACGGGAGCGCTCGAGTCGCTGCGACAGGCCTTTGGTGACCGGCTCGCGGTGGTGCTGTCCGTCGACCACACCCCGGGGGGCCGCGCGCGGGTGCGACAGAGCGCTGCGCTCGCCCGGTGTGAGGGGCTCCCCCAAGTGGCGAGCAACGACGTGAGGCTTCATGGTCCCGAGCGCAGAATGCTGGCAGACGTGCTCTGCTGCATTCGCAGGCGCACCACGCTCACCGAGATCGGTCGCGGTGGATTGCCCAACGGGGAGCGGTACCTGCTCTCCGAGGCCGCCTTCCGCGAGCGCTATGCAGACTGGCCCGAGGCAGTGGAAGAAGCCCGGAGAGTTGCCGAGCGCTGCACCTTCCGCCTCGACGAGCTGCACTACGGGTATCCCGAGGAGGTGGTTCCCGAGGGTCACACGCCGATGAGCTGGCTGCGGGAGCTCACGATGTCCGGGCTCGTAGAGCGCTACCCGAGCGGCGTGCCGGGGCGGGTCCTGGAGAACGTGGCCCACGAGCTCGCGGTGATTGAGGAGCTGGACTTCCCGTCGTACTTCCTCACGGTGCACGACATCGTGAGGTTTGCCCGCAGTCGAGGGATTCTCTGCCAAGGTCGGGGCTCGGCAGCGAACTCCGCGGTCTGCTATGTCCTGGGGATCACAGCCGTCGATCCCGGGCGCGCCCAGCTGCTGTTCGAGCGCTTCATCAGCAAGGAGCGGGGAGAGCCCCCAGACATCGACGTCGACTTCGAGCACGAGCGCCGCGAGGAGGTGATCCAGTACATCTACGAGCGGTACGGGCGTGAGCGTGCTGGAATGGTCAACGAGTTCATCTGTTACCGCCAGCGCTCGGCCATTCGAGATGTCGGCAAGGTCTTCGGTCTGTCGCTCGACCAGGTCGACCGGCTCGCCAAGGCGCTGGACCGATGGTCCGCCGGGATCGAGGCCCCCACACCGGACCGCTTGCCGCAGAGCGGGCGCCCCCTCGAGAAGTGGTCGGAGCCCCACGAAGGAGGGGTAGTACCTGCATTCGTTCCGCCGCTGCCGCAGATCGCCGACCTCGTACGGGAAGCGGGGCTCGACCCCGCTTCAGAGGACATCCGGGCAACGCTGCAGGTTGCCGGCGAGCTTGCTGGGTTTCCCCGTCATCTGTCCATCCACGTGGGTGGATTCGTGATCGCCGCTGGCTCCCTCATCGACCTCGTGCCTATCGAGCCTGCCTCGATGGAGGACCGGACCGTCCTTCAGTGGGACAAGTACGACATCGACGTCCTGGAGTTCGTGAAGGTCGACGTCCTGGGCCTGGGGATTCTCACGGCCATCCGCAAGGCCTTCGATCTGATCGAGCTGCACGGAGGACCGGTGCTGTCGCTGTCGTCGGTCCCTGCCGAGGATCCCGCGGTGTACGAGATGTTCTGTCGAGCAGACACCGTGGGGGTCTTCCAGATCGAGAGCCGCGCGCAGATGTCGATGCTTCCGCGGCTCAAGCCCAAGTGCTTCTACGACCTCGTGATCGAGGTGGCGATCGTCCGCCCCGGGCCCATCCAGGGAGGTATGGTCCATCCCTACCTCCAGCGGCGCTCGGGAGATGAGCCTGTCTCCTACGCTCATCCCGCACTCGTGCCGATCCTCGAGCGCACGCTCGGCGTCCCGCTCTTTCAGGAGCAGGTGATGGCCATGGCGGTCGCGGTCGGGGGCTTCACCCCGGGCGAGGCGGATCGACTCCGCCGTGCGATGGGTGCGTGGCGCAAGCGTGGCAATCTCCGGGAGATGGGCACCCGCCTCGTCGAGGGCATGGTCGAGCGAGGCATCGCCAGAGACTACGCTCACGCCGTCTTCGAGCAGATCCTCGGGTTCGGAGAGTACGGCTTTCCGGAGTCTCATGCCGCCAGCTTCGCGCTGCTCGTCTATGTCTCCGGCTGGATCAAGTGTCACTACCCCGCTGCGTTCGCGGCAGCGTTGGTGAACAGCCAGCCGATGGGGTTCTACAGCCCTCGCGCCCTGCTCGCAGATGCCCAGCGCCATGGCGTGAGCGTTCTTCCTCCCTGCGTGGGGGCGTCATACTTCGACTGCACCCTCGAGCCGCGCGAGGACGGCGAGCTGGCCATCCGCGTGGGCTTCCGCGTCGTGTACTCCGTCGGCGAGGAGCACGCAGAGGCCATCGTGCAGGCTCGAGGGGAGCGACCATTCGACTCGCTGGCGGACTTCGTGCGGAGGACAGGTCTCGACCGTGGCCGAGTGCAGTCGCTAGCGCAGGCAGGGGCGTTCGAGACGGTCACGGGAGTAGATCGGCGGCGCACGATCTGGGAGCTTCAGGGCCTCTGGACAGGCCTTCCCCTGTTCTCGGGCTCGACGCGCCGAGAGCCATCCCCTGGGCTGCCTTCTCCGACCGTGCTCGAGCAGCTCCAGGCGGACTACCGAGCCATGGGCCTGTCGGTGGATCTGCATCCGCTCGCGCTGATCCGCGAACAGCTGGATGCGCTCGAGGTGACTCGACTCCAGGAGCTGCCCACGCGCCCCTCGGGTCAGCGGGTGCGGGTGGCGGGGCTGGTGTCTTCCCGGCAGCGCCCGGGCACGGCCTCGGGGGTGGTGTTCATGACGCTCGAGGACGAGACCGCGATGGCGAACCTGGTGGTGTGGCCCAGCACGTGGGCGCGCTACCGCAAGCTCGCACGTGGAGCGTCGATGCTGGGCGCAGAAGGCGAGCTCCAGCGCCAGGGCGACGCGGTCAGCGTGCTGGTCTCCACGCTCTGGCCGCTCCCCGAGCCACCGCCGGAGCGTGCCCCGGGTGAAGCGGGTCGCTCTGACCAGCCCGTGGAACAGCGAGAGCTGGCGAAGCTGCGGGTTCGCTCTCGGGATTTCCGATGAGTGCGCTCTGGGCCCCCGCGCGTCGCACGACCGTGCGCCCTTCCGCGCGTAGCGTCTGCCCCGCCCTGCGAACCCCCCGTACCGCGGCGTCGCGGCTTAACGCCGGCGCCCCCGGTGCCACGAACTTCCGGAAGCGTATATAGTGCCCGGCACTGCGCTCCCTGCCCGAGGGAAGACTGATCGGCATCGGAGGTCCGTCCGTCATGTTCACCCGCCCTTCCATCGCCATCGCCTGTGCTCTCCTGGGAGCCTGTGCGGGTACGACCGAGGAGCTTCCGCAGTCCGATACGGCGAGGCCCAACGTCACCTTTCCGGGAATCCAGCCCCCGGAGGTCTTCGAGGAGTGGCCGTGCCCGCCTTTCGAGGGCTTCGAGACCACCCAGGAGGAGGTGGGCGACGATGACGGCGACAACGTCACGGACTGCCAGGAGTCGGTTCTCGGGTCCGACCCGAACAACCCCGACACCGACGGTGACACGGTCGGCGACTTCTTCGAGCGGGGAGACATCCGCGCGAGCTGGGACGATGACGGAGACGGACAGATCGACGAGGGGCGCGGGCTCGACACCGACGATGACGGTGTCCTCGACATCCTCGACGATGACGACGACGGAGACGGCATCCCTACCGCTGAAGAGGACAGCAAGGTCGACGACTTCGGGAACGGCAACGGCGACCCGCTCGACGACGACTTCGACGGCGACGGCATCCGCAACTACGTCGACGACGACGATGACAACGATCTGGTGACCGGCTTCGCCGAGGACTTCCACGGGGGCGACGGCGACGGCGACCCCCGGAACGACGACTTCGACGGCGATGGGATCCCCAACTACATCGACGACGACGACGACAACGACAGTGCCTCCGGCTGTGAGGACAGCGACCGCGACCGCGTCGTCGACGGCGCCAAGAACGAGAGCGACGGTACCTTCCGCGACGACCTCGACCAGGATGGATTGCTCGACTTCGTCGACGTCGACGACGATGGTGACGGCATCCTCACCGAGGACGAGGACGCGAACGGCGACGGGAACCCCTGCAACGACGATCTCGACGGCGATCGCTCGCCCGACTTCCTCGACCTCGACGAAGATGGTGACGACCTGCCGACCACTGCCGAGGATCGGAACCGTGACGGCGACGTCCGGAACGACGACAGCGACAGCGACGGCACGCCGGACTACCGAGACTCCGACGACGACGAGGACGGGGTGCCGACCGAGGACGAGAATCCTGGGGACGGGGCGGCGAGCGCGCAGGACACCGACCGCGACCTGACTCCTGACTTCCTCGAGACAGACGACGACAACGACGGCGTATTGACGGTCAACGAGTTCATGGCGGATGGCGACGGCAACCCGGCGGACACTGACGGAGACGGGACGCCGGACTACATCGACGCAGATGACGACGGCGATGGCTGCCGGACTGACGACGAGCCGAACTCGGCGCTCGATGCAAACACGGTGCCGGGGACCTGCTCTCTCGCGACGGACCTGCAGGTGGTCGGCAAAGACGCCGGCTTCGACATCTTCGACGAGGACCGGGTGTGGGTGGCCCTTTACGATGGCGACAACGACCTCGTCGGTGTGTCCAGCGGGATCGCTGACGACATCGCCGTCGATGGAGAGGCCGTCTTCACGGTGACCTTCCCTCTGCTGGTGCTCGACGGGGAGACCTACTCCGTCGACGTGTTCGCTGACGAGGATGGCGACGGCTTGTGCCTGAAGGAGCAGGCGTGGCGCGTCGGGGGAATCGCCGTGACGGTCGATGGCCCCAAAGAGGGGCCGATCGAGGTCGACGTGCGCTTCGCGTCCGACGCCAACGCGGCGGCCTGCGGTACGTTCCCCTAGCGCTTCCGGGGTCCCGCTCGGGCAGGGGGGCCAAGGTTGCGCCAGCACGCGTCCACTCTCATGGCCGATTTCCACTGTGGAATCGGCCTTTTTTTGGCTTCTGCGACCAGGGATCGGGTCTGCGTTGTCCATAGCTGGTGCGTCGACGGAACGACCCTGTGGTCAGGCTTTGACTTGGGGGACGGGCGAGTTGTCCACAGAAGGACGGCCGGCAAGTGACGCTGATCCACAGATAGGCAAGCTTGCTCGTGATGGATCGCCTTGGTACTCCTGGGGTCGCCAGCATCGACTGGCCGGTCGCTGCGTCGATTCCCCAGCGCGGCGCGGCGATCCCCTCCGGACCGACAGCAGAGCGGTCCACGAGCTTCGCTCCCCTCCCCAATCCGGCGCTCGGACACGCCCCCTCGTGGCCCGGGCGCCGCCCCTTCATCCTCCGACGGCAGGTCGTGGGCGTCCGCCATTCCTCGACTTCGCGGGGCAGTGCGCTAGATCCGCCTCATGCAGCAAACCTCCCAGCGGTGGGTGGCACTCCTCGTCGTCATGCTCCTCGTCGTGGGGGCCTCCTCGATCGTCTGGAGCCTGTCGCGCACACGTGTGCTCTTCTCCATCTGGAGCACCGTCTCGGAGTGGCCACTCAACAAATCCGAGCGTCTCCGCGTGGCCGACTGCCGCCCGCTCGGCTGGTGGACGTGGCTCAAGATCGTGGCGCGCGACCAGACCCCCCGGTGTGGCGAGGTGTGGACCGTGGGCTCACTCGCGGGGAAGGTCCACGGCGACGTGCGTGAGGCCTGGCTCAAGGACTGGGTCGAGGCCGAGGCGTCCACGCCCCTGCGGAGACTTCGCTCCTCGCTGGCGCTCACCGTGGCCGGCCGCGTATCGCCGAGGGAGCCCGCGTGGCTGTCGCTCGCGACAGACCTGCCGCCGCTCGCGGAGCCGGGGCTCGCCGCGGCTGTCGCGCAGGACGCGGAGTGGGGCGTTCACCTGGGCCCTCACTGGATGGCCCTCGGCGAGCTGTGGGCGGTGTCCGTGTCGGGGTACGCGCTCGAGCACGCGCTGGAGCCGCTCGAGGCCGTTCGGGTGCTCGACGAGCCTGCGGCGCGCCGGGAAGCTGCGGTGGCGGTCGCTCGGGCACTCGGCGTGTCCTCCGACCTGGCGGAGGACGCTCGACATCGCCGGAGGCGTGGACTGGGCGTGCGCGACTATCCCGCCGACTGGGCGTGGACCATCCAGCGCCATCCGACGTGTGAAGCGCCGTGCCTCGATCTCTGGGCGGATCTCCTGCGAGTCGAGATCGACCGCGAGTATGGAGAACCCCGGAACGAACCCGACGTCGATCCTGCGCTGGAGCCGCTTGGGCGGCTGATCGGCTACGACAAGGGCCGTGCGGCCGGCTTGGCGTGGTGGCTCGGCGCCGCCACCCGGTGGGTCGCGGCGGCCCCCGACCCGGCGGGACGGCTGGCCTCTCTGGGGCTGGGCTCTCCAGATGGCGAACCCGACCCCGTGCGGGTGGTCTTCGACCGCGGGGGCACGCCCTGGGCCACGGTGGCAGTGCTCGACGAGCTGGGCCGCCGGGCAGGAGTCTCCGTGGAGATCCGGCTGGACCGCACCGGAGGGCTATGGGCGGCGATCGGAGAGCACCGTCGCTCCGGGACCGTCTGTGGCGGGTCCGCCCAGCCTGCGTCGCCGGCTGGGAACCCGCTCGGGCGTATCGAGCTCCACGCGGCGGCGCTTGCGGAAGCGGCCGCGCGGGCGGCCGCCGACGAGGAACCGATCGAGGCGCTACGGCTGGCCACGGCCGCCGAGGGCCTGGCCCCGGACTTCGCCGCAGGCGTGCTGAGCGAGGTTCGGGCCTTGATCGACGCCCCCGACGAGCTCGGGCAGGGCTTCGGTGTGGGGCGCGCGCTCGTCGAGGAGCGTCCTCCCGGGCCCCTGGCCGCGACGCTGACGGAGCTCTGTCAGCCTCGTAGCTGACCTAGCGCAGGGATGGGCTCAGTGCTCCGGCAGGAGCAACGGGGTGACGCACACCTGCGCGTAGGCCTGCGCATAGCCCGTGGGCTTCTGGGCCACCTCGAAGTCCACACCGGAGACTCTCCACCCGCGCGCCTCCATCTCCATGGACCACCGGCCGAGCTCGGACGCTCGATCTCGTGTGTCGAGCACTGCGTCGACGTCGACCGGGAACGCACGACACCGAAAGCGGCCCTGGGGGACCTGGCTGGCCCCCGAGTCACGTGGTGACGTCGGGGGTGCTTCCTCGCTTCCCTCGGCCTCCTCGGTGTTGGCCCACGCCATCGTGAGCGCGCCCGTGAGAACCACGGCAAGCAGTCGAACGTCGAGTCCCATCGGTGAGCGTCTCCCGGCGGTGCGCATGTGTCTTAGCGAGGAGTCGGCAGGGCTACACCTGATCTGTCCAATGCGACGCCTTGTCGTCGACGTCGAGGAGCGAAGAGGACATATTATGGCTCTTGAACGATGTGTATGTTCAGTATACCTGGAAGGTGTCTGGAGGCCGTCATGCGTGCACCGCTGCTCGAGGCGCTTCGTCCGGTACCTGGCTCGGCGATGTCCTCGTCCACGGAGGGGGAGTCGCGATTCCTGGTGGTTCGGTCCGGGTGGTTCGGTGGGCATCGGTGGGTCGCAGGTCAGGTGCTGGTCTGCCGCGGCGAGCCACGCATGGGCGACTCGGTCGTACTCGTCTCCCGGCGAGGGCGGGAGGTTCGGCCGCGGCTCGGCAGAGTGGAAGGAACCAGGTTCCTCGGCGAGGCAGGGGAGCGTTGCCACCCAGGGCGTTGGCGGGCGGCCGGCGCGGTGGTGGCGACCTATCGGTTCGAGGGCTCGGTCCCGAGTGGCGTCGACTCCGGGGGGAGGGGAGCGTCGCCTGTGATCGAGCTGCGGGCCGTGGCGACAGGTCAGAGCGCTGGGGAGGGCTCTTCTGTCGCCACGGCCCCATCTCGTCGGTCTCGCCAGGCCGCCGACTGCGGCGCACAGCTGTCGCTCTTCGCGGCATGAGCGGTGGGGGACAGGCAGCTCACCGCCCCAGAGCCACCCGCATGCGTCGAACCCGACCCGCGTCGATCGGTCTGGACAGCGCCCCCTCTTCATGAAGCCAGGTGCCCACGATTGCGCCGTCAAGCGGGAGCAGGGGTTCCACCGTGGAGGGGCTCAGCCCGCTTCCCACCCACACCGGCGTGTCCGGGACCGCGGCCTTCACCCGTGCATGCTCGGCCGGGTCTGTTGGCTGGCCGGTGCCCGAGCCGGTCACCACCACTACGTCGGCGAGTCCCCGCGCTACCGTGTCGCGCGCGGCCGACTCCAGGCTCCAGGCGCCCAGGGGCACTGCGTGCTTCACGAGTACATCCGCCACCACCCGTACATCCGCACCCAGTCGGCGCCGCAGGAGGAGGGTGTCCCGAGCTCGGCCCTGAATGAGCCCCTGGTCCGTCACCATGGCGCCGACGTGCACGTTCACTCGGATGAAGGCGGCACCGGCGGCCGCGGCGACCGACAGGGCGGCTACCGCGTCGTTGCGCAGCACGTTCACGCCTACGGGAACCCGGGGCACGGCATGGCGCACGCGTAGGACCGCCCGCGTCATCATGGCCACGGTGTACGGATCGACGTGGTGGCTCTCGAAGGGGGCGTCGCCGAGGTTCTCCACCACGATGGCGTCGATGCCCCCGACTGCCAGGTGGGTGGCGTCTTGCTCGGCGCGCTCGAGCACCTCCGTGAGGCCGGGCGAGGGCTGTGGACTCCCAGGGAAGGGGAGGAGGTGCACCACGCCAACGAACGTCGGACTCCCGCCTTGCTCGAACAGCTTCATCGATTCACGCGCCGGTCGCCCGGAATCACAGAAGCGCGACCAGGGTGAGCACCACGAACACGGGGCCCAGGATCACGAGTGCATACCCGATGTAGCCGAAGAAGCTGGGCATCTTGTAGCCAGACTCCTCGGCGATGGCGCGCACCATGAAGTTGGGGCCGTTCCCGATGTACGAGCCCGCCCCCATGAACACCGAGCCGAGCGAGATCGCGACGAGGATCGGAATGGACTCGGCTTGCTCCGCCAGCGGGCGTAGGTTCTCGGCTGTCGTGCAGAAGTCGTAGGTGCCGCACGCGACTGCGGCAAACGTCACATACGTGGGTGCGTTGTCGAGGAAGGCCGACAGCGACCCGGTCGCCCAGAAGTACTGCCAGGGCTCGTGCAGGCCGAGGTCCGAGCCGTAGGTCTGGAGCAACGTGGTGGCGGGGATCATCGCCACGAAGATGCCGATGAAGAGAGCCGCGACTTCGAAGATGGGGCCCCAGCTGAAGGCGTTGGCCTGCCGCAGTGCCATGGGCGTGAGCCACATCGACAGCCCCGTGAGCACGAGCATGCCGATCTCTCGCGCGTAGTAGTGGCGGAAGTCCATGACCTCGGGGTCCGGGGACAGGAGCAGCACGCAGGCGATCACCCCTGCGAGCAGCGCGAAGTTGAGGTTGCCGTCGAGCCGCAGGGGGTCGAGCGCTTCCTGGTCGGCGCTGACCTCGACCGAGGCCTCCCGCGCGTACAGCTGCTGGTCGAGCACGTAGAATGCGCCGAGCAGCAACAGGACGACGGGCACCCAGAGCGTGAACAGGTGCTCGAGCGTCCACCAGAACGGCACGCCCCGGAGGTACCCGAGGAACAGGGGGGGATCTCCGATCGGCGTGAGCGCACCGCCGATGTTCGACACGAGGAAGATGAAGAACAGCGGGATGTGCCACACGTGCTTGCGCTGGCTGTTCGTGCGCAGCATGGGGCGGATCAGCAGCATCGACGCGCCGGTGGTGCCGATCACGTTCGCCAGCACGGCACCGATGGCGAGGAAGGTGGTGTTGACGTGGGGTTTACCTTCGAGATCCCCCCGCAGGACGATCCCTCCGCTGATCACGTAGAGCGAGCCCAACAAGGCGATGAACGAGACGTACTCCGCGATCGCGTGCTCGAGCCCGTGCACCGCGTCGTGACCTAGCTGCCCCTCGTCGGTGAGGGCTGTGTAGGACAGGAAGAGGAACACGGGTGAGGCCCAGCCGAGCGCGACCAGGAGCTGGTTTCGATTGGAGTGCCACCAGTGCTCGGCCACCATCGGGAGGATGGCGATCGAGAGCAGGAGTCCGCCGAAAGGCAGCACCGACCAGAACGGCAGGATGTCCCCGAGCCCGGGTCCGTGTGCCTCGTGGTGTCCTGCTTCACCGCCTCCTCCTGCCGCGAGCGCAAGAGCAGGCCAGAGCAGGACGAGCAGGCAAGCCAGCACTGGCGTGGCCCATTGCGACCACTTCGTGAAAACTTGCATCGTAGTTGAAGAGATCGTCAGCTTCAGGCCCACTGGCCCTCCGAGGGGAGCGTGACAACTCTATCACCGACCCGCGATCGTCACAGGTCGAGGAGGATGAGCCCCTCGAGACGATATTGTCCGGATGGCACCGGGGCCTCGGGCGCGGCGACCTCGGTGTTCTCGAACATTGCCTCCGTGCCGGCCACGCCCACCAGGAAGGGCTCGACCTGGGCCCCCACCCTCAGGTACAGACCGTACACGCTGCTCTTCAGCTTCCCTTGTGCGTCGAGGGCAGGGTCCAGGCTGCCATCGTACTGCCCGAACCCGATCTCGAGCGGGCCCGTGGTCCATGCCGGGCACTCGGGGCTGTCCTCTGCATCTTTTGGTGGCGGGCCGACCTCGTACCCGCTCCACGCGTAGAACTCGCTACCCGCGTCTTCGCTTGGTTCGTAGACGCTCACCACCGGAATGTCGACGAGGCAGAGCTCTTCCAGCTTTGGCGCGCTCCCCCAGTACTGGGCTTGGAGGAACGTGAGGCTCACGTCGGGGCCGGTGTCGGTGAGGGTGACAGTGCCCGACAGCGACCAGTAGGCCGGCGTCGCGAGCGGCGTGGGGCTGCCACTGTCCGCCACGGCGGATGCGGTGTCGACGGTCGTGGCGCCGTCGTAGCCTGGGGGGGCCGACTCGGTGGGGCCCGCGTCGAACTCCTCGTCGCCGACGCGGGGCAAGGGCAAGCACCCGCTCAGGGCCAGCGTCCACAAGATGGGTGCTTCGATCACGACGCGACTCTCCTGGCTCTCCCCACCGTATCGTGCAGGTCACGTGCCAAGGCTAGGGACTGCTCGGGGTGCCGCCAAGCGGCGGGGTCGGGGCACAAACCGAGACACCCACGCCGCGCCGAGTCCCGCCCCGCACCGCGCGACGAAGCCAAGTGAGATCACCGCACGGGATTGGTCAGCGCAACCGGGTTGGTGAGCACCAACTCCACCTCGTAGTACCCCGTGGCGATGCCGCCGGGCGCATTGACCAGGTCCTTGTCGATCGGCTTGGTATTGCCGGCCCCGTCGAGGTCGAGCTGGAAGTTGCCGTCGACCTCGTAGCCGATGGCGCGCGCGAAGTCGGTGTAGCCATCCTTGCTGAGCTCGGAGCCCTCGAACAGGTTCGTGAAGATGGCGCCCCCGACGAGGAAGGGCTCCAGTGCGCTCCACTCGGCCGGCGACATCGATGCCTGGGTCTGTTTCTGCACGGTCTCGTTGAGGGGGCCTACGCCGAAGCCCCAGTCCCACTTGGTGGTGTGGTAGACCACCCCAGTCTCGGGGGGCTCGCCATCGGTGAAGATCGGCGGAAAGTCGCAGCCCTCGCACCCATCGAAGACCACCGCGTCGTCCGGAAGGTCCATTCCCGCCCAGGCGGACTGCTCCTCGACCCACGCAGCATTGGGTTGGCGAGTGTCGACCTGCCAGATGATGTCGCAGGACCGTAGCTCCACGCTGTCGATGTAGGTGACAGCGTAGGTGATCGGGACGAGCCCGACCTCGGGCAGCGCATAGTTGGAGAAGCGCTCGTTCTTCTCGTCGTACCCAAAGAACGCCCGCAGGGCGAAGAAGTCCGGGGACATGTTTCCCTCGCACGGGGTCGGCTCTTCCGTGGTCTTCTCCGTCGGGTCGGTCAGGTCCGGAATCGTGCCCGGGGGAGGGGCATTGACCTCCGGCTCGGAGTCGCTGCCGCAGCCGATCATCGAGAGAATCAGGACTGCCGACGTAAGAAGTCGTGTCATGGGGCTTTCTCCTGCGCACGCCCGGGAGACGACGGTGTAGCTGAAACGTCCCGAACGTCGCAACAGGCTAGCGCACGGCGGCGAGCAGGGACACCAGCGCCGCGACGATCAGCAGGCTGATTCCCAGCACCGCAGCCGCGGCGAGCCACCATGGCCAGACCGGCTCCATCTCCGGCTGCACGTGGACGGAGGACGAAGCGGGGCGCGAGGCTCGTGACGAGCTCTTCCGACGGGGCCGGGAGCGACGCACGGGCGCCTGCTCCTGACTCCGTCGCAGTCGACGAAGCGCCTCGTTCTCCCACGCCTTGTCGGCGGCCACGGGCGGAGGAGACTCCCCCGACGGCTCGCTCTCGCGACCAGGAGGGCGCTCTTCCTTGGTGAGCACCACGAGACTGTCGTCTTCGTACTCACTGCCTGGTACGTAGTCGCCGGTGACCTCTGCGTCGGCGAGCGACGGCTCGCTGTCGCCCCCAGCCCCTTCGGAGCGGCGCCGGACGACCCTGAGGATCTCCGTTTGGTCCCCCGCGGGACGGAGCTGGAGCTCGGGCACCAGGTCCTCGGGCGGCAGCGGTCCTCGCAGATCAGAGTCGCCAGCCATGACCGAGACTGACGTCCGCTCGCCGGGCACGGGTGGTTGCGAGGCTGGTCCGAGGTCCCGGAACAGCTTCTGGAACTCCTTGCGGTCCCGCCGCTCGGTCCCCTCCGGGGGCGCGAACTCCGTGTGCTCCCCGTCTCGACCGACCTCGTGCGCTGGGGACAGCGCGTCGCACAGCTCCTCCAGGGACTTGTCGGTGCTGTAGTCGCCGCGGATGGCCCAGATGAGGTCCGCGACACGACCCTGATCTTCCTCGGCCAGACCTCGCCGCCGCGCGCGCTCGAGCAGGCCCTGCCCGCGCAGGAAGGCCCCCCGCGCGATGTACTCTTCGGCGCGCTGCACCATCTCGGACGGCGTGGACGGCTCCTCGCGGTCCTCGGGCGCTCGCACATGCTGGGCCTCCTCGAGGACCCGGAGCATCCATGGGTCACCAGGCATCCTGGACAGGCCGACCTCGGCCAGATGGACGGCTTGCGTGACCCAGCCGCGAAGAAGGTAGAGCTCCGAAGCGAGGCGAACCGCCTCGATCGGCCCGCGGCCCTGATCCACGAGATCCTTCAGCCGGGTCCAGGCGCGGTCGAGGATCCGCAGCGACAGGTAGGCCTCGCTCACTGCGAGGCGAGCGGGTAGTGTCGGGGCACCGCGCTTGGTCCACGCCTCCACGAACACGATGAGGTCCCGATGCCGGCCCTGCTCAGCGAGGTGCACAGCGATCCGTTCGAGCCGGCCCCAGGGGGGGAGGCGCCGGTTCTGGCTGGCGATGTCGGCCTCCGAACGACCCAGCCACTCTAGCATCTCAGCGGTACGGACGGCTCTCGCCCAAGGCGTGCGCTTGCCAGGCGAGGCGATTCAACCCGACCGGCTCGGAGCGCCCCTTGACGGGCCGAGCGCCCATGGGCTCGAGATCCCAATCCTTGACCAGTGCGGCGCGCGTGGCGTCCGAGAGGAAGATCTCGCGCGCAGGAGCGGCGCTGCAGATGCGAGCGGCGAGGTTCGTGGTGTCGCCCACGAGTGCGTACTGGAGGTACTCTCGGGAGCCGATGTTCGCGAAGGCCACCCGGCCGGTGTGGATGCCGATGTGCAAGTCGAGCCCGACCGACTGCGCGTGGTTCTGCATGGCGACGGCCGCCTCCAGGGCCCGATCCGCGTCGTCGGTGTGCGGAAAGGGCGCTCCCCACGCGGCGAGCAGCGCGTCGCCAATGTACTTCTCAAGCATGCCGTCGGTGTCGAAGACGATGCTCGACATGCGCGGGAAGTATCGGTTCAGCAGGTCGACGACGTCCGATGGGTCCATCGACTCGCACATCGTCGTGAACCCGGAGATGTCGGCGAAGAGCATGGTGACGACGATCTCTGTCGGCTCGAGAGGGTCCCCGCCCGAGTCGATCATCCTGCGGATCGTGCTGGGCGGGAAGTAGCGCTCGTAGGTTGTCCGGAGCCTTCGGAGCTTCGCATTGCGGAGCGAAAAGGCGGTCTGGTACGCGACCACAGCGAGTAGATCGAGATCCGGCTGGCCGAACGTGCGCGCACTCTCCGTGTTGTCGACGTAGATGACCCCGAGCACTGCATCGTCGGCGACGAGTGGAGCGGCCATGGCGCACCGCACGTTGTGCTCGGCGACCGAGGCGGCCAGCTCGAGCCGGACATCCGCCTGCGCGTCGTCGAACAACGCCGCGTGGCCCCGCTCCAGCACGTAGTCCACGACGTGCTGGCTGTAGGCCACCTCGGGCCCGTGCGTGGCCGTGACGCGCAGGCCGGCACCCGGCTCGTGCTCGAGGATCACCCCGTGGTGGATCGGGACCACTGTCGCCAGGTGCTGCAGCGCGAGGTGACGAAGCTCCTCGGTCGAGTCCGAGCGCGCGAGCAGCTCGGACAGCACGCGAAGGAGCTCGACGCGGTGGGTGGACCGGTCTCCGCCCGCCGACGTCCGAAATCCCCGGGCCGCCGACACGAGCATGGTCTCGTCGACAGCGGGCCGCTCGGAGTCCGCGGTGAGTGTGGGCTCACCGCTGTCCTGGGGGGTGTCGTGGTAGGTGAGCCGGAACTCCGAGACGCGGACCTCGTCCCCGTCGGTGAGCGGGGTCAGCTGGTTGGGGGCTAGCGCCTCTTCGGCCACGAAGGTGCGGTTGCGGCTCCCCATGTCGACGATGCGCGCAGGCTGACCCGGGCGCCAGTGGACCTCGGCGTGGAGCCTCGAGATCCGGCCGTCGGCGATGCGTACGTCGCGCCCGGTGGCACGCCCGATGGACGTGACGCCAGGGCGGAGGCGAAAGACCTGGGGGGCTTCGCCGGTCGTGTGGAGAACGAGCATGGCCATGGGCGGCTCGCGACGGGAGGGGTGAGCCCCGAGCCTACCCCAGCGCGTCGAACGCCTTGGTGAGCCGCGGGCAGACCTCGAAGAGGTCGTCGACGATGCCGTAGGTGGCGTGCTCGAAGATCGGCGCCTCGGGGTCCTTGTTGATCGCGACGATCACCTTGGAGGTGCGCATTCCCGCGAGGTGCTGGATGGCGCCGGAGATCCCACAGGCGATGTACAGCGTGGGGTTCACGGTCTTGCCGGTCTGTCCCACCTGCTCGGAGTGGGCGGCGTAGCCTGCGTCGACCGCGGCCCGCGAGGCGCCGGCGGTGGCGCCGATCGAGATTGCGAGCGGCCGGATCACGGAGTCGAAGCTCTCGGCGGACTTGAGCGACCGCCCCCCGCTGACGATTCGCTCGGCCTCGGTCAGATCGGCCACGGAGGTATCCGGCGCCTTCGTCTCGACCACGCGCGTCTTTGCCGTGGTGGAGGCCTCGACCATCACCACCTCGGCATCTCCGCCGGAGGCTTCCGGCTGGGAGAAGCTGTTGGGCCGAACGGAGAACACCGCGGGGCTCCCCGCGACCTTGACGTCGGCGTACATCTTGCCCGCGTACATCGGGCGCCGCCCGACCACCGCGCCGCCTTCGGCGCGCAGCTCGGTGACCTCGGAGCCCATGCCCGTACCCAGGCGCGCGACCAGCCGAGGCAGCGCGTCCTTGCCGATGTACCCGGCGGACGCGAGGATGACGTCGGGCGAAGCCGCCGCGACGATGGCCTGCCATGCATCGGTGAGCGCGGCGGGATCGTAGTCGCCGAAGTCACCCGTGACCTGGTAGACCTTCTTGGCGCCAGTGGCCCCCAGGGACGCCGCCGGGGCATCGCCGACGACGCCAGCGACGACCTCCGTGCCCAGGGCCGAGGCAAGCTCGGCGGCCTTGCCGAGGAGCTCCGTGGCCGACTTCTTGAATGTGCCGGCCTCATGCTCTGCGAGGACGAGAATACCGCTCATGACCGCTCCTCAGATGACCTTGGCTTCTTCGCGGAGGACCTTCACCAGCTCGGCGACGACCGTATCGGTGTCGCCTTCGAGGATGCGGCCCTTCGGCCGCTCCGGTGGGGCTCCATACTGAGACGTCTCCACGCGCGAGGCGACATCTCCTGCAGACAGCCCCAGCGCCGCCAGATCGACCGTCTCGACCGGCTTCTTCTTTGCCTTCATGATCGCAGGCAGCTTGGCGTAGCGCGGAGTGTTCAGCCCCCGCTCGGCAGTGATCACGACGGGCAGGGACCCCTCTACGACCTGGCGCACGCCGCCGTCCATCCCCCGAGTAGCCCGGAACGTGTCGCCCTCGACGCTGAACTCGACCACGCGGCTCACCTGCGCCCACCCGAGCACCTCGGCGAGCATCGCGGGGACCTGCACGTTATCGTCGTCGATGGCCTGCTTGCCGCAGAACACGAGGTTGCAGCCTTCCTTCTCGATAGCCTTGGCCAGGGCTCGAGCCACCCCGAGGCTGTCCGTCGCGCCGAGTGCGTCGTCCTCGATCACGACCGCCTTGTCGGCGCCGAGCGCGAGGACCGAGCCGCGCAGCTGCGAGAGCACATCGTCGGACTTGCCGACCGTGAACACGGCGATCTCCCCACCGTGCTTCTCCTTGTTGAGGACGGCTTCCTCCACGGCGAACATGTCGTAGGGGCCTACGACAGTCTTGCCCGTGAACTCGAAGCTGGAGCCGTCTGCGCTGGGGCTCAGGCGGGCGTCAGTGTCCGCCGTGACCTTGGCGCAAATGCCGATTTTCACGTGACCTCCGGAATGGATCAAGCAGGGGAAGCGAGCATGCCGCGGATGAAGATCTCGGAGACCTGATGCGCGGCCTGTTCGAGGTGGAACCGGTCTTTGTCGCGCGACAGCACCCACTGCATGGCCAGCTCGTCCATCGCGCCAAAGAAAGCCCACATCCCGATGAACGGGTCGATGTCGGGCCGGAAGACGCCCTGCGCCTGACCCTCGCGGACGATCTGACCGAACACCCCGAGGTAGGCCCAGAGCTTGATGGGACGGTACTCCTTCAGGAACTTGGTCGACAGGCGTAACTCCACCTGCAGGACTTCGGCGGCGTCGCGATGGTCTCGGACCTGCTGGAAGTGGAAGCGCGCGAAGCACCGAACCTTCTCGACGGGGTCGAGGATCGTGGCCAGTGCATCACCAAGACCCACGAGCAGCTCGTCCATCTTCTCCTCGAAGATGGAGAGCAGCAGGTCTTCCTTGTTCTTGAAGTACCGATAGATCGTGCCGTCGGCGACGCCCGCGCGCCGAGCGATGTCGCTCACGGGGGCCAGCATGAAGCCCTTCTCGGCGAACACCTGCACCGCGGCATCGATGATGAGCGTGCGCTTGTCCCCGCGGGCCGGCTGCGACGCCATGCGGATCCTCGGCTTGGAAGAACTGTGAATGCGGACCCAGCCGCTTATCCAGCCGCGGTCACCTGGCAATCCCGGACTCGAGCGATGTGGGCCCTACCGGCTCTGGAGCCAGCGCTCGACGAGCACGCTCACGTCGCGCTCGGGCACGCTCTCCCAGTCCTGGAGGAATCGCTCGTTGCCCAGGTCCGTGAGGGGGTGCCGCACCGCCTGCTTGAGCACCTTGTAGGGACAGGTGGCCACGTCGGCACCGGCGAGCGCCGCCTGGACGAGGTGCTGTGGGTGCCGGAGGCTCGCGGCGAGGACCTGGGTGGAGATGGCAGGATTCTGCGCGTAGATGTCCACGATCTGCTGGATCAGCTCGCCCCCGTCCCAGCTGATGTCGTCGATGCGGCCGATGAAGGGGGAGATGTACGTGGCCCCTGCCAGCCCGGCGAGTAGCGCCTGCGATGCCTGGAAGCACAGGGTGACGTTGACCTTGATGCCCTCGTCGGACAGCTGCCGACAGGCCGCCAGGCCCGCCTCGATCAGCGGCACCTTGACGACCACGTGCTCGTGCACCTTCGCGAGCAGGCGCCCCTCCTTGACCATGCCTTCCACGTCCTGGGCCGTGACCTCGGCGCTGACCGGGCCCTGCACGAGCTCACAGACCTCGTGAACGACCTCGATGAAGTCGCGCCCTTCCTTGGCGATGAGAGAGGGGTTGGTGGTCACGCCGGCGAGGACCCCCCAGCTGTGGACCTCCCGGATCTCGTCGAGGTTGGCGGTGTCGATGAACAGCTTCACGGTCGGCTCCAGGCAGTAGCGCCTAGAGGTACCGAAGCGGACGCGAGAGGGCAAGCATCCCGTACCGCGCGGGCAATGGGCCAGGGGCTCGCACGGCCTCCGCAAAAGGCCGGCCCGTCTCCGGATCCACGGCGTCGGGCCAGACCTCGAGCAGCGGCTCGAGCACGAACCGGCGCTCCGCGATGCCTGGATGAGGCACGGCCAGCCGGGCGGTCTGCACGACCTCGCTCTCCACGAGGAGAACGTCGAGATCGAGGGGGCGGTCTCCCCAGAACAGCCGGCGCCGCCGGCCGGCTTGCCGCTCGAGGGACACGCAGAGATCCAGCAGGTCGTGCGCATCCCAGGCGGTCTGGAGAACCGCGACCCCGTTGAGGAACCAGTTTCGGGCGTGGCCTCCGGTCATCGGCGGCGTTCGGACCCAGTGGGAGACCCGACGGACGTCGATGCCGGGCTGCACCTGGAGTCTGCGCACCGCCAGCTCGAGGGTCTGCGCCCGCGCTCCGAGGGAGCTCCCGAGTCCCAGGGCGACGCGGCGCCACGCCATCAGGTCTCGCGAGCCAGGAGCACCGTGACGTGGACCCCGTTGGGTGCGAAGTCCGCGGCCACCCCGAGGAGCAGGGAGGACGCGAGGAGCTGAGGTCGCGCGCGAGGGTCCCACACCAGCGGGTCGAGGCAGTCCTCGACGGTGGCCTGCGTGCAGTCGAAGCGCCACAGGTCGGTAGGGTCGACGCCCACCCGGGCGGCCACGTCGGAGACGGGCACGCGCGGGTTCAGCTGTGCCCAGGTGACCGCGTTCTGCAGCAAGGTATCGAGCTGGGGCTCGCGAAGGCCGTAGGCGTCCCGGACGTCGGCGAGAACGGTGACGACCTTCGCGCGTGCGTCCTGCTCGGTCTCCGGAACGGTACCTGCGGACAGCAGCGATGCCTGCGGGGGGACCATCCCGACGTACATCGGGAAGCGCGCGATCACCCCCTCCCGGTCGTAGAGCTCGATCAGCCACTCGCCCTCGGCCAGCGCCTCGGTTGACCACCCGACGTCGAGATGACCCTTGTAGAGCTGGCCCTGGGGATCCGCGACCGCGAACCGCGTTCCCTCGAGCTGGGGAAGGGTGATGCGGGAGCCACGGGCGATTTGCCGCGGATAGACGCCGACGTCGACGCGGGGGACGGAGGTGAGCATGACCCACAGGTCCTGCTCCGACCCGCGGGCGCGCACGAGCCCGATGTGGGCCTCCGACGGAACCGCGGCGAGCTGCTGCTTGACCTTGGCCGGCGCGGCATCGCCGATGGTCGTGCCCGTGGTGTGCACGCTCCTGACGGGGTACGGCCACCCGGCACGCCATGCCGCCTCGCGGATCTCGGGCGGCGTCAGCTCCCCTCGGCGATGCACCAGGTCGAGCGCGATGCCGGCGGCGGCCCCCCCGAGCGACGCGTCCCAGTCCCGGCCACCCATGACCTGCCGAACCCCGGGGTCGGGCGGTGTCATGTCGACCATCGCGTAGGTTCCTGCCGAGGGGGAGGGCAGGCGCGGCGTGGCCGCCCAGTCCACGGGCGACAGGAGGGTCGGAGCCTTCGTGCACGCCCCGGCGAGGGCGACGACGACGAGCCACGCTGCGGGAAGGCGGAAGCGCATGCGCTAGGCTCCCGGCAGGTCGGGGACGGCGTCCTCGTCGACCGCCTGGTTGTCGGTCCGGATGGCCCACCGCTCGTCGTCGACCTCGACCAGCTGCAGCGCCGGCAGGCGGGATCCGTTCTTGACCGGCACCAAGGAGTGCCCGTCCTTGAGCCAGGCCAGGGCCGTGGTCCGGTCGATGGTCCTCGACGGAAGCCCGTGGAAGTCCACGGCGAGCTTCTCGATCTTGCCGCCGCCCAGGGTCGCCCCCCGAACCAGCACGTCACCCATCGCGCAGCCTCCCTCGCGGCAGGCCTATCGCGCGTCTGGTCGAGGGGCCACGCGGCTACATGGACCACCACACCGCGATCAGCGATGCGGTCATGGCCAGCGCGGAGAATCCGAGGAACACCAGCGGCCACCACGGTCGAGGCGCCGCGAGGGGCGGCGGCGGCGTGGGATGCGGCTCGGGGGCGGGCCCCGGGGGCGGCCCGTACAGCGAGCCCTCCACTGAACCAGGTGAGGGCAGCGGGCTCTCCGCGAACTCCGCCTGCAGCACCGCCAGAGGCTCGGTCTCCCGCTCGGGGGCGACCTGTGGGGTCAGCTCGTCCTCCCCCAGCTGTGCCCACATGGAGCTGCTCATCAACACGGTCGCGGCGTGTTCCTCGTCGTCCTCGGTCCAGCTACGCGAGCGCGCCATCAGCCCTCCGTCGGGACTCTTCGGACCAGAGGTGCTCCCGTTCCACCAGAACCCGAGCGATCGGTCACCGCCCCAGGCCGAGCCGCCAGGTTCGGTAGAACGTGTGGAGCAGCAGCACGAACAGGAACAGGGCCATCGCTCCGACGAGGAACTCGAGCGACAGCCCGATGTCGTCCGGGTTCTGCCCGTCGGTGAAGCCCAGGTTCTGCAGCGACGCGGACAGCGGCTTGGGCGTGCGCTCGAGGTGCTCGCTCGTCGTCGGGAGCGACAGGTGCGGCTCTGGCCCCGTCTTGATGAGGGCCTCGAACGAGTACCGGGTGACGATGAGCCAGGTGAAGTTCTCGGGGTCGGACAAGCCCCACTTCCAGTTCAGCTTGTCGGTCATCTCCCACACCCGGACGACCAGCCCTCCGAACATGATCTGAGGGATCAGCACCAGCGGGAGCGTGCCCACCGCCGCCTCCGAGCTCTCGGCGTGGGCGCCGATCCACAGACCGATGCCCATCCCGACCCAGCCGGTCAGCGACGCCACGCCGGCGAGGAGGACCGGGTCGTAGCCGTACGGTTCATACAGGGGCAGCGTGAAGTAGCAGATCGTGGTGAGCGCGGTGCACTGCAGCGCGACGATCGCCCCGAGCACCGCCACCTTCGAGGACACGTAGGCCACGGACGACACGCCGATCCGAGCCTCGCGCTTCCAGATCGCGCGGTCGGCGATCAGCTCCCGCACGCTCGCCGAGGCGCCGAACCACAAGGAGGACAGCGCGATCATGAACATGGTCGCGGGGTCGGGGGCGGGGATCACCCACCACATCAGCAGGGCGAGGACGGGCGCCTGTGCGAGCAGGACGGCCATTCCGCCGAGGTCGCGACGCTTCGTACGGAGGTACCGCCCGGTGAGGGTGGCGACCTGGCGGAGGCGACTGCGCGGCTTCACGCCTCGCCGCCGGCTCGGGAGTGACATCCCCTCGACCTGCAGCGCATCCAGGCCCAGCAGGTGCTCCCGGATGGAGATGTACTTGCGAGACGCGGCGCTGTCCTCGTAGCGCTTGGCCCAAGCCTGCGGGTGCTCGGCCTCGAGGCGGCCGAAGATCTCGTCGGGCTGCTCCACGCCGAAGAACCGGGTGGCTTCCGCAGGGGGGCCGAACCAGGCCACACGCCCGCCCTTGGCGAGGACGAGGAGGTGGTCCACCATCGAAAGGATCGACGGGCTCATGTCGTGCGTGACGAGGAACGCGATGCGCCCGTCGTCGGCCAGCTGGCGGGCCAGCCGCACGATGTCCTGGGCGGTCTGAGGATCGAGCCCGCTGGTGGGCTCGTCCAGGAAGAGCACGCGGTTGCTCTGGGTGACCAGCTCCTGGCCCACGTTCACGCGCTTGCGCTGGCCTCCGCTGATCACGCGGCGCTCGGTGCTCCCGATCTGCCGGGAGCGGCACTCGACGAGGTCGAGCTCCGCGAGGACACGCTCCACCTCGGAGCGGACGGTGGCCTCGTCGGCGTTGGGGAGGCGCAGCCGGGCTGCGTAGGCCAGCGACTCCTCGACCGTCAGCGCGGCGTGGACCACGTCGTCCTGGGGCACGACGCCGACGACCGCCGGGTCCTCGGCGAGGATGTCCTGCAGGGGCACCCGGTCGAAGATGACGGCGCCCTCGTTCGCGGGCGCGATGCCCGCCATCGCGTGCAGCAGGGTGGTCTTACCGGACCCCGACGGTCCGACCACGGCCACCACCTCGCCCGTGAACACCGTGAAGCCGACCTTGTCGAGCAGGACCTTCCCGCTCGGCAGGCGCCGCGTGAGGTTCTGCACGGATAGCGACGAGAACTGCCGTCCGCTGACCATCCGCAGCGTGTGCCCGTCTGGGCCGAGAGTGAGCGTGAAGGAGCCGATGCGCAGCTCGGCCCCGGGCTCGAGCGGGGCGCTCGACACGGGGTGACCGTCGATCAGCGTGGGACGGCCGCTCCCGAGGTCGAAGACGCGCCATCCCTCCTGGGTCCTGAAGAGCTGCGCGTGGGTGCTGGCGACCTGCGGATCCTGCAGCGGGAGGTCGTGGTGCAGGTCACGACCAATCACGTACTTGTCGCGGTCCAGCGTGATCTCGGCGGCGGAGTACCGGGGGTCGTACTTCCGGAACAGCATGCCGGTGAGCATGCCGTCGATGCCCAGCTCGGCGGCAGCCCGCACGAGGCGGGCGCTCTCTCGGCGGTCGATCCGCCCGTCGACCGCGCACACGCGAAACAGGCTGTCGAGGAGGAGCAGGGACTCGTTCTCGCCGTACAGCTCGGCGAAGCTCGGTAGCTCCACCTCGGTGGTCAGCTGCTGGCGCAGGGCTTCCTCCTGGGCGGCCCCGAAGCGCACGCCGAACGCGCGAAGATCGGCTTCGCCGATCGCCACGCGGTTCTGCGGCGCGAGCGCGAGGTCGATGAGGACGTCGATCTCTGCGGGCTCGAGCTTCGTGCGTGTGCTCAGCGCAGAGGCCATCGCCACGCGAGCGCGGTCGTTGAGATCCTCCTCGGTGAGGACCCTTCCGAGCAGTCGGGCGAAGTGGACGGCGAACCGAACAGACTCGTCGCGGATCGGGTCGGCCCCGTAGGGCGCTCCGATCTGCCGACGGAACGCATCCTCTAGCTGAGAGGCGAACATGGGGGCCTCGTCAGCTCAGCGGTAGAAGATCGCGAGCTTGGCGGCCGCGGTCTGGTCGGGCTTCGCGGCCGTGCGGTGGTACAGGCTCACGATGTACACGCCGGTCGTGTCGGGCTTGAACGTGACACTCGGGTCACGGCGACGGGTGCTGTCACGCGCCAGGGGCTCCTTGCCGCCTTCCTCGTACACGTACACGTCGAGGTCTGCGGCAACCTTGTCGGCGCAGGCATCGAACCGGTACTCGGTGCCCCCGTACATCAGCACGCGGACAGCGTACTGCGCCTTCTCTGCGACCTCGGCGGCCAGGATCGCGCGAACGCCCCAGTCGTCCTGGTAGCTCTGGAGGAGCTTCGGTCGAAGGCAGGCGTCGGCGTCGTCCATGCCGCCGAGCGCCGTGGCACCGAGGAGGGCCCAGATCACAGCGCGCTCAACAGATCGTTGGTGACCCGCTCGACCGTCTTCAGGTCCTCGCTCGCCAGCGGCTCGGGCTTGGTGGCGAGCCCGTGCAGGGTGCCCAGCGTGGACTTGAGCTGCAGCTCGACCGCGGCCGACGCCTCGGCCTCGGTCTCGACGTACTTCTGGAAGTACTCGACGACCTGCGGGACCTTGAGCAGCTTCGTGGCTGCCTCCTGGTGATCCTCGGCCTTCTGCAGGGCGCGGGCCACGAGATGCGACCCCTCGAGCCAGGAGCCCGCCGAGATCAGGGGCACGACCCACTCGACCCCGTTGAACTCGAGCTCCGGGATGACGACCCCGGACAGCTCGTCGAGCTCGACCAGCAGCTCGTCGCGCGTGACCGCCTCACTCTTCACGCGGGTCTTGATGTCGTCGATCGTGGCGGCGATGTCGCCGCCGCTGTCGAGCTGCTTCATGCCCGTCTTGATGCGGTCGAGCTGGCCGATCAGCACCTCGTTGGTCGACTTCTTCACCGTGAGCAGCATGTCGGCGAGGACCACCCCGGTGCGCAGCGCCACTTGGCGCTTGTCGGAGCCCTCGGTCTTCAGCGTGCGGTCGGTGACCAGCTCGGACAGCGACTGGTCGATGCCCGCCTTGCTCAGGGTCTCTTGCATCTCGGTCGGAGATGGCACCAGGCTCGAGCCCTCGGCCTCGGCCGGCGGGGGGGGCGGCGGCTCTTCCTCCTGCACGGCCTCCTCCGGCGCGACGGTGCGCGTGGAGGACTCCCCCCCGGAACAGGCAACCAGCAGCGCCACCAGGCTCCAGCGCGCGAGGCTCGTCGAATCGATCATCGTCGGACTCCTCTTTCCGTCGGCGAGCGAGCCTACTCGCTGGTGCCGTACGAAGCAACCGGCCCTTGCGCCCCCACGACCCGCACCTGGGCCGGCGCCTCGGTCTGGACGACCTCAGTGGCGCCGTACCCCGCCGCTGTCAGCATTTCGTCGATCGCTTGGGGGGATCGACGAATCATCGGCCAGCCCAGGAGCCGGTCGAGCAACACCTGGTCGTCGGCGGCCCCGATCGTGACCAGCACCACTGCACCGGTGGGCTTCAGCAGGCGGTGACAGGTCCGCAGCAGCGACACCGCCAAGGGCTCGGGGAGGTACTCGACCATGCTGTGCACCACGACGACATCCTGCTGCGGAAGCACGGGCACGGCGCGCCCCGTGGCGAAGGCCACCAGGTTCTCCTGCTCCTTGTGGAGCGCATAGCCCTCCGGGGGATCGGGCCACGTGACGCGCGACAGGGTCTCCTTGCTCTGGCCGAGGACCGTGGCCTCGGTGTGCGCCCCGCCGGGAGCCAGGTTCGCGAGAGCCTGTCCGATGATCTGGCGGCTCGCCGCGTTCACGAACAACAGCCGGCACCGCCCCGTGGCGGGGACGGTGGCGCGCACGGTGCTCGCCACGACGTCCCGAAGCTGGCGGAGGGCGCGGACCGTCGGTCGCTCGAGCAGCCACGCGTCGATCAGCCGGCCCAGATAGCCCTCGCCGGTCGGCTCTGCGTCGACCAGGTAGTCCAAGAGCTCGGCGGTTCCCACGACCCCCGGGGTGCGCCGGAGGGCGAGCTCCGCCACGGCGGCGCGGACGAGGTAGGGGTGGAGCTCCCGCTGCAGGATCTGGGCCGCCTGGTGGGCCACGGCGGGCTCGGAGAGTGCGGCGAACAGCGACGACACGCTGTGCTGAAGGTGGTCGAGCATCTCGTGAACGGCCTGGTTGGTCTCCACATCGTCGGGGGACTCCCGGAGCGCCGTCTCGAGGGCCGCAAGCGAGCGCTTGAGGCGCGCCGCGACCTGGTCGACCGCGGCGACGTCGGCCTCTCCGAGGCCGTCGCCGGCTCCCGAGAGCGCCCCCACGGTGCTCTCGGTGAGGTTCCGGACGCGCTCGACGAGCAAGCGAGCGACGTACTCGTGAAAGCGCGCCGCGATGGCGGGAGCCGCGTCGAGCAGTGCCTGAAGGTCGTCGCGGTCCCACCGCAGCACCACCCCGTCGCTCGCCGCCCGAACGTCGGCGGACCGCGGCGCGCCGTCGAGGAACGCGACCTCGCCGACCATCGCGCCGGGTCCCAGCGTGGAGAAGACCACATCGGGCCCTCGCCGCCGGTCGATCGCCTCGAAGGTTCCCTCCTCGATCACGAAGAGGTCGCTTCCTGCGTCGCCCCGGCGGACCAGGTACTCCCCCGAGGCGTACGAGATCCGCCGCGCGACTTGCTCGAAGGTCAGGCGCTGTTCCGGGTCGAGGTGGTCGAGGAGGTTCACTTCGGCACTCCCGAGGACGTGCAGACCGACGGCGCCAAGCCGGGGTCGGCCGTGGCGCAGCGTATGACGAGAAGTGGGGCGCAGGATACGGTCTGCGCCTGCAGGAGGTACCGAGATGGCCGCTTACGACGCTCTGGACGCCCTGGTCGAGCGTCTGTCGCAGGCTTCGTGGAAGGAGCGGGACCCGATCAAGGAGGAGCTCAAGGCGGTCGCCGGCGCGTTCGACGTCCCCGGGCCGGTCATCGAGCACCTGGAAGACGCGAAGCGCAAGATGGACGACCTCGAGCTTCGCTGGGAGATCGACGAGGTCATCGAGGCGATCCGGCCGCCCCCGCCGGCGCCTCCCGAGCCGGAGGAGCCCGACGCCGCGGAAGAGGAGGAGACGCCCCCGGGCCAGCTGTCGGCGTCCGACCTCCAGCTCGTCTACGACGATCCGCGAGGACTCGCGCTGCACAAGACCAAGGTCGGGGACCGGTGGTTCGCCACCCAGCGCAACCCTCAAACCGGTCAGCCGCAGACGTTCGAGCTGCACCCCAACGACGTGCAGCAGCTCAAGCTGCAGCTCCAGGGGTCGCCCTACTGGGTGCTCGGCGCGGGGGTGTGACCGTGCTGGCGCTTCTGATCGCGCCGCTCCTCGGGGGGTCGCTCGGGTGCTCCTCGAGCGTCTCCTGCGACCGCCCCGACCAGGTGCTCAGCACCACCGCAGGGCGTTCGCTCACCTGCGGAGAGGCGCGGGCGGCGATCGACTACGTCGGGTTGCTGGCGGGTCGCCCGATGTCCCGGGGAGACCGCCGCATCGCGCTCCGAGCGCTCAAGGACCGGTTCGAGGACGACCCCGAGGCCACCGAGGCGTGGCTCGGGGAGGTGGACGGCAAGCGCCGGTCGCTCGCTCGCATGAGCGGTCTCGTCGGGGCCGAGGCGCGGGCGAAGGCCGTACACCTCGCGCACGAGGGCCAGGGGCCGATCCGCTCGTCGCACGAGGCGTTGTTCGGTGCCCAGAAGCGCACGCTCCAGGTCTGGTCGTCCGATGAGGACGAGGATCTTGCGCTGTCCGAGGCCGACATCGAGGGATGGATCCGCTACGCGTCTCTGTGCCGAGAGGCACAGCAGGGCGGGCCTCTTCGGGTCAGTGTGGCGGATCGGGTCACGGTGTACCGGATGCTCCGCGAGCGCTTCGAGCGGGGCAGTCGCGAGGAGAAGATCGCACTCACCTCGATGGGGGCGTTCTGGCCGCGGGTGGCCGAGGCGTGGGCCGCGGCGCCCTACGATACGCAGCAGGAGTGGATCGGCAACGCGCCCCTGCCGGGACCGATGACTGCGACCTCCCTGGGCTACGCCGAGGCGATCTTCGATGGGGACATCCTGGCCCACGCACGCGTCCTCGGCGATGTGCTCGGGCCCTTCACGGTCGGCCCGGGCGAGCCGATAGCGACGGGGGAGGTGTCCGCGCCATGACGACCCCGTTCGATCCACCGGGGGATGCCG
>CAYMSU010000003.1:0-43465 GCA_964393165.1 uncultured Enterobacteriaceae bacterium
TCCGGCCCGTGCTACCCATGGCCGCTCCCGAGGAGGCGAGCATGGCGCGGGCGACCTGGTTCTGCATCGACATCGAGTGCTCGGGACCGGTGCCTGCGCTGTACGACATGCTCTCCATCGGGGCGGTGCCCGTAGTGGAGGGAGCTGCCGGGCTCGAGCTGCGAGATAGCTTCTACGCCGAGATCCGGCCCACGGCCCCCCGGGTGGATCCCGGGGCGATGGCGGTGAACGGGCTCGACCTCGAGGCGCTGGCGAGCGAGGGTCAGGACCTGACCGAGGTGCTGCGCGCGCTCACCGGATTCGTGCAGGCCCACCGGCTCGACGGTACAGACCCCGTGTTCGTGGGCCACAACGCTCCCTTCGACTGGTCCTTCGTCTGCTACGCGTATCACGCGGCCGGTCTCGAGAATCCGTTCGGGTACAAGGCGCTCGACACCAAGGCTCTCGCGATGGGTGTGCTCGGGCTGCATTGGCTCGACACGAACAAGGAGACGCTGGAGCAGCGACTCGACCTGCCGGCCCAGGACTCCGCCCGGGTGCACCGGGCAGACTACGACGCCTGGTACCAGGCGCACATCCTCGTCGGCCTGCTGCAGCGGCAGCGCGCCCCGGGTTAGAACAGCCCCCTCGCGATCCTGGAGTCCCCATGTGTGGTTTCGTTGGGCTCATCGGCGACGTGCCCGCCTCCCCCAGGGTGTTCCTGGGGCTTCAAGCCATCCAGCACCGCGGGCAAGACGCCGCGGGCATCGCCACGTGGGACGACGAGCAGCGCCTGCGTCTGTTCAAGGACGTGGGCACGGTCACCGACGTGTTCGACGACGACACGCTCGCCGACCTCCGAGGGTGCGCGGGCATCGGCCACGTGCGCTACCCCACGGTGGGGGAGTCCTCCCGCAACGACGCCCAGCCGTTCATCACCCGTCGGCCGTCGATCGGGCTCGCGCACAACGGCAACGTGACGAACCTGGGGGAGCTCGCCGTTCACCTGGAGTCGCGGGGCATGCGCACCTACAGCGGCTGCGACGCCGAGCCCATCCTGCTCGTGCTCGCCGACGAGCTGCAGGCGCTGAAGCTGCGGGGCTACTCGACCGATGATCTGGCGATGGCGGTGCAACGCACGATCGAGCGGGTCCGTGGCAGCTATGCGGTGGTTGCCCTCCTCGAGGTAGACGGGCAGCTGTCCCTCGTGTCGTTCCGCGACGGCCACGGCATCCGGCCGGCGGTCTACGGCCGCCACGCCGACGGCAGCTGGTGCGTGAGCTCGGAGTCCGTCTCGTTCGATGTCAACGACTTCGAGCTCGTCGGCGAGGTCCCCCCCGGGGGAATGCTCGTCTTGCGGCCGGGCGAGGCGCCGGTCGTGCGCCAGCTCGTCGAGAAGCCAAGGCGTCACTGCATCTTCGAGGACATCTACTTCGCTCGTCCCGACTCGATCATGACCTCGAACCGGGTCTACCAGCGTCGGTGGAAGCTCGGCGAGCGACTGGCCGAGGAGTGGCGCGGTCGCGGGCTCGAGGCCGACGTCGTGGTGGCGGTGCCCGACACGTCCCGACCGGCGGCGCAGGCCATGGCCGAGGCGCTCGGTCTGCCCAACCGCGAGGGGTTCATCAAGAACCGCTACTCCGGCCGGACCTTCATCATGCCCGACCAGGAGCGCCGCGAGGCGGCCATGCGGCTCAAGATCAACATCATCGACGAGGTGTTCCGGGGCCGGCGCGTCCTCATCGTCGACGACTCCATCGTGCGTGGCACGACGATGCGGCGGCTGATGGCCAAGGTGCGGGAGCACGAGCCCGCCGAGGTGCACGTGGCGATCTATGCGCCCCCGGTCACCCATCCCTGCTTCTACGGCATCGACATGCCGAGCAAGGAGGAGCTCGTAGCGGCCGGGGCCGGAGCCGCTCTCGAGACCAGGCTCGCCGAGCACTTCGGCGTGGACTCCATGACGTTCTTGTCGGCGGAGGGCATGTTCGACGTGGCGGGCTCGAACATCTGTTCGGCCTGCTTCACGGGTCAGTACCCTGTCGCCGTGGATGAAGACGAGCGATATAACATCGTTCGCGAGCGCAGGCCGGGGGCTGTCCCGGTGGTCGCGTCCTGATCGGAGCCCGATGTCGGTGAGTCGCGAGCACGAGGCCCACTACCTGCACGAGCGCACCGGGCTCGAGCCTGTCCTGCAGCCTCCCGTGCAGGACCCTCTGGTTCTCTCCTGGGTTCCGAACCGCGAAGAGCTGGTGGTCGCCACCCGCGACGGCGACCTCATGACCGTCGACCCCGTGCTCGGCACTCGCACGGTCCTGCGAGACCTCGGGGAGACCGCCGTGCTGGCGCTCCACAAGGACCAGCAGCGGTTCCTGGCGGTGTCCCGCACCGGCCACTGGCGGGTGGGCTCCCTCAAGACCGCCGACGTGCACCTCGAGGGTACCCACTCGTTCGTCGGAGGGATGGGCGGCTTCCTGGCCGACAAGCACGCGGTGATCTCCGGAGACGAGGCGGGAGCACGCCTCCTCCTCATCGTGTCGCTCGAAGACGGCGCGGTCACGGGGCGCGTGCGGCTACCTCCGCGGGTCGCGGCCACGCTGTCCCCCGAGGGGCGGCCGCTCCTCGCGCGGTCCACGCCCGCGGGCCTCAAGATCATCCCGCTCGGCCGCAACCATCGGTTCCCCGAAGACCTGGAGTCCACGGCGCACCGGCTCAAGCCGTCGGCGCCGTTCATGCTTGGGTTTACAACCACGGGCATCTGCGTCTGGGGTCAGGAGGGGGGCGTGCCGCGCTCCATGCGCCTGCCCGACGTGACCGCCGGCGACGTGAGCAGCGACGGGAAGTACCTCGGGCTCGGCACCCGCCACGGAGCCGTCGCGCTCGCCCGCATGGACCGGATCGACAAGCGAATCCACCCCGACCTGGTGCGCGCCTTCAACGGCCCGGTGACCACGGTGGAGTTCAGCAGCCGGGGCCGCTGGCTCGCCACCGGCGCCGACGGGCTGCGCCTGTGGTCCTGGGAGGAGTAGCCGGGCGGGTCAGCCCTCGCTGGCCAGCACCACCGTCGTGAGGCGGGTGAGCATCGCATCGCCCTCCAGGCGGTCTCCACTCACCGTGACCTCGCCGATCCGCTCCCAGGCGTAGTCCTCGGGAATCAGCTGGTAGACCCCGTAGGTGTCGCCGTTGCGCAGGTCCCAGCGGTTCTGGAACGCGATCGGAAGGCCCTTCGGGGCCTGGTAGTCGTAGGGCCACAGCGTCCACACGCCCTGGACGGCCTGACCGTCGCTGGGCTCGAACGGAGGCCGGACGACCGGCGCGAGGTAGGCCGCCTGCATGCGGGAGGTCTCGACGCGGAACCCCGCGGGCGTGATCTCCGACTTGCTCGCCGTCACGAAGACGCCGCCACCTACCCCCACCTCTCGCGGCGTGTCCCCCAGCCGTGCGGGCTCCTTGGGCAGATCGGCGAGCGCGAGGTCGACCTCGCGCCCACGGTCGACGTCCAGCAGGACGGCCATCGTCATCAGGTACGTGGAGAGGTCCTTCGGAGGAGACACCACCACCAGGTGGACCCCCGCCTCGAGCGAGGGCCACCCCGCCTCCCCGTCGGCGTTGGTGCGCTGGAACTGCTCGGTGGCCTCATGGAGGATCGTGACGCTCGCGTTGTCGACGGGGTCTCGCCGCACGTCGACCACCCGCACGTCCAGGGCTGGCGACGAGACTGCTGGAGGTCCAGTGTCGTCCGAAGCCGTGGGGGGAGGGCCGGAGTCGCCTCCGCCAGCGTCCGTGCCGCCCCCTGCACAGCCCATGAGCCCGACCGCCAGCCAACGCACTGCTCCCATGGGATCCTCCTCCTGTCGAGCTTACACCCTGCACGACGCAGCAGGGCGGACGGGGAGGGGCCCCCTGGGGCGGACATTCGAGCTATCTTCCCGTTCTGTGGTACCCCCTACCCAGCTTGCGAGGGCGTCATGCTGATCTGGTTCCTGCCGATCCTCGACGCGGCGGCCCAGGAGGGCGGCTTCGACGCCCACGGCTTCCGCTTGGCAGCTGCCGACGCCGACGTGCGCGACCCGCTCACGTTCCTTCGTCCGGGGCGCCAGGAGTCCCTCGATCTGTCGTTCGGGCTCGCCGGAGAGTACGCCCAGGCGCCGCTCGTGTTCGAGCCGCCCTCGGGCGGGAGCGAGGTGCTCCTGCAGGATCTCGTCGCCGTGAACGTGGCGGCCGGGTTCGCGCCGGTGCGCCCCCTTCGGCTCGGGATCGAGGTGCCAGCGGTGCTGTCGAGCGCCAACCCGGCGAGCGGGCTCAGCAACCAGCCCACCACCCTCGGGGACCTGCGGGGCACTCTCCTCGCGTCGGTCGTCCAGCCGGGTGAGGACGGGGGCGTCGGCCTCGGCGTCGTCGGCCACGTCGGCCTGCCCACGGGAGACCCCGAGCTCTGGCTGGGGGAAGGCGGCCTGTCCGGTGGTGGTGCGCTCGTCGGCACGGTCGAGGGCGGCGCATTGACCGTGAGCCTCCAGGTCGGCGCGCGCTTCACCCCCAAGCAAGAGCCAGGCGCACGGCCGGTCCCCACGCGTGGCGGCGACGTGGGCGAGGCGGCACTGGCGATCGGCGTGAAGGCCAGCGAGCGGTTCGGGGTGAGCGCCGAGGCCCACGGTGACTTCGCGCTCGATCCCGTGGTGCGCCGCGCGATCGGCGTGCCGGCGGAGGCCCTCCTCTCCGGGCGCTACGTGCACGCCCCCACGGGCGTCTTCGTGATGGCGGGCGTGGGCACTGGCCTCACCCGTGGGGCCGGTGCCTCGCCGCTGCGGGCGATCCTCGGCGCGGGCTTCGGCCTCGGGGGGAGCGCCGCCGACAGCGACGGCGACGGCGTCGTGAACCGCCACGACCGCTGCCCCGAGGCGCTCGAGATCGTCAACGGGCTGGACGACGAGGATGGCTGCCCGGACGAGCTACCTTCCCTCTCGATCACCGCCGGCACGTCCTCGGACGAGGAGCGGGCGCGCGCCAAGCTCACCGTCACGAGGCCCAACGGCACCATGGAGCGCGCCGTCGGCGACCTCTCTCTGCAGGCCGTGCCGGGGGCCCGCCTGCTCGCGGCCGCGCAGCTCGGGTCCTGTCGCCTCGGCAGCCTCGAGATCGAGATCGGCGCACTCGATGGCCAGGCCTACGAGGTTCCCGTCAAGCGGGTCGCCGGTCCCGTGAGGGTGAAGGTGAGCGACGCCGCGGGCCGGCCACTTCGGGGGGCCACGGTCCGCTACATCGTCGACGACCCGATCTGTGGCTCGAATGGCAGCGAGCTGGTCGACGGGGAGGGGGTCCACGAGGTCGGGGTGGGAGAGCACACCGTGCTGATCACGGCCCCGGGGTACGACATCGCGCAGCAGCAGTTCAGGGTGCGCCCGGGGGAGGAGACCACGCTTCAGGCGGTGTTGTCGCCCACGCAGGTGCGGCGCGAGGGGGGGCGCCTGGTGTTCACGGCGCCGCTGTCGTTCGAGCGCCGGAGCACCACGCTGACGCCGGGGACCGAGGCCCTCTTCTCGCAGATCGCCTCGGTGATGTTCACCGACGACGTCAAGGTGAAGGTCGTCGGCTACCAGGACGCGGATGGCGGCGGGAGGCAGCTGGCTTGGGACCGGGCGGGGGTCGTGCGGGCGGCACTCGAGGAGATCGGCGTGCCCCGCAGCATGATCGCCACCCACGGCGCCGCCGGCCCCCCGGCCGAGGTGGACGGCCACGTCGAGGTCCGCGTCGTGCCGTAGCGCGGCCGCGCCCGGCGGGCTCAGCTCACGTCGGCGTCTTTCGCCTGGTTGAGGGCCCCCCGGATCGGGTCGAGCGTGAACAGGCCAACCTCGGCGAAGCTCTCGACGAGCCGGTAGCCGATGCGCGCCAGCGAGAGGAGGCCCTGCAGCCGGCGCACCATGAAGGCCGCCTCGTGGTCGTCGGGGTACTCCGAGAGGCTCTGCTCGAGGATCTGGACCGCCTCCGTGAAGCGCTGGACGGACCGGCCGACCAGGCGCAGCTCCCGCTCGCGCACGATGCGACGGACGATTCCCCACACGTCGGTCTCGGCCCGGTAGTGCCGCTTGCGCTCCCCCGGCAGCATCGCGCGCTCGGCGATGCCCCACTGCTGGAGCTCGGCCAGCGCCATGGACACCGCGCCCGTCGACAAGCGGGTGCGCTCGGCGATGACATCGGCCGGCAAGGGTCGAGAGGAGAGATAAAGCAGCGTCCAGATGCGGCCCATGCTGGCCTTGAAGCCCCAGAAGGCCATGAGCTCGCCCATGGTCTCGGCAGCCAGGTCGATCGCGCGCTGACGGGTTTCTTCGGGCGTTCCGGTCATCATGACACTGCCATAAGGCGAGCCGAGACGAATGACACCACCCCGAACTCACTACTTTCAAAATCGATTGAAGGGGCAAGGGGCGCTAGATACGGCCCCGGCATGGAGGAAACCTTGTCGTCCATGTCGCCAGTGCCTCGGAGCGCTCTCCGGTTCGAGCCCGCCGGGGTTCGCGCCGGCTCGCCAGGCACCCGTATCGAGGGTCCCGGGCAGGCGCTGGCGCTGGTCGCGGGGGATCTCACCCTGGCCGAGGCCACGCTTCGGGAGCTCATCGTCACCGATGTCGAGGCGGTCCCCGAGGTCGCTGGCTACCTCGTGGCGGCCGGCGGCAAGCGCCTCCGGCCTGCCCTCACGGCGCTCGGCGCTCGGGCCGTCGGCTTCTCGGGCCCCGTCCGCCGGCTGATGTGTGTGGGGGAGCTCCTCCACCTCGGGTCCCTGCTCCACGACGATGTCGTCGACAACGGGGAGACGCGCCGGGGGCGGCCTGCGGCCCATCGCGTCTACGGCAACGCCGTCACCGTCCTCACCGGCGACTTCTGCCTGGCCCGCGCCGTGTGGCTGGCGGCCGAGGAGGGCGGGTACAACGCGGTCCACGCACTCGGTCAGACCGTCACCGAGATGGCCGAGGGCGAGGTCTTGCAGCTCCAGCGAGCCGGCGACCTGTCGATCTCGGTCGAGCAGTACCTCGACGTGATCGCGAGGAAGTCCGCGGCGCTCATCGCCTGGTGTGCGGCGGCGGGCGCGTGGGCCGCCGGCGCGGAGGCGCTGGTGGCCCCGCTCCAGCGGTACGGCCGGGCTGCGGGCATCGCCTTTCAGATCACCGACGACGTGCTGGACTATGCCGAGGGGACGGGCAAGAAGCCTGGCGCAGACCTGCGGGAGCGCAAGGTCACGCTACCCCTGCTGATCGCGATGGCGCGGATCCCGGGTCTGCGGCAGCGTCTGGAGGCGGGCCCTCCCTCGGCCGACGAGGTCGCGAGCCTCATGGTCGAGGTGCGGGAGGTCGGCGCGCTTGAGCAGGCCCTCGCGGAGGCCCGGGTGCGGGCCGACGACGCCGTGGCGGCGCTCGACGAGCTGCCCGACAACGAGGGAACCGAGGCGCTCCGCGTGCTTGCTCGGTACCTGGTGGACCGGACGACCTGAGCCGTCAGCGCGGGTCGGAGGGCTCCTCGGCCTCGCTTGCTTGCGCGGGCCGTACTTCGGCGTGGACGACGGTGCGCTCGCGCACCTCCGTGACGGCTACCGTCCGTCCAGGGGCCGAGCGGCACCTCGTCTCCCTCACGGGGAACCCGCTCGAGCTCCTCCATGAGCCAGCCCTGTACGGTCGCGGCGCGCGAGTCCGGGCTCGGGACCTTGAGCATCACCGCCATGCGCCGGAGCAGGAGGCGGCCGCCCACGGTGTAGCCGCCCCCTTCGAGCTCCTGGATCGGGTCGAACTCCTCGTCGTACTCGTAGTCCACGAGCTGCGGCGCCAGTGGCTCGTTGAGCTCGATGCCGCGCACCTGGTTGCGCGGGATCATGATCTCGCCTGCGGACCCTCGAGCTGAAGGCGAAGACCCTGTTGACGAGCTCTCCCTCGTGCTCGCTGATGCTCCCCTCGGCCGCCGACTGCTCGGCCATCCGGACGAACTCGTCGCCCCCGATCGCCAGCGTGTGCGTGTTCGCCGCCTCGACCCCGAACAGCCGCAGGATCAGGGCGGACGACGCGTTGAGCACCCACAGGGCCGGCAGGGTGACCGCGTGGAAGATCCGCAGCGGCCACGCGACAGCCATCGACACCCCGACGGGTCGGGCGATCGCCAAGCTCTTCGGCGTGACCTCGCCGAGCACGATGTGGAGGAAGCTGATCAACGAGAAGCCCACGACGAAGCTGACCCGGTGAAGGGTCTCCTCGGGCAGGTGCAGCGGCTCGAGCAAGGGGTGCAGCAGCTTCGCCACGGCCGGCTCGCCGATCCACCCCAGACCGAGCGACGTGAGCGTGATTCCGAGCTGGGTGGCGGACAAGTAGCTGTCGAGCTCGGTGAGCAGTGCGCGGGCGGTCGTGGCCAGCCCTCGGCCGGAGGCGACCGCCTCGTCGAGCTGGGTGGAGCGGACCTTCACGAGCGCGAACGCTCCCGCCACGAAGAAGCCGTTCGCGAAGACCAGGAACACGGTGAGAAGCAGCAGTCCGACCCTGTAGGGGGCTAACCGAGGTGGGGGTTGGCGGCCCGATCGGGGGCCGGGGGCTTCGCGAGCGTGAGCTCGGTGGAGAGGGCCTCGCGAAAGCGGTCGCCGTAGGCCGCCTCACAGTCGAGCAGTGCCAGCACACTGTTGAGCCCCCACTGCAGCCGCTGCACGAAGACCCAGGGAGCCGGCACCCGGGTTCGGCGCAGGTTCGGGTTGCTCCACGTCATCAGCTTCCAGCTCCGCGCCACGTAGTCCTGGGTGTACCGGAATCGCGGCACGACGAACGGCTCGTAGAGGTACCGCATGACCTCCCAGTGGTGATCGAAGTCGAAGCGGTCGGGCCGGGGGACCATCCCCAAGGCCACCATCGCGTCGGCGAGCTCACTGCGCCGCCCCTCGAGGACGATCCAGGCGAGCCGCTTCCACGCGGTGACCAACGGCTCGTCGAACCAGCGCACGCACCCGAAGTCCAAGAAGACGGTCGCCTCCTCGTCCTCGGGGAACAGGTAGTTGCCGGGGTGCGGGTCGCCGTGCATGCAGCCCTTGCCGAAGATCGAGCCGAACGAGAAGGAGAACAATCGCTCTGCGGCACGTCGTCGCGTCGTCTCGTCGCGCTGCTCGACGAAGGGGTAGAACGCTCGGCCTGGGGCGAACTCGGAGGTGAGAACCGTGCCGCTGCTGCGCTCGGGGTACACGCGGGGGATGCACACCCATGCGGCGTGGGCCCATGCGCGCCGGAAGGTCTCCTGGTTGTCCGCCTCGACCTCGAAGTCGCACTCCTCCACCAGGCGGTCGCGAAGCTCGCCCACCACCTCGCTGGCGCTCACCGCGCTGCCGAGCCCCGCCAGGGCACCCAGATGCCGCAGGTGCCCGAGGTCGACCTCGAGGGTCTTGGCGATCTCGGGGTACTGAACCTTGATGACGACTTCCTCGCCGTTGAGCACGGCGCGGTGTACCTGCGCGATGGAGGCGCTCGCGAGCGCGGTCTCCTCGACGTGATCGAACAGCTCTCCGAGCGGGGCTCCCAGGCTCGCCTCGATCGACGGACGGAGGACCTCGAGCGGCATCGCCTCTCCGCCTTGCTGCAGGCGGCGAAGGACGCGCTGCGCGTCGGGCGGCAGCGACCCCTCGAGGTAGCTCGCCATCTGCCCGACCTTCATGGCGAGGCCCTTCATGGCGTCGAGCTCCCGCGCCAGGCGCTCGCCGAGCTGGGCGTCGGCGGCCTCGTGTGCGGCCGACAGGGCCTTGCCGGCCGCCGCGCGCCCGAGGGACAGCGCGACCCTGCCCGAGGCCACCGTGCGTCCTGCCCAGGAGGTGGTGAGTCGCTTCAGTCGATCCCTCTTGCGGTCTGCCAAATCAGCTTGCCTCGGCGATGTATGCCATGAACGGCCGCTCTCGGAACGCTCGGAGCATGTCCGAGGACAGGCCGGCCTTGAAGTCCTCGAGCTGCTGGACCCCGACCGAGCGATGGGTGTCGCGCTCGTCGCCGTCGGTCAGGCGTGCCATCAGCGCTCGCGCTTCGATCGCGAGCAGGCGAAAGCCGCGGGCGCCGGCCATCCGGACCACGATCTCGGCGAGCTCTTGGGCCCGCGGCCGCTCGCGGCAGCCGAGGTGAGCCCATGCCAGCTCCAGCTGCACCTGCGTGCGGCGGGGGAGCGGCAGCTCCGACAGCGCCTGCGCCGCCCGCTCGAGGTGGGGCCGCGCGCTCGTGCGGTCCTGCGGCCCCAGCGCCCGACCGAGCAGGGCCTCCAGCAGCGGCCGGTAGCGCTCCGGATCGCGCCGCTCGACGACCGCGATCCCCTCTCGGGCGCAGGTCGCTGCCGCCTGTGGGTCGCCTTGCTCGAGGGCGAGCCGGGCCAGTCCCGCCTGGCATGCGACGACCTCCTCCGGCAGGTCGATGTCCACGGCCTGGTCGAGCGCCTGTCGGAGCGAGCTCGCCGCCTCGTCGTAGAGCCCGAGGTCGAGCGCGGCGACGCCCATCGCTCGCCGTCCCGCGACCGAGCCGAGGCGGAAGTCCAGCTCCTCGCTCAGAGTGACGGCGACGTGGGCGCGCTGCCGCGCCTCGAGCGGCTGGCCCTGCACGATCAGCAGCTCCGCGATGTTGGCCAGGGCCACGCATCGGGGGCGCTTCATCCGGAGCTCGCGGAAGATCCCTTCGGCTTCCGTGAGCCCCGCCGTGGCCTCCGCGAGGTTGCCCTGGAGGGCCTGCGCCGCGGTCAGCGCGACGAGGAGCTCTGCCCGACGGTCGGCCAGCGGGGACCCTCCCGCCACGAGCAGCCCCTCCCTGGCGAGCGCTTCGCACTGCTGCAGGTCGCCGTGGCTCCAGGCGAGCGCGGCCATGCAGTGCAGCGCTTCTGCTTCGCCCTCCGGGAACTGCAGCGCGCGGCTGTCGGTGAGCGCCTTCTCGGCGAGGGCTCGCGCGTCGTTGTGGTGGCCCTGCCGGCGTCGGACCGTCGCCAGCCGCAGGCGAGCCTCGCAGGCCGCCCGGGGCTCCTGCTCGGCCTCTGCGAGCCCGAGCACCACCTGCCAGGTGCGCTCCGCATCATCCCACGCCGCGCGGTTGTACAGCACGGTGGCGCGAACGGTCAGGTTGTCGCGTCGAAACGAGCGGAAGCGGGCGGCCGGCAGATCCGCCTGGGCCGAGTCCTCCAGGGTCCCCGCTCGCTCGGTCAGGTCCCAGGCCTCTTGCGGCAGGGAGCGGTCTGCGAGGCGCTTCGCTGCGGCCACCAGGTACCCATAGGCGCGGCCGGCCATGCCTGCCCGCCGGTAGTGCTCGCCGACGATCTCGAGCACCCCGGGCTGGTTGGCGTGGAGCAGCTCGATCGCGCCGGCGGTCCGCCGGTGCAGCAGCGCCCTCCGCTCGGCGTCGAGGTCCCGATACACGACGTCTGCGAACTGCCGGTGGCGCAGGGACTGCCCGCCCGCGCCACCGCGTACGATCCCCGCGGCACGCAGCCGCTCGAGGCTCGCCTCGATAGCGGACGCCTCGTCGTCGAGTACGTCGCAGAGCACGTCCGCGCCGATGCCCGCCTGCACGGCGAGCACCTCGACCACCCTGCGGTCCTCCCTTGTGATCGAGGCGAGCTGGGCGCGCATCATCTGGCGGACCCCCGGCGGGATGCCGAGGTGCTCGTCGACGACCTCCTCTCCGGAGATCGTGAGCTCGTAGGGGGGCACGACGTCGCTTTGCGTGCCCCTCCGCGGGCGGAGGACCTCGCTCGCCATCAGGGACCGGAGGAACTCGGTGACGAAGTAGGGGTTGCCCTCGGTCTCTCGATGCAGCCGCTGGGCGAGCTGCCGCGACCCCGCCGTGTCCCCCACCATCCGGAACAGGATCTCGGCGAGATCCTCCCGCGCGAGCGTGCCGACGCTGATCTCCCGCGGATCGAGAGGACCGAGGCCCTCGCCGGCGGCGAACCCGTCGGCCGCCGCGCTGGCCTCCGGTCGAAGCGTGGCGATGACCAGCAGCGGCAGGTTCTCGCTGTGCAGGAGCTGGCGGACGAGGTGAGCGAGCAGGTCCACGTCGCGGGGGCTGGCCTCGTGCAGGTCGTCGAGCAGGAGCACGCGAGGAGCTTCGTCGAGCGCGAGCGAGAGGGCGCCGCGGGCTGCGTCGTAGACCGAGTGGGGGGCGTCCGGGGCGCGTGCGCCATCGTCGCTGGCCCCGGGCTCGAGCGCGGAGACGCGCCGGGCGCCCTGTGCCCAGGCCTCGAGGTCCTCGTGCAGGTGCGCGGGCGCCGCCTCGCCCAGGTCCTGGAGGACCTCGTGGACGATCTGCAGCATCTCCGACAAGGCGGGTGCGTCGCGGTGGAACCCCCTGCGGTGGGCAGGGATGCCGAGGGCGCGCGCGCGGTCCGCGGCCACGCTGAGGAGCTGGGACTTGCCCACGCCATCCTCGCCCTCGAGGATGACCACGCCGCCCCGGCTCGCGGTCAACCCCGCCACCGCGTCGGTCAGCGCCTCGACCTCGAGCACGCGCCCGACGAGGGGCGGCTCCCAGCCGTCGTCGCTCGTCGGGGGGGCGTGATCCTCGGCTTCGAGCCGGTAGAGGATCTCCCGGGCGGACTGGTAGCGATCGCGAGGGGCCTTCTGCAGCAAGCGATGGCAGATCTCGTCGAGGTGGGGGGGGATGTCGCGGTTGACCTCCCTCGGCGAGGGTGCCAGCCGGTTCCGATGCTGCTCCCGATACCCCTCGACGTCATCGGCGGTGAACGGGCGCTTGCCCGTGAGCATCGTGAAGAGGATGACGCCGAGCGAGTACAGATCCGACCGATGGTCGATCGGCTCGTTGTGGATCTGCTCCGGGCTGCTGTAGGCCCAGGTGCCCACGAGCGTCTTCGGCTCGCCGTGCTCGTCGCGGGGCTCGAGGTCCTTGACGATCCCGAAGTCGGTGAGCTTGCAGTGGCCGGTCTCACGGACGACCAGGACGTTCGCGGGCTTGAGATCCCGGTGCACGAGGCCGCGCCGATGGATCGCGGACAAGGCCCGGCACAGGTCGATCACGATCTCGGTGATGCGCTGCCAGCGCTGGCGCGGGTTCCAGGAGCCGAAGCTGCGGATCAGATCGTGGAGGCTCGGCCCGTCGACGTACTCCATGGCGATGTAGGGGTGACCGTGCAGGTCTCCGTAGGCCTCGACGTGGATCACGTGGGGATGACGGATTCGGGAGAGCGCCCGGAACTCCCGCCGAAAGCCTTCTTGCCCGGTGGCCAGCCGCGACTGTCGGAGGACCTTCAGGGCCACGCGCTTGCCACTCGGGTCCTTCGCGAGCAGCACGAGAGCCATTCCGCCGCTCCCGATCTGGCGCATGAAGACGTAGCTGCCGATGCGCGCGCCGCGCTCGAGGAGGACTCCCCCCATCTCGAGGGGCGGCTCGTGGTCAGATGACGCCATGGAGAGGAGTATCCTCGAAGAGGGCTCGCTCAGCGGAGGGCGCGGCGGACGGCCTCGCGCTGCTTGAACGGGTCGATGGCCTGGCTCGGCAGGCAGGGGAGGATGAGCGCGACGGTCTCGCGCAGCGCGGCGCGGGCGTGGTCGAGGCTTCCGCCGAGGGCGGAGGCGGCGGCGTGGACCGCGAGGTGGAGCTCGAGCTGAAGGCCCGGTGCGTCACAGCGCTGCAGCCCACCCATGGCCGCCTCCCGCGCGGCGCGCGGGGCGCCGGCGGCGAGCAGCGCCCATGCGGCGTCGAGCGCAATCACGGCCGCAGCCAGCGGGAGGCGGGGCTGCTGGCCCCGGATCGCGGCCTGGGCCCTCGCGCGGGCGGCATCCGGACGCTCTGACGCGACGAGCCGGGCGCTGATCGCCAGGTACTGGGCCTTCGGCGCGACGACGGGGTTGTCGGGCAGGTCGGCCTCCCTCGGGAGGACGATCCCCTCGGGCAGGCCGAGATCGAGTCGGGTGCGCGCGAGCCGGAGCCTTGCATCCCAGGCCGCGGGGCCTTCGGCTCGGGCGAAGAGCTCTGCCTCGGCCGCAGCCTCGAGGGCGACCTCCGAGCGACCGAGCGCGGTCTGGACCTGAGCCATGAGGGCCAAGGCGAGGGCCATCCGGTCGCCGAGCCCGTGCGTGCGGGCGAGATCGACGAGCCGCTCGCACCGGTGCAGGGCGCCACCGAGCCGCCCCCTCGCGCTGTCGACCTCGACGAGGCGGCACAGCACCCCTGCGCGGACCCGGTAGTCCCCCTCGGGGTTGAGCAGGTCGTCGGCTCGCGACAGCTGCTCGGCAGAGGCGTCGAGCTGGCCGCGCACGGCAAGCACGCTCGCGAGGCCCCGGCGGGCCCGAGCCTCGCCGTCGGCGTCGGACATCTGCAGCGCGACGTCGAGCGCTCGAGACCAGAGGGTCTCCGCCTCCTCGACGTGCCCTCCGCGCAGCGCGATGTCGGCGAGCACCCGCGTCGTGGGCGCGAGCTGATCCCGGGCGCCTCCGTCTACAGCGACCGACTCCCTGAGAACCCGCTCGGCGTCGGAGAACCGCTGCTGGCGGTAGAGCGCGCGGCCGAGGGTGCCGAGCCCTCGCTGGAGGGCCTCCCGGTTGCCCTGCTCTCGTGCCGCGAGCACCGTGGTCTGGAGCGCCTGGATGGCCTCGGCCCACTGCCTGCGGGCCGCAAGCGCCTCGCCGCGCAGCAAGTACAGGGACCTTCGCTGCTCGAGCGCGTCGGCCGGATCGGCTCCGCGGAGCGCCTCGTCCTGGATCTCCTCGGCCCTCCTGCAGATCTGGATGACCTCGGACGAGCGGCCCTCGGCGGCGGTGCGCTTGGCGGCTTCCAGGTAGCGCGGCCACGCTTGGGCGATCTGCTCGGCGGCGCGGAAGTGCTCCGCGATCTCCAGCTGCTCTTCGGGCTTCCGGCGCCGTCGCGAGGGCTCTGCGTCGAGGGCGGTGGCGAGGACACGGTGCAGCTCCCTGCGCTCCACTCCTTCCAGGCTGGCCCGGACGACCCGTCCCGCGCCCGGGTCGGACAGGGCGTAGCAGGTCGGCCCGTCCTCCGTGCGCTGGACGAGGCAGGTGCGCACCAGCTCGTCCAGCCGGTACTCGGTGGTGGTCCGGTCGCCTTGGGCCCGCGCGAGCAGCGGAGCTCCGGCAGGCCGGTCGAGCAGGGCGAGCAGGGCTACCAGCCTTCGGTGGGGCGCGGACATCTCCGCGAGGATGGCGAGCACCCGCTCGGCGACCGCCCTCGGAACGGGGAGATCGGCGCTTCGGAAGTCGTCCACGCGCCGGGTGGGCTGCAGCTCCTCCCCTTCGCCGACGAGCCACCCCTCTTCGACCAGCGCCTCGATCTGCTGCACCATCGGCCCGGGCGCTCCTCCGTACATCGCGGCGAGCCGGCGCCCGAGGGCGGGCGCCGCGGGTCCCGCGACTCCTCGGTCGCGGACGAGGGCCACCGAGCAGCTGGAGTTGAGCGGCTCGAGGCGGATGCCCAGGGCGGGGATGCCGGTGAACTCGCCGCTCTCGAGCGCGGTCAGCTCGCGGTTCCGAGGACCGGGCTCGGTCGCCGTGTAGGCGAGCAGCAAGGGGCGGGCCTCGATGGCGACCCGCTGGCGCACGAGCTCCGCGAGGTCGCGGATCTCCGTGTCGGCGGCCGCGTCGAGGTCGTCGACCAAGAGGACCGTGGGATCGTCTGGACGGTCCGCCAGCATGGACGCGAGGTCGGTCGGGTCGCGGACCTCCAGGCCCTTGGCGAGCTGCGGAAGCAGCGGGCCCCTCCGCCCCGATGCCGCGCCGTGGCGCAGGCTGTGGGCGTGGACCTGGTCGTGCATCACGTCGAGTAGATGGGTGCGGCCCATACCCGGCCCGCCGCGGACGGACAGGACTGCGCCGGCGCCCTCCTGGAGCTCGAGAATCCAGCGCGTCCAGCCCTGGAGCACGTCGTCACGGCCGCGCAGCGGCGGAGCCTGCTGACCGGGGCTCCGGTCCAGCGCCTGAAGCACGGCCAATGCGCTGGGGAACCGAAACGCCTTGTCCTTCTGGAGCAGTCGCTTGGCGATGTCCTCCAGCTGGCGCGGGGCGCGGGGCTCGAGCTCGGTGATCGGCCGGGGCACCTCGCTCAGGTGGCGCGCGAGATAGCCGGCCACCGTTCCTGCCTCGATGGGCCGTCGGTAGGTGCACATCACGTAGAGGACGGCGCCGAGGCCGTACAGGTCGGCGCGCGGATCGACGTCCTCGTCGGTGATCAGCTCGGGCGCCATGAACGCGACCGTGCCGACGAGCCGCCCTGCCAGCGTCAGCTGGGTGCTGCCGATCGTGTCGCCCTTGACCACGCCGAAGTCGGACAGCTTCGGGGTGCCGTCGGCGGTGAGGAGGATGTTGCTCGGCTTGAGGTCTCGGTGGACGAGCCCGCTGTCGTGCACGCAGGCGAGGCCGTGGCACAATCCGCGGAAGATCCGCTCGATGCGACCGAACCGGTCCTCGGGCTCGGCACCTCGCCAGCGCTCGATCTCGGTCTCCAGATCGGTGCCGTCGATCAGCTCCATGGCGATCCACGGGTATCCGTCGTGGACGCCGGTCTCGTAGACCTTGACCACGTTCTCGTGGTCCATCTGGGAGACCGCGAGGAACTCGCGGCTGAAGCGCTTGACGTCCTCGGGGAGCACCCGCTGGGGGTTGAGGACCTTCAGCGCCAGAGGCTGGCCCTGTGCGTCGGCGGCCTCGAAGACGGACGCCATGCCGCCCGCGCCCACCAGTCGACGGATCCGGTAGGTGCCGACCATGTCGCCGGGCCCGGGAGGAGGCCCGTGGAGCGGAGCCCAGCCGGCTTCGCTCCGCGTCATCGGGCCGGACACGGCAGCGGAGCCGCCCACACGGGACATGCGACGGCGGCAGGGGCGCACATACCGAGACTGTATCTCAGGGGCGCCTGTCGGTTTGATGGGCGCGGAGGAACCGCTCTGCGTCGTCCCCTGGCAGGTTCGCCGCGAGCGACCGCGCGAGCCCCGCCGCCACGCGCTCGTGCTGCCCGCGCTGCTCGGCGCTGTCGGCCAGACCCGCCAGCGCGAGGTGGGCGACGAGCTGCGAGTAGCGATAGCCGTTGGCCTCGCTCGCCGACAGGGCCAGCGCGTACTGCTCCCGCGCGCCGGCGTCGTCGCCCAGGGCGCGCAGGGCCTCCCCGGTCGCCAGATCGGTCCGGATCTGGACGTGGGGCCACTCGCTCCGCTCGCCGCGGTGCATCAGGGCTTGCTCGGCCTCGGTGGACCGGCCCAGGCGCGTGAGCACGAGGGCCCGCCAGGCCACGACCTTCGGCTCGATGCCCTCGTGGTCATAGATGCGCAGCACCTCGAGCAGCTCGTCGATCGGCGGAAGGGCTCCGCTCCAGTCGCTCCTGGCCAGCTTCACGAGGATGTGGCTCACGAGGACCATGACCTCGTCCTCGCGGTTGTCCAGGCGACGCACGAGGACCAGGGCATCGGCCGCATCCCGCTCCGCCTCGTCGAGGCGGCCCAGCAGCAGCAGCACCTGGCTCCGCCATGCCTTGCCGAGGGCGATCCCCTGGAAGTGCTCCACCTCCTGGGCCTGCGACAGCGTGCGGTCGGACATCGCCAGCGCCTTCCGCAGGAGCCCGCAGTTGGTGTAGAGCTCGATCAGGTTGACCCGCGCAGTGACCAGCGGGGCGAGCATGCCGAGGCGCTCGAACAGCGTGGCGGACTTCTCGAACCAGCGTCGAGCATCCATCGACTCCCCACGGCTGATCGCGAGGATCGCGAGACCGTTGTAGCCGCGCCCCTGCGCTCGGTCGTCGCCGATCTGCTCGGCGATCTGCAGGGAGCGGCGCCAGAGTCGGTCGGCGCCGTCGAGGTCGCCTTTGCTCCACAGGATGCTGCCGAGCACGTACAGCGGCGCTGGAAGCAGGTGCTGGTCCCCGGCCTCCTCCGCGCGACTGATCGCGAGGCTCGCCTGCGTCTCCGCCTCCTCGATGCGCCCCTGGATGCGCAGCTGGGTGGCGAGGTCGTTGGCCACCCGAGACTGCAGCCCGGGGTCGTTCACCAGCCGGGCGAGCTCCTGCGCCCGCTCGGTGGCGGTGACGGCGAGGCTCGTCTCGCCCAGCTGATGGCGAGCGCGCGCAATCGAGAGGTACACCTCCGCGAGCCGGCGATCCGCGTCGTCGAGCAGCATGTAGGGCCGGGCCTCGGGCTCGAGGTCGAGGGCCCGGTCCAGGAACCCGAGGGCTTCGTGGTTCAGACTCCTCCGGAGGTGCCTCCGCGCCGTGTGCACCAGGTACTGGTAGGCCTTCGCGGCGAGGGCGGCTCGCTCGAAGTGATAGGCCAGCTCCTCCACGACGCGGTCCGTCCGACCCCGATGGTGGCGCTCGAGCGCCTCGCCGAGTCGGTGATGGACCTGACGCCGGGCCTCGGGGGGGACCGGCTCGACCAGGACCTCGCGAAACCGGCTGTGCGACAGCTCGACCATCTCGCCACCATCGCTGCGGTGCTCCCGGACGATGTCGGCGTCGATCAGTACGTCGAGGGCCTCGATGACCCGCTCCTCTTCGAGGGGGCAGGCATCGACGAGCACGTCGAGGTCGATGCGGCGCCGGGCGTGGGCGAGAACTCGCCCGACCTCGAGGGCGTCTTCCGACAGCGGTGCCAGCCGCTCCTGCAGCAGCTGACGCAGGGAGGCCGGCATGGGCAGCTTGGAGCTCGTGATCTCGGACACGCCGACGGTCAGCCGGAAGCTGCCGTCGTCGTTCTTGACGATGCGCCCGTCGTCCTGGAGCCCACGGAGGATGTCGGCGATCAGGGCCGGTGAGCCATTGGCCTCCGCATGAAGGCGCTGGGCGAGGCGGAGCGTGGCTGCACTGGGCCCGAGCAGGCTCAACACGAGCTCCTCGACCTCGGACGCGTCGAGCGGCTGCAGCTCGAAGGTCTCCACGGGAGGGAGGCTCTCGAGCTGGGCGCGGATGTGGGGGTTCGCCGTGTCCTGTGCGACGACGAACATCACGGGCTCGTCGGCGAGATCCAGCGTGTTCCGCACGAGGTAGCAGAGCAGCTCGACGGTCGCAGGGTCGGCCCGGTCGATGTCGTCGATGAGCAGCGCGATCGGGGCCCGCTCGACGATGAAGTCCCGGAAGGCGCTCAGGATCGGGTAGCGCTCCCAGACCTTACTCTGGTCGTCGCCTCGGAACACGTCGTCGAGGATGGACGTGGCCGCGCCGTCGTTCGCGCTGCCCCGCAGCGCCTTGTAGATGCTCACGAATGCGCCGAAGGGCCGATCCTGGTGACGGCATCGGGCCGTCGTGACGGTCACTCCGAGCCGTCGGGCCTGCTGCTCGGCCACGTCGAGCATGCGGGTCTTGCCCTGACCACTGGGCCCCGACACGACGAACGCCCGGCCCTTGCCCCGCGACGACAGCTGGTCGACCGCCTCGGACAACGCCGCCTTGAGCACCGTGCGCCCCACGGTACGACCGGAGAGCTGCCCCTCGACCATGTCCCCGTGCTCGTGGTCGCCGAGCACGTGCAGCAGGTGGGGGGCCGACGCGAAGCGGTCCCGGGGATCCTTCTCGAGCAGCCGGACACAGACCTCCTCGAGGTGCCGGGGCACGTCCGGTGCGAGCTCGCTCGGCGGGCGCGGTCGGCTGTGGAGGTGCTTCTCCATGAAGCCATGGACGGTGTGGGCGCTGAACACCCGACGTCCCGTGAGGAGCAGGTACAGTACGGCGCCCAGCGAGTACAGGTCGGCTCGCGCGTCGATGCCGACGCCCGTGATCTGCTCGGGAGCCATGTAGGCGACGGTCCCGATGACCTCCCCGACGCCCGTGAGGTCTGCCCCGATCTCCTTGACGACGCCGAAGTCCATGAGCTTGGCCGTGCCGTCTTCGGTCACGAAGATGTTGCCGGGGGTGACGTCGCGGTGGACGAGGCCGTGCTCGTGAACGTACGCGAGGGCCCGGGCGACCTGCTTGAGCAGGTCTTCGGCCCGCTGGTAGCGCGCCTTCGGTGCGAGCTCCGAGAGGCGGTCTACCTCCACCCGCAGGTCGTGGCCCTCCAGCCGCTCCATGGTGAACCAGGGCCGACCCTCGAGGATGCCCCACTCGTGGACAGACAGCACGTTCGGGTGCTGTAGGCGCGACAGGGCACGGAACTCCCGCCTGAACCGACCGGTCTGGTCATCCTGCGAAGACAGCGGGTGCAGGAGCTTCAGAGCAAGAGGGGTGCCGTCGGTCGCGTGGCGCACCCCGAACACCGACGCCATGCCGCCGCGGGCCAGGTGTTCCTCGACGACGTAGTCGCCGATTCGGTCTCCGGGCTCCGGCTCGCCCGCGAGCGCAGATTGGGAAGAAGGGTTGCTCACAGGAGCTCCGCGCCGTCAGGACCGGGTTCGAGCAGCGACGACGGCGCCTCGGGGAGGAAAGCACGACTCGGGTCGTATGAAAGCACTATAGTTGCGGGGTTGCCACCGGTCAGGGGTGGTGGGCGAGGACTGCATGGAGCTGGAAGCGTACGCGCGCTCGGAGACCGGGCCCGTACGGGAACACAACGAGGACGCCTGGCTCATCGATCTGGAAGCAGGGGTGTTCGTGGTGGCGGATGGGATGGGGGGCCATGCGGCTGGCGAGGTCGCGTCCGCGATGGCCACCGACGTGGTGCACACCACCCTGGTCGGCGCGAACGACCCAGAGGAGACTCGCCTCGTGCGCGAGCACGACTCCGACGACGCGGCGGACGTGCTGCGGGAGCGCCTGCGCTACGCGATGAACCAGGCCTCGATCCGCATCCGCAAGGAGGCCGAGTCCCGCCCGGAGACCCGCGGCATGGGTACCACGCTGGTGGTCCTGGTGGTCGACGGTGATCAGGCGCACCTGGCTCATGTCGGCGACTCCCGCGCCTACCTGTTCCGTGACGGGCAGCTGCTCCGGCTCACGCGCGACCACACCGTGGTCCAGCAGGAGATCGACGCGGGCCGCCTCACTCCAGAGCTCGCTCGGCTCCTCCCCCACAAGCACATCCTCACCCAGTCGGTGGGCTTTCACGGGCCCGTCGAGCCCGACACGACCACCCGCCTGGTCGAGCCCGGCGACATCTTCGTGCTATGCAGCGACGGGGTGACCGACCCGCTTGACGATGGGGCCATCGAGCAGATCGTCTCGAAGACCCCGCTCGACATGCTCGCCCACGAGCTCACCGAGCAGGCGCTGACCTCCGGAAGCGAGGACAATGTCACGGTCATCGTGATCGGAGCGGTCACGGCGACCGGCGCTCGGCCCAAGTGAGTCTCTGGGCTGGTTAACGGGGCGCCGGCGGCCTTGGTCCCACGAAGGGGTCCTGCACCTCGATGTCCCCTCGGACCCGGATGGCGCCCTTCATCGCCTTGATCCCCTCGATCTTGACGACGGTGCCGTCGCCTTGGTTCGCCGGGATGCTCTGCTCAAAGGCCTTCTCGATGAAGTTCAGGATGATTCCCCTGGCAAGCGCGCTGAGCGGGTCCGTGAACCCCGCGCCGGCAGACTTCGCGACCTGCTGAACGTCGCGCGCCGTGAGCTTGATCTCGTCGCCTTCGACGGCCACGGTGCCGTCGATCAGGTAGTCTCGCCACCAGCCACGCCCCTCCGTGCGCCACAGCCGGAGCCCGAGCTGGAACTCCCCTCCGTCGATGTGGATCATCGTAGGCTCCGGCACGATGCCGCGGGGTAGGGGGTCGCGCTTGAACATCTCGGCCTTCGCGATCGCGATGAGGCTCTCGGGGGCGAGGTCGGCGCGCCAGCCCTGCTTGGGGCTCCGGGCGGTGATCTCCACGGCTCCGCGCGTGGGGGCTGCGGTGAGCATCTGCAGCTGAACGGACTCACCGTCGGGCACGATCCGTAGATCGAGCAGGGGGAGCTGGCCCGACTCGATGACCACGATTTCCTGTGGGGGTACCTGGGCCACGAGGTTCCGGTCGATCCAGCCCTTGAGCGTCTCGCTCAGGCCCGCCACTCCCACGGTGATCCGACCGATGGTCACGTCCAGGAAGCGGAACTTCCGGGGCTGCACGTGGACGGCGAAGTCTCCGTTATCGCTTCGGTCGATCGTGAACTTCGCGTCGAGACTGCCGGTGGCGCCGAGATCGGTCTCGCCGCGACCGAAAATCGACGACGCCCACAGCAGCTTCCCCTCGAGCCCGATGTCGATGCCGACACAGTCATCGCAGTTGTCGCCTGGGGAGATCCGCATCGACGTGAGCAGGAGATCTGGGGTGACCTCGGCCACGCTCACGTCGAAGGTCTCCGTGAACGTACCGTACTCGGCGATCGCCGCCTTCACGACGGTGTTGATCGTGTCGTCGGAGAGATGCAGCACAGCGTCGGGCACCCAGCGGTCGGGCACCGGGCCGGGATCGGCCAGAGCCCGCTCTACGGAAGCTTCGTACTGCGGAATCACCGAGGCACATCCCACCAGCGCGATCACAGGCAACATCGGGGGCTCCTTCTGCGACGCGGCAACCCTAGCCGCTCGCGCCGGACCCTACCTGCGGCGGGCCGACTTGCCGTGGATGAAAGCTCGGGTACCTGGCTGATAGGCTCCAAACCTTGGGGATTCTACGGGATCATGGAGGCGGGTTAAGGGGCGGGGGCACGGAGAGCGTATGTGGATCGTTCATCAGGTCGAGGACATCCGTTCCCGAGAGCATGCGCGTCTTCGGTCGGCGCTTCAGGATGCCACGCAGGCGCTCGGCAAGCTTCGCGAGGCGCAGCAGGTCGCCTTCGACTCCGCGGGGGCCGGGGTGGACATGTGGGGCGATCCCATCACCGCAGGGGGGAGCCTCCACCGCGTACATGACGAGGAGGAGGAGGCCCGGCGGGAGGCCCTGCGGCGCCTCAACCTGGTACCGCTGGAGATGGCCTGGCGTCCTCTAGAGGATCGCCTGCTGGAGCGCGTCGACTGCTGGGAGATGGACCTTCGGCCCCTGGTCCATCAGTGGGCTGCGGGGGAGCCGGTCACCCAGGCGGTTCAGACGGTCGCGTCGAGCATCCTCGCGCGTCGCACGAAGTGCGACCCCTACATGCGCGAGGTGAGGGCGGCGGTCAGCTTCGTGGGGCCGCTCCGGTCGCCGGTCATGCGGGTACTCTCCGCGATCGAGGCGGCCGACGAGGCCGAGTCCGAGGTGGTACCGGCGCTGATCGCAGGGCAGATGGCCCCGGCGGAGCGAACCATGGAGCCCACGTTCACGCGGCTGTCCTCCGAGGACATCGCGCGCAAGCTCCGGAACACGCCGCGTCCGGCGCCCGCCCGAGAGCATCAGCCCGACACCGATGAGCAGGGCGGGTTCTTTCGGTCGCTGGGGCGCCTGTTCGACTGGGTCCGGCGGGGCTGAGGCCCCGGCAAGTCGATGAGCACCTCGCCGAGCCCTGTCGTGGCGGAGATCCGCCCGCCCGGTGCACGGGCGAAGCGAAGGCGGATGCGGCCCGTGCCCACCTGTGCCGTGACCGGCTCCACGAGGCCGTGCACGTCGATGTTGCCGGCGCCGACCCGTAGGCACGAGGCGCCTGCCAGGTGGCCCTCGATGTCCCCTGCGCCGAGCTCGAGCGACAGGCGGCGCGCGCCCTCGAGCCGGACGTCCCCCGCGCCGACCGAGAGCTCGAGACGCGCGTCGAGGTCGACGGTGTGGACGTCTCCCGCGCCGAGCGAGATCCTCGCCGTGGCGGTGGTCGGCAGGCGGACGGCGACGTTCACCCGGCAACCGGCGCTGCGCCCCGTCTCGTCTGCAATGCGGATCCGCGCCTCGCCGAGTCGCTCTCCGAGCTTGATCGCGCACGAGCGGTCGCGGACCCGCACCAGCTGAACCTCGATGCGCTCCCCGCCTCGCTCCACGTGGAGATCGCCGGCCAGGTTCTCGAGATCGAGCCGCTGAATCGACCGCGCCCACGTGTGACGCTCGGCCTGCGCCGTCGCCACCAGCCCCATCATCCACCACATCCGGACTCCCGGTCAGCGTCGGGAGGTGGGACACCGCACGCGCTGGGGACAGCCCTTGGTCGTTCGGGGGGATCGCCCCGTGGCGAGACTTTCCGTTGGGGCACGCCTGGGCCATACTGGCCGATGTGACGGATGACCTCGATCGTGCGCGCCAGGCGCTGGCTCGGAGCGAGGCCCGGCTGCTTCGCGTGACGGAGGCGGTGCCGGGGGTGATCTTCGAGGCCACGCAGTCCCTCGACCTCGTGGGCGCCGAGGCGTGGGAGCCCACCTTCGTGTCCGGGCAGGTCGAGTCCCTGCTCGGGCTCCCGCGCGATGCGGTGCTCGCCAACCGCCGCGTCCTCGCCTCGGTGCTTCCCGAGGCCGAGCTGTACGCCTTGTCCGTCGCGCTCGAGGAGGGCGCGGCCGACCAGCGGCCGGTGGACTTCCAGTGCCCGACCTCACCCGGCACGCCCGCTGGCTGGATCCGGGTCTGGGCTCGCTGCTCGACGGTCGGGGGCCCCGCCGAGCGACAGCGTCGGTGGACCGGCTTCGTGGTGGACGCCACAGAGGCCCGACAGATCCAGGAGGGCCTTCGCCAGTCCCAGCGCCTCGAGGTCATGTCCGCGCTCTCCGCGGGGATCGCCCACAACTTCAACAACATGCTCGCGGCGATCGTGCCCAACCTGGACATGGCCATCGCCGATGCGCCCCCGAGCCTGCGGGCTCCGCTGGAGGAGAGCCGGCTGGCCGCGGCCTCGGCGGCGGATCTGGTGGAGCAGCTGCTGATCGTTGCGCGGGGCGGGGAGACCTCCTCGTCGCCGCGGGTGGTCTACGTGCGGGAGGTCGTGCGCGAGGTGGTGAAGATCTGTCGGCGCACGTTCGACCCGGCGATCGCGCTCACGCTCGAGCTGCCCGAGGAGCCATTGCCGGTGTGGGGGGCGGCCACGCCGATCCAGCAGGTCCTGCTGAACCTCCTGATCAACGCGCGTGACGCCGTCGAGGGCCGGCGCCACGCGCAGATCGTCCTTCGAGGCCGAGCCCGTGCTGTCGGGGGGCGGCGTTGGGCTCATCTCGAGGTCGAAGACAACGGGATCGGCATGCCGCCCGAGGTCCTCGCGAGGGTCGGCCAGCCGTTCTTCACCACCAAGCCGGCGGGCACGGGCCTGGGCGTCGCGTCGCTGTACGGGATCGTCCACGATCTCGGCGGCCGAGTCGACGTGCACTCCGAGGTCGACGTCGGTAGCCGCTTCGAGGTCTGGCTTCCGCTCACCGAGGCCCCGCCGGTGGAGGAGGCGCCTCCGCCGGAGGTCCTGCTCTCCGACGTCGTCGGGCGGCGGGTGCTCGTGATCGACGACGAGGAGCTCGTACTCGACGCGGTCCGACGGGTGCTCACCAGTCAGGGGGTCGAGGTGGTGGTCGCGCGCTCGGGAGAGGCGGGCCTCGAGAAGGTCGACCACCACGTCGACGCCGTACTTCTCGACTGGTCGATGCCCGGCCTGCCCGGAGAGGTCGTTCTCGCCAGGCTCAAGGCCACCCGGCCGGAGCTGCCGGTGGCGGTGGTGACGGGCCACGGGCGGTTCTTGCCCGAGCTCGCGAGGGTGGAGACGGTGCTGGCGAAGCCGGTCGGCGCTGCCGCGCTGCTCGAGTGGCTGCAGCGGGTGTGGCAGGCCGACCGCTCCTGAGTCAGCCCTCGGTCAGCGACGACAGGTCGGAGATGGCATCGCGCGCCAGGGACTCGGGCACCTCGACCAGCGACCGGGTGTGCTCCGCCCGCGCGTACCAGCTCTCGTCGTCCCCGTCGGTCTTCTTGAGCAGCTCGACAGCCCACGCCGTGCCGTCTTCGTCGAAGGCTCGGTAGGTGAGCGCGGTCTGCAGGCCCTCCGGCTCGTCAGCCGCGTACTCCCGCACGCGGATCCGGAGCAGCTTGTCGATCCATGTCCCGGCCGTCTCGTCGGCGTTCGACGGATCCGCCTTGCGCGCCCAGTAGGCCGCACCGGGGTCGTCAGCGTTCTGCTGGACGAACTCGAGGGTCTCCCCTTCCGGCACGCTGACCGACAGCTCGAGCACGTCCTGCGCCGACATGGGCACCAGCGCCCGGTCGACGAGGCGGGTGGCGGCGAACTCGAGCGGTCGCAGGGTGGCGTCGTCGACGAGGAAGACCTTGCTGCCGTAGCGGACGTACCGGTCCTTGCTGCCGAAGGTCTCGCCGCCCACGGCCAGCTCCACCTCCTTTCCGTCCCGGCGGACGACGATCGACTCGGCCTCGTCGAACCCGAAGGCCTCGTCTTCGGGGGAGCCCGCGAGCTCCCGCAGGGCGTAGAGCGGGGCGAAGCTCTCCCACAGGTCCTCGGCCTGGCTGCTGCCCTTGAACGCCGACGTCGTGACCTCGATCTCGAACGCGGGCTCCTCCTCCTTCTCGGGCTCCTCCGCGGCGGTCGCCTCGTCCTCCGACTCCGCCTCTTCGGACTCCGACGACGCCTCTTCTTCGCCGAGCAGCTCCTCTTCGAGCTCTTCGGGGGTGATCTCCCGGTCCTCTTCCTCGGCGTCCTTCTTGGCGGCTTCGGCCGCCTTCTCCATCTCGTGCGGGTTCTTGAACCGCTTCATCCGTCGCTCGGTCTCGATCCAGAGGTACTCGCCCTTGTCGTCGGACTTGCGCGTGATGACCGCCGAGGTCTCCTCGCCCTCCCATGAGATCGAGGACAGCGCCTTGGGGCTCGCGCGGTACACGACGACGGCTTCGTCGTCGATCACCTCTTCTTCGCTCGTCCAAGTAGCGTAGGCCGCCACGAGGGACAGGCCCAGGGCCACCGACAGTACGATGACTTCGCGCATCAGTTCCTCCTCTGGCGCATACGAACCATCACGATCCCGGCGAGCAGCACGAGGCCGGGCACCACGACGACCGCGGAGAGGAACCACAGGTGGTCGTCCTCGCGGGTGTGGACGATCTTCACGTCCTCCTCGGACTCGACCTTGCCCGTGATCTCCTCGTCGTAGGCGAGCCACTTGAAGCTGTCGAGCGCGAACAGGGCGTTGGCCCGCATCCGTTGCACGACCATGTCGGAGAGGTACCCGACGTCACCGACGACGATCGCCCGGGCCTCTGCGGGCGACTCTTCCTCGGTCGCCTCGCCGCCTTCCGGCTCGAGCTCCTTGACCACCGCGACGGCCAGGTCGAACACCTGCTTGCGCTCGTCACGGCCGTGCTCGTAGTTGCCGTCGAGATCCTCCCAGGTGTCGTCGACCGTGCGGATCAGCGTGGTGACCCGGCCCTCGGCGTCTTCCTTCTTGGCGAGGGGCAGCGCGGTGGGGAACACCATGTGGGCCACGGCGCTGTTCCGAGACAGCTGCTTGACCGACGAGTGGCTCCCGTACTTGTTGGTCGCCAGGTACACGTAGTCGGCGGGACCCCCGGTGAGCCGGGCATGCGCCGCCGCGTTGGCGAGCACGGCGGCACCGGGCTCCACCCCGATGTGGCCCAACAGGTCGGTCAGCGGGTCTCCGCCGGGGTCGACCATGACGAGGAGCGAGCCACCGTTGTCGTAGTAGCGCTTCAGTGTCTCCGTCTCCTCGGCGAGGAGGGGCTCGGTCGGGCCCGCCACGACCACCACCTTGGCGTCGTCGGGGACCGCCGACGCGGAGCCGTCGGTGACCCCGAGCGTCTTCACCTTGAGGCCCATCACGCTCTCGAGCAGCTCGCGCTTGTACAGGGCCAGCTTGCGGAACTGATCGTCGCTCTCGCGCCAGTTGGCCTCGCCGTGCCCAGTGAGGAAGTACACCGTGCGCTCGCCCCGCGTGAGCTTGACGAGGTGCTCCTGGACGGTGCTGTCGAGCTTGCGCAGCTCGCGCTTGGCGCGGTCGATGTTCTTGTTCAGGCGGAAGCTCTCGGTGGCCTCTCCGGAACGAAGCACGATGGTGCCGTTCCCCCGGACCTTGAGCTCCTCCGCGAGGGTGGGGTCCATCGCCTGGTCGACGACCTTCATCGACAGCCGGCCCTCCGACGCGGCGGCCAGCTCGGAGAAGTAGGGCTCGAGCTCCCGCGCGACGTCGCTGCCGGCCGCGTAGAAGGCGATGACCTCGACGGGGTCGGTGAGCGTGCGGACGAGGTTCAGCGTGGACTCCCCGGCGCGGGTGGTCCGGAAGTAGGCCACGTCCCAGTCGACGTCAGCTTCGTGGGCGAGGTAGTTCAGCGGGAACATCAGCGACACGGCGAGCGCCGCAGACACCCCCGACAGCTGCGCGTTGCGCAGGGCCCCGGCGGGCATCACGATCGGGTGCTGGGCGAGCATGCGGTCGATCAGGAGGGTCGCCAGAAGGCCGATCAGCGTGGCAATCGGGAACAGGCTCCACCACACCCCGATCCACCGGTCCCGGCTCTCCTCGTCGAAGGCCAGGCTGTCGGTGACGCCGTCGAGGGTGAGCCCGTACAACAGCAGGGAGCCGGCGGACACCCCGGTCCAGATCAGGGCCTGCTGATGCCCGTCGCGGCGCGCCCCCTCGGAGTGCTGGAGCGACTGATAGCGCAGCCCGACCGAGCCGAGGACCGCGGCGAGGCCGATGCCGCTGACCAGCAGGCGGACGCTACCCTCGCCGAACCAGTACTCCCCGAGGAAGACGAGCGCGAGCCCAGTGAGCAGCACCACGCCGGAGCCCGACTGGCGCTGCATGACGTCGCGGACCTGAACGAACAGGATCCCCCCGCCGACGCCCAAGACCAACAGTACGGCAAGCGTTTGAGCAGACATGGATCACTCCCACCGTCGGCTGTTGAGGATGTGGGTGGCCAGGTACAGGAACATCGCGCCGAGCGAGACCTGGTACGTGACCGCGGCCAGCGACAGCCGCCCTTCCTGGAACGGCACGAAGTGCTCGTTGAAGATGGCGGTGTAGGCGACCACGTCGCCCAGCGGGGCGCTCAGCGCCTCCGCGAGCATCCAGCTGAAGACCGCCATGTACAGGGCGACCACGCCGGCCACGATGCCGGCGGCGATCTGGTTGCGGAACAGGGCCGAGCAGAACACCCCGAGGGCGCTCGCGACCCCGCCGCCGAGGAGCACGCCGAGGTACCCGACGACCAGGTGGGCGACGCTGACCTTGCCGTTCACGAAGATCAGCAGCGGCATGTGGACCGTGAGCAGGGTGAAGATGCCGACCATGCCCATGGCTGCGAGCCACTTCCCGAGCACCACCTCGGCATCGGAGAGGATCGAGGTCCGGAGCAGGACCTCCGTGCGCAGGGCGTGCTCGTCGGCCAATGACCGCATCGTGAGGAACACCGCCGTGGTGACCGCGAAGCCCCACGACAGGTAGAAGAACTGCCCCAGTACCTCGTGCGAGTACTGGGCCTGGTCCGAGCGGAGGGCCAGGGCGTAGAAGAAGATGCCGTTGCCGAAGAGCAACGCCGAGATGATGATGTAGGCCGAGTACCCCTGCAGGTACGAAGCGAGGTCCCGGCGAGCGATGAGCAGCGCGTTCACGCGGCCTCCTGGTGCGTGAGACCGAGGAAGATGTCCTCGAGCTCGTCTTCGGGGTCTTCCACGAGACGCAGGCCGAAGCCTGCGGCGGCAATCTCGGGCAGTAGGGCCTCGCGCTCGTCTCCCGTCATCTCGAGATCCGCGCGGACCAGGCCCTCGCCAGCCGGGGTGACCGTGGCGGAGGTCACTCGGGCGGAGTCAGCGAGGAACGTCTCGAGTGCCTTCGCTTCGCCCCTGACGGTGACGATGAGGCGGTTCGTGCCGCGCCCCTCGAGGAGCTCGGCCTCGGTGCCCTGGGCGACGAGGCGCCCGTTGCCGATCACCAGGATCCGGTCGCAGGTCTGGCTGACCTCCGACAGGATGTGGCTGCTGATGATCACCGCGTGTGCCTCGCCGAGGTTGCGCACGACCTTCCTCATCTCCACGATTTGAGCGGGATCGAGGCCACTGATCGGCTCGTCGAGGATGACGAGCTTGGGGTCGTGGACAATCGCCTGGGCGATGCCGACTCGCTTGCGGTACCCGTGAGACAGCGTCTCGATGATCTGGTCCTCCCTGCCGACCAGGTCGGCCAGGCGGATCACCTCGGGGAGGCGGCGGTCCACCTCCTCCTGGGTCATCCCCTTGATCCGACCGATGTGCACGAGGAACGCGCGGACCGTCATCTCTGTGTACAGCGGCGGAGTCTCGGGCAGGAACCCGATGCGCGAGCGGAGCTCGGGGTGCTCGACCAGGTCGGTCCCGTCGATACGGACGGTGCCGGACGAGGGCGCGAGCAGGCCCGCGAGCATCATCAGCGTGGTGGACTTTCCGGCTCCGTTCAGGCCCAGCAGTCCGACGATCTCGCCTTCCTTGAGCTCGAACGAAACATCTTGCAACGCGGCGAACTCACCGTAGTACCGCGTCAGGTCTCGAACCTCGATCATGCAGAGCCTCCGAAGAGCGCTGTGGCGGATAAGCACGCCTCGGAATCGCGTCAAGGCAGTTGGCGGCGAGTTGTCCGGGAGGCGACGGGAGCGTTGTTCCGGAGGCGCACGTGCTTCGCACACCGAGTGCGGTGTGCGAGCGGGAGCGTAGTCGGACGGGAGCAGCACCGCTGGGCGCCGGTTGTCACGTTACGTGGCCGCGATGCCGGTGCCGACCCTGTCCTTTGACCGTGGCACCCTCTTGCTCACGGGTCTCGCGAGCGATGAGGTGCCTCCTGCCTTCCGGTTTGACGAGCGGGTGGGCGCGTGGCGGGCGCCAGCGCAGGCCTACCACGACGTCGTGATGAAGCTCCACCGGGCGCGACGGCCCTACGAGGATCGGGCTCGCGCGTACGGCCCGCTCGACCGGTCCTGGCAACCCACGCGGGTCCCGCGCGACTATCAGCGAGCGGCCTGCGACGCGTGGCACCAGGGGGGGCGCCGCGGAGTCGTGGTCTTGCCCACGGGGGCAGGAAAGTCCTTGGTCGCAGAGCTGTGCATCACCGAGGCGGATCGCTCCGCGCTTGTGGTCGCGCCTACGCTCGATCTCGTCGCGCAGTGGTACGACGGGCTCGTCTCCCGGTTCGGGGAGCCGGTCGGGGTGCTCGGGGGAGGGCTGCGCCAGGTCGAGGCGCTGACGGTGGCGACGTACGACTCCGCTCACCTCTACGCCGAGCGGCTCGGCGCCCGCTTCGGGCTGCTCGTGTTCGACGAGGTCCATCACCTGCCCGGGCCGACGTACCGCCTCGCGGCGGAGTCGTGCATCGCGCCGTACCGGCTGGGCCTGACCGCCACGCTCGGGGAGGCCGCAGCGCCCGTCGCCGAGTTGGTGGGGCCCGTCGTCTACCAGCGGGGCGTGACCGAGCTCGCGGGAGAGTACCTGGCGGAGTACCGCACCGAGGTCGTCGAGGTGGCGCTCACGCCCGACGAGCGCCTCGACTACGACGAAGCCATCGCGTGCTACCGCGACTTCCGTGAGACGAAGGGGTTGAATCGCGGCAAGGCTGGCTTCCGTCAGTTCCTGCGAGAGGCCGGGCGCTCGCGGGATGGGCGGCGCGCGCTCGCCGCGTTTCGGAGGAGTCGTCGGATCCTGCACCGCACGCGGCAGAAGCTCGAGGTCGTCGCGGACCTTCTGCGGGCTCACAGGGCAGGGCGGGCCCTCGTGTTCACGCACGACAATGCGTCGGCGTACCAGGTGTCGAGAGAGCTGCTCCTTCCCGCAATCACCCATCAGACGGACGCGAAGGAGCGACGGCGGCTACTCGAGGCGTTCCGTCAGGGCGTGCTTCCTGTGCTCGTGACGAGCCGCGTGCTCAACGAGGGCGTCGATCTGCCCGAAGCCGAGGTGGCCATCGTGATGTCGGGCACAGGCACGGTGCGTGAGCACGTCCAGCGGCTGGGGCGCATCCTCCGGCGGCGCGAGGGCAAGCAGGCAGTGCTCTACGAGCTCGTGGTGGAGGACTCGGTGGAGCTCGGCACGTCCCGCCGCCGGCGCGACCATGAGGCCTACGAGCGATAGGCCCCTGACATGGAGCGCGAAGTGACGACGGTTCCGCCGAACGGCAAAGACTGGGTGCTGATCGACGGCCTTTGAGGCCTTTGAAGACGCTTTGGGGCCTGGGTCAGGCGCCACGACTCCCGCAACCAGTTCCACGTGCTGCCCTACCAGGAGGCCTCGGATCCTCCGGTGGACAGCGAGCTCCGCCGTGCTTGTGCGGAGGAGATGCACGTCATCACCGCCTCGGGGCACATCCATCGGGGAGATCGCTCGGTCCTGTACGTCTACGAGCAGCTGGGGTGGCCGGTGTGGCCGCTACGGCTGCCCCCGTTTCGCTGGCTCACGCCGCCGCTGTACTCGCTGGTCGCGAACAACCGTCGGTGGTTTGCGCGGTTCTTCTTCCGCAGCGAGGGGTAGCTACGCCTCTCGGGGGGCCGGCGTGGGCGCAGCGATGCGCGCACAGGCCTCGACGATCCGCTTGGTAGGCAGCACGTCGGCGAAGCCCACGACCTGGGGGTGGTCGGGCAGCGCTGCGGCCTTGTCGCCGCCCAGCTTCTTGCTGACCACGAACACGACCGGGGTGTCCTGGCCGAGCGCCTCGAGGCGCCGCTTCAGCGCGTCGGCCCGCCAGTGGCCGAGCACCTCGACGTGCGCGACGCGGGGCGCCTCGGGGGAGGTGCTCCGGACCACGAAGTCCGGGAAGATCGACTCCGTGGGCGATAGTTGAAGAGGTACCAGCGCTTCCTCGAGGGCCCACCCGGGGGCGGCGGCTCCGAAGCGCTCCACGAACTGCTCGACGGGGCGGGTGCGGTAGGCGCCGGTGTCTGCGTAGTGGGTCACGAGGCCGTGCTCGTGGGTGATCTCGAGCTGCTTGCGGTGATTCGCCCGGGTCCACAGGATCGTCGCGGCGACCCGCCATGGCGCGGGTTGCAGCGGCACTGCGGGGAAGAACCGGGCGAGGTTGCGGCCGTACCGGGTAGAGCCCCGGAAGAGGGACATCGGCCCGTCGAGCGAGAGCCGGACGACCGGCCCCTCGACGTGGACCCGGTATAGCAGCTGATGGAACTTGACCCAGCGAAACAGCTGTCGCAGCCGGGGCGCGTGGCTCGCCGGGACCTCGACGTGCAGCGCCGTGGCCCGCAGGAGGAGCCCCTGCACGAGCGCGAGGTTGTACCGGTGGACGAGCGCCTCTGCGGACAGCTCGGGAGGGGAGACGATGCGGCGCTCGCTGGCGAGGTCACCGTACAGGGCATCCTGGACCTGTTCGGCAGACCACCCCCGCGCGGCGCCCACCTCCGCGAGCACGTCGAGCGCGGTCGCCACCGACCGAGGGCCGCTCGCCCGCGGCTGCCCGAGGGCGAGCGGCCCTCGCTCGGCGGCGACCGTGAAGGCGGCCCAGCGGAGATCCTGGGCGGTCTCTCGGTCCACGGCGTCGGCCGTCTCGCACCGGGCCTGCATCAGGTGCGCGAGTCCGCGCAGCAGGCGGTGGTCGCGGCGATCCTCGCAGCGCTCGTCGAGCTCCTGAAGGACGTCGCCAAGCCGGTGCTGGGCCTGCGCGGCCTCCGTGAACAGGTCCACGACCTCCTCTGCCGCACGCTTGACTGCCGGCTTGTCGGGCTCGACCAAGGAGGGCTCGATGCGGCGCTGTACGACCCGGGCGCGGATCAACCCCGAGGGCAGCATCAGGCCTCGCCGGCTGCCGCGAGCAGCGCCGACCACGCATCCCGCAGCTGATGGGGCACCCGCTCTCGGGGGACGGCGCGCAGCACGCGCCGCAGCCGGTCGCCCCGCCATCCGGACGGGATGAGGAGCTCGAGCATCCAGCTGGTCGCCTGATGGTCGGGGGGAAGCTCGAGGATCGCGACGAACATGTCGGCGAGAAACGGGGTTCCGTCGGTGCGCCGGCCGATGCCCTCGAGCAGGGCCTGGGCAAGCTTCTTGTTCAGCGGTCCGGGCGGGGCCAGCGCGAGGCGCACGAGCCAGCGGGCGTGGTCCACGGGCTCCCAGCGCCGGGCCTCGCCGAGGCTACGCGCGGCCTGCACCGCGATCTGGCGGCCGGCGGTGTCGCTGGGGGGCTCGAAGCAGAAGGCGTAGACGGTCGCGTCGACCACGTCGTCGCCCCATGTGCCGGGCGCCCCGGCGGCGAGCGCGAGCCAGCCCCAAACGCGGTTCGTGTCGGATTGGCCGGCGAGGCTCTCGGCGAGCGAGGCGACCTCGCGGTCGGGGAAGCGCGACTGCGCCAGGGCCGCCTCGGCGATGGACAGCAGTCGCTGCTCGAGCCCCGGCTTCGCCACGGGCTGCCGCCCGAGCTTCAGGAGCAGCTCGCGGGGATTCCCCGGATCTCCCGCACCGCCGAGCGATGGCGCTGGCGCGCCAGACGGCGGCGCCGGCGCCGGGGTGGCAGCCCGGCTCGGACGCGACTCCGGGCGCGGCCGGGGGCCGCCCCGCAGGGGGTCGCCAGGGTCCGGCGCCCACCGGCGCAGTGCTTCCTTGGCGAGCCCCGGCTCGAGGCTGCGCAGCGCTTCGGCCCAGGTGGCCTCTGCGGGGCTTCCGCGCACCGCCGCCAGGAGTGGGTCGCGCGGGTGGGCGCGTCGAGCCGTGGCGCGCACCCAGGCGGTGACCAGGGCTTCGACGACGGGAGGGCTCGAGCGGACCTCATCGAAGATGGCGGCGACCTGCTCGGGCTCGGGGACCTCCGCCAGCCGCTCGGCGAGGGCGTCGAGGTTCTCGGAGGTGCGCTCGGAGGCAGGGAGCTGGCCCCATCCGCGGACCAGCACATGGATAGCGCCGCTGGACGCGATCGCCTGCGCCATGGGCGAGCGGAGCAGCGCCTCGGCGGCCTGTGCACCGGTGGTGAAGCTCGCGAGGGCGCGCACCACCTTGGGCCATACTCGCGGCAGAAGCCGCATGGTGACGGCGTCGGGCCACTCGAGCAGGGTGGTCTGGATCGCCTCGGCCACGGCCGTCGTGGCTACACCCTGCTCGAGCCAGTGCAAGAGCGCAGGCATCCAGCCATCGAGGGTGGCGCCGCGGGGATAGACGCCGCACAGCTCCTGGACGAGGGCGGGGGACGGTCGCACGTGCCGGGCGTTGTCGACGAGGGCGCGGACGGCTTGGGACCGCTGGACCGCGGGGTGTCGCCAGATCGCGGCCCAGGGAGCAGGATCGGCGGACGCGCGTGCCGAGGCCACCATCTGCTCGATGACCGGAGGGGAGAGCTCGAGCCCACCCCGGAGCCGATCCGCGAGTGAGCCACCGCCCGCATCGGACCGGATTCCCCGCAAGACCTCGGAGGAGCCCGCGAGTCCGTCTCGGATCAGCTCCACCACGCCATCGACCCACGCCGACCCGCCGCGGTCGAACAGCAACGCCGAGACCTCGATGGCTTCCGGGTCGCCGGCCTCGAGCCGATCCCGGATGAAGTAGCCGATCACGTCGGTGCTCTCGGTACGCGGCGGGCTCGTACCGAGGACCGCGAAGCCGCGCGGTGCCTCGGGCACCAGCGCGAGGTCGGCATCGCCCGGCTGGACCACCCCACCGACGTGGATCCGCAGGCGCTGCGCGAGGGATGGCGGGAGGAGCGCGAGCATGGCCAGGGCCAGCCACCTTGCCGGTGGCTCGGCCGACGTGAGCTGGGGCCGGTCGACGACCAGGGCGGTCGGCTTGGCCTCGGTGGTGCCCGACCGCAGGCTCTCCACGACGGAGGCGAGTAGCCCGGGGCCTGGCCCCACGCGCTCGAGGGCCGGCCCCGCGAGCTCCAGGAGCTCTCGAAGGGGCAGGGATGCGGGAAGCGGAAGCGGAGCATCGAGTGGCTGGCCGGCGTCGAACCAGGCGTCGGACGTCCACAGCCACGCGGGGTGGCCACCCATCGCGTGCACGACGTCTCGAGGTACCACGCGCCAGACGAAGGCCTCGCCGCGCCGGGTGCGGACCTGGCGCCCCACCGCCCACCGCTGATCCCCGAGGGGCTCGCAGTGCGCGACGGCCCCCTCCCCGTCGGACATGAGCGCCGAGCGGGACAGCAGCAGCTGCGCGTGGGGCTGGCCCAGCTCGGGCGGCGCCTCCGTGATTCGGTTGGAGTTCCCCTCGTCGACCACTACCACGCGTGGAATGGGCGCTGTCATGGTCGAGTGCCCTCCCCGATCTCGGTGACCGCCCGCGTGAGGTGGATCTCCACCCGCTGGTTCTGGTCGCGGCCCACGTCCTCCTCGTTCGAGGCGACGGAGTCCCACGTTCCGCGGCCGGCCACCGTGAAGCGAGTACGCGGCACCTCGTAGTTGGTCATGAGGTGGTCCGCGACGCGGGCGGACAGGCCCAGGGAGAGCGCAACGTGGTTGAAGTACCGACGACGCTGACTCGCCGGGATCGGGGCGGTGGACGTGTGGCCCACGACCGCGATGTCGTACTCGGGGTTGAGCATGAGCGCGGTCGCGAGCAGGTCGAGGGTGGGGTCGGCCTCGGGACGGAAGCTCGAGCCCCAGGGATCGGTGAACAGTTGGCTTGCCCGAAGGGTCATCACCGTGGCGGGGCCGCGCTGCTCGATCCCGACCCCAGAGCCGCTGAAGACCTGAAACAACTCGGCATACAGGCTGCTCTGCGCATCGGGCGTGCCACACGCGGCGAGATCCTCCTCGAGCATGCGCATGCGCTGGGACAAGGCCAGCACCTCTCGCTCGAGCTGGGTCTCGAGGGCGGCCCGGGGCGCGCACCCAAAGGATGTGACGAGGAGCAGCAGCACGGGTGGGAGCCTACATCGGGGCGGGTTCGCGGGCGAGCGCTACGCAGGGATCGAGTACCCAGTCCTGGGCGTGGAAGCTCTTCGGGTTGGTCTTGGCCCGGCCCGCCCCGCGCACCTGCAGCCACCGACGCACCCACTTGCGCACGGGCTCGGGGTATCGCCAGCTCCACTGACCGTTTCGCAAGGTGCGCGCCTTGTCCATCCATGCGAGGTGGATCGGGTGGTGAGCCACCGGCTCCCCTTCGTGCTCTCCTTCGAGGAAGACGACCCGGCCCCGGGGGTCTGGCCCGATCGGACCGTCTTCTGGGGGACGGCCGATCGCACCGGCCCAGTCCAGCATGGACTGGAGGTCGTCAGCCACTTCGTGACGGCGCGCCAGCTCGACGAACGCGAGCCCCGACGCCGCGGCATCGTCGGTCGCGCGGTGAGCACGCTCGAGCTGCACGCCGAGGCGCTCCGCAAGGTCCGAGAGGCGGTGACTTCGCGCCTCGGGGAAGCAGCGCAGCGACAGGTCGACCGTGTCGACCTCGGCGAGGGGCTCTGGCCAGTGCATGGCTGGATTGCCCGTGCGATGGTGGGCCTCGGCGAACTCCACGGTGAGGAACGCCAGGTCGAACGCGAAGTTGTGGGCGACGGCGACCGCATCGGCGAGGAGCTCGCGGATCCGGGGAGCGACCTCCGAGAAGGGCGGAGCATCTGCCACGTGCTCCGCGGAGATACCCGTGATCTCGGTGACCTTCCGAGGGATGTCCCGCTCGGGGTTGATCAGCCAGGAGTGGTTGGCGCGGGAGGCCACGTGGCCGTCGGGGCCGAGCCGCAGCTCCACCGCGGCGAACTCGATCACGCGGTCTCCGCCGAAGGGCTCGAGACCGGTGGTCTCGGTGTCGAAAGCGACGATGGGTCGATGCTTCCATTCCATGGCCGGAGCTTATCGCAGGCCCCGGACCTTGGCGGACAGGCGTTGACCTGGTAACTCAGGCAAGAAGCGGCGCCGCGGCCTGCTGGGCCACCTGGAGCGCCTTGTCGCGGTGCGTGAGCCACTGTTGGTGGGCCTTCGGACCGACCTCGTTTGCCACCCCGAGTACCGCGACGAACGGGACCCCCGCCTGCTGACAGGCCGTGGCCACGGCGAAGGCCTCGAGGTGCTCGACCCCCCATCCGTCGCCGAGTCGGGCTGCGAGGGCCCGATCCGTCGTGATCGCCCCGACCGTGAGGACGTCCACCGGTGCGCACCCCCCTGCCTCGAGCGCCCCGAGCAGGTCCGGGTCGGCCTGGAGGGGGCTCGGTGCAAGCGGGACGTACCCGAGGCCCAGGGCGGCTACGCCCCACGACAGGCCGAGGCGACGCGAAGCCACCGCGGTTCCGAGGGGAGGCCCCCCTGCGTAGGCCCCGCACGTCCCCACCAGCACGACATGCTCGGGACGCCGCTCGGCCAGGAGGCTCGCGGAACGCACGCCTGCCCCGACCGCGCCCATCCCCAAGACTTCCCCGTCGAGGGGGCCGAGCTCTTCGCGCACCGCCGCCACCGTGAGAACGCGCATGTCTGGCCCCCGTCGACGAGCGGACGTATCGCGAACGCTTGCCTTTGACGGGGGACAAGCTGTAGGGTACTGCGACCGGTGCGGCGAGATGGAGATCGGCGTATGAGCGGCGAAAGGCCCCGGATGAGTCGTGAGCGGATCCTGGAAGGGGCAGCGGAAATCCTGGATTCTGGGCAGTACTCGAACCTGACGGTCGACGCGCTCGCCCGTTCGCTCCACATGAGCAAGAGCACGCTGTACAAGTACTTTTCCAGTAAGGAAGACGTGGTCATCGCCCTGGTGGCCGACGCCTGCGAGGCTGCCGAGGCCGAGGTGGAGCGCACCCTCGCGGGAGGCACGGCCACCGAGCAGCTCACCGAGCTGGCCCACATCATTGGCCGGCATGGTCAGGAGCTGCCCCGCGCCGTGCTCACGGAGCCGGAGCGGCTGCCGGTGCCCTCTGGACAGCGGCTGTCCCAGACGCGGGAGATGTTCGCGAACGCGGCGTTCCTGCTCATGGAGCGGGGCACCGATCGGGGCGAGTTCTCTCATCCGGATCCACGATTCGTCGCGGTCGCGTTCGTGGCGTCTGCGCAGGCGGTCCTGGCAGACGCCGCTCGACTCGGGCTCGAGGAGTACGGCGCGAAGCTCGAGCTCTTGCCAGGGTTGTTCCTCCCCGCGCTGTCCTGATGCGTCGCGAGTTCGTCACTTCCCGGGTCTGACAGCAGGATACCAGCGCGCGCATGGACCCCTTCGACGCACCAGAGGTAGACGCGCTGCCCGTCGAGGTCGGCCGCGTGAGCGTGGGGCTGGCCATCGCGATGGCGTTTCGCGGGCTGCTCCGCAACGTCCTGCCTCTTCTCGCCGTCGCGGTCCTCGCCACCGGCGTGTACGTCGCCTCGATCTGCACGCTCGTCGGCTGGATTCTCGTGCTGCCGCTGCTCGGCTACGGGTACTACGCGTTCACGCTGCACATGGTCGATGGACCGGCGCCCGTCCGGGCCCTGCTCGCCTGGCGAGGTCAGATGGGCCGGGCCTGGGCCCAGATGGTCCTCCTGGGCCTGGTGATCATGGTCTACCTGGCCGTCGTGGTGGGCCTGCCGAGCGTCGTGCTGGCCTACGACGATCTCCAGGCCGCGTTCACCGCCAGCGAGCCGCTCGACCCCATGTACAGCCTGAAGACCCTGCCCTTCTCGCTGCTCGGCTCCGTCCTGATCTGCCGCTTCCTGCCCGCTCCGTACTACGTCGTGGAGCGAGGCCTCGGCGCCTTCGCGTCGTTCTCACGCTCGTGGCACGACACGCGCGGCCAGTGGGGGCCCATGATCGGCCTGTCGCTCGCGTCGTTCGCGCTCCAGCTGCCCGCCCAGGCGCTCAACGTGGCGAGCCAGGTCTACAGCGCCCAGTTCCCCCCCACACCGTGGCTCGCCATCGGCCAGGGCGGAGAGATCGCCCTCGCACTGCAGTTCGTGGCCCTCGGCCTCGTGTTCTTCGCCTCGGTCATCGGGCAGCTGATGTTCGCCAGCGCCTACCGACAGCTCACCGGCCCCGCGCCTCAGCCCTCGCGCACGTGAGCGAGCACCGCCTCCGCGTGTCCGGCAACCTTCACGGGTGACCACACCTGAGCCACGCGGCCGTCTGCGTCGAACAGAAAGGTGGAGCGCACGATGCCCATGGACGTGCGCCCGTACATCTTCTTCTCCGCCCACACGCCCCACGGCTCGATGATCACGTGATCCGGATCCGACAGCAACGGAATCGTCAGGTCGTACTTGTCCGCGAAGTTGGACTGGCGCTTCACGGAGTCCGCGCTGGCGCCCAGCACCGTCACGCCCAGCTCCTCGAAGGCCGCGCGGTGCTCCTGGAAGGCGACCGCCTCCTTCGTGCACCCCGGAGTGTTCGCCTTCGGGTAGAAGAAGACCACCACGCGCTTCCCGCGTAGGTCGGCCCAGCGCACCTCGTTCCCTCGCTGGTCGAGCAGCGTGAAGTCGTCGACCGTGTCCCCAACGCTCAGCATCGGCTCACCCTCCGATGGGGGCTCAAAGGCCGCGCCCCCTCGGGGTCTCGATATGCTCGCCATCCCGGTACACCACCTCACCGAGCAGAACCGTCATGATCGGCCATCCCTGCAGAGTGGTACCCGACCAGGGGGACCATCCGCTCACGGACTGGATCGGGGCCGCCAGCGCGTCCGCATCGGCCGGAGGCGAGGGCGCCGGCGCGATCGTTCGCTTGAGATCGAGATCGACGAGGACGAGGTCGCCATCGTAGCCGGTCTCGAGGCGGCCCTTCCGGGGTAGTCGGAGCGAGGCCGCCGGGCGCTCACAGACGATGCGCACGAGGTCGGCCAGCGTGAGGTGACCGGCCCTCACCCGGTCGAGAAGCAGAGGAAGCATCCACTCGATGCCGGGGAGCCCGGGGTGCGTCGCTGGGTAGGGCCGGTCCTTGGTCTCGGGCTTCAGCGGAAGGTGGCCACTCGCCACGACGTCGACCGTGCCCGCGGCGAGACCCGCCCACAGCGCCTCGCGATGCCGACCACCGCGGATCGGAGGCTGCGCGATCGCTCGCGTGCCGAGCACCTCGTAGGCGGTCTCGTCGAGGAACAGATGGGGGAGTCGAGCGGCCGAGGTGAGGGCCTCGGGGCGGCTCTGCAGCAGCGCGACCTCCTCCGCCGTGCTCACGTGGAGCAGGTGCGTGGGCGCGCCGTGCTTGCGAGCGAGGTCCAGCGCCTGCTGGGTGGCCGAGACCGCGTCGGCCACGTCGTGGATCTGCGGGTGCTCGGAAGGGTCGACGTCCTGCGCCGCCTCCCGGGGCCCATGGCGGTCGGGGAGCACGTTGTCGACGGCGAGAGGCCGATCCGTGTCGGCGAACAGGCGCTCGACCTGCCCACTGGCCAGCAGGGCTCCGCTCACGTAGATGGCGCGCGCTCGCTCGGCCGCCAGCACCTCGTCGAGGTTGTCGGCCGTCGCGCGGATGTACAGCCCGTAGTGCACGCGGGACTGGGTGGCGGCCTGGGCCAGCTCGGCCTTGAGCTCGGCACGGGTCTGGGCCGAGCGAGGGCCCAGCACGGTGGTGACGCCACCGGCCACGGCGCCCCGGCTCACGGACTCCAGGTCCTCGCAGGCGTCGAGGTGCACGTGGGTGTCGACGAGGCCTGGTAGGAGCGCACAGCTGCGCCCGTCGATCTGCAAGCCACAGGACCGCTCCACCCTCGGGGCGATTTCGGTGATGATCCCGTCTTCGACGACGAGATCTCCGGTGACCACCCGATCCGGGAGCACGAGCCTGGCTTGTCGGACGGTGAGCGAGCCAGCCATGGCCGCAGGCTAACCCGGTCCACTACGCGCCCGAGAGGAGTACCTCGGGTGCGTGGGTTGCACGTGGTTAGGTCCGAAGCAGGTGGAGGTCGAAGTCATGCCTTGGTCCGTGCTCGCTTTGGGGCTCGTCGGTTGCGCTGGTACCTCGTCGGTGGATTCCCTCGACACGACCCCAGGTGCAGATTCCGTCGGCTCGGAAACAGGTTTGCCCCCTGACTATGAGAAGCGGACAGAAGCGATCCTTGCACTGGACGGCAGCAGCGTCGAGGGTGAGCGGGTGTATCGTGTGTGGTGCCTGGCTTGCCACGCGGCCACGGGAAAGGGCTCGAAGTCAGGGCCGTCGTTGGTCGAGCGGCTCCCGAAGACCGACGAAGCGTCGGTGATTCGGCTGATTCTCGAGGGTGAGGGGGACATGACCAGCTACGCCAGGCTGTTGGACAACCAGGAAATCGCCGACGTCACGGCGTACCTCTGGACCGCGTTCGCATCCCAGTGACGGCGCCTGCGTCCGCCGATCTCGGCCCTCTGTTCGCCGGCCGGCCCGCCCCGGGCCCGGTTCCCGACCCGGCCGAGCGGGTGCTTCGCGCCCACTTCGGCCACGCGACCTTTCGTCCCGGCCAGCGGGCGGCCATCGATGCTTGCCTCGAAGGTCGGGATGCCACGGTGGTGCTGCCCACCGGCGGCGGCAAGTCGCTGTGCTACCAGGTCCCGGCCGTCGTGCTCGCCGAGCAGGGCGCCGGGCCCACGCTCGTCGTCAGTCCCCTCGTGGCCCTCATGCAGGATCAGGTCGCGGCCCTGCGGATGCGCGGCGTCGAGGCGGTGGCCTTGTTCCGCGGGATGGACTCCTCGGAGCGGCGCTCGGCGCTCGCTCACCTGGGTGACCATGCGCTGATCTACGCGAGCCCCGAGCGCCTGGCGGGGGCGGGATTCCGGCGCGCGCTCGCCCGGGCCGGCGTGGCCCGCGTGGCGGTCGACGAGGCGCACTGTATCGCCGAGTGGGGGCCATCGTTCCGCGAGGACTACCTGCGCCTGGGCATCCTCAAGGAGGAGCTGGGGGCCCCGGTCATGGCGCTCACGGCCACCGTCACGCCTCGCGCCCTCCGGGAGGTGGTCGAGTCGCTCGGGCTGACCGACCCGGTGTCCGTGCGAGGGGGCTTCGAGAGGCCCAACCTGCGGTTGTCCGTGGAGCTCCACCGGGGCGACAAGCGCCGCGCGGAGCGCCTGCGGGAGCTGCTCGAGGCGGCTGGGCTCGGGCGCGACGCGGCAGCGGGTCGTGTGGTGGTCTACGCGGCCACCCGCAAGCGGGTCCAGGCAGTGGCCAAGGGGCTGGTGCAGGCCGGCTTTCGCGCGGGGTTCTACCATGCGGGGCGCACCGACCGTGCCCGAGAGCGGGCCCAGCAGGGCTTCGAGGAGGGGAAGCACGCCATCCTCGTGGCGACCACGGCGTTCGGCATGGGGGTGGACCTGCCCGATGTCCGCCTGGTGGTCCACGTTCAGGCACCCGGGAGCCTCGAGGCCTACTACCAGCAGGCGGGTCGTGCAGGTCGGGATGGGAAGCCCTCCCAGTGCACGCTGCTCTACGCGCCAGGAGACGCGCACACGCAGGCCCGACTGCGAGGCGCATCCCCCCCACCGGGAGCGGAGGTCGGCTGGCGCGCCATGCAGGACTACATCTACGGGACCGACTGTCGCCAGCAAGCGATGGTCCGCTGGTTCACGGGCCAGGCCGGCGCGGCCTGCGGCCACTGCGACGTCTGTGAGCAGCCCGAGCGGGTCTCCGAGGCGGTATCGGCCGCGCGCGCAGACCTCGCGGATACTCGCCGGGCTTCCTCGCCGAGTATGGCTTCGCCTGGTATCGCAACCGCGTGGAGTTCGCCCTCGCCGACGCTTACATCGGCCTCGGGCAGGTGGACGACGCCGCGCGCATCTACCACCGGGTCGCGTTGCTAAACCCCGGCGACGCGGCGGAGACGCAGGCGAACGAGGCTCTCGACGAGATCCGCCAGCAGCTCTCGGACGCCGCGCGAGCCGAGGTGTCGAGCCGCTCACGCGCCGAGCTGCTGGAGCGAGCGCAGGTGCTCTTCGACCGCCATCGCAGCGAGCAGGTGATCGAGC
>CAYMSU010000004.1:0-41094 GCA_964393165.1 uncultured Enterobacteriaceae bacterium
CACCTGGGCCCGGGTCGAGGACGACGCCGAGGCGGCCGGCATCGCAGAGCTCGGGCGAGGCCTGGCGGAGCTTCGCCGGCCGCGGGTGGTGGTCGGGGACCTCGGGGCGCTGGCGGCGGCAGCGCAGGCCGAGGGTGTGGTCTTCGACCGCTGGGTGGGTCGCGACGCGGCGGGCCCCGACGATGCGGGGCGCCTGGCGGAGCTGCTGGCCCCCGGAGGAGCGGGGACGCTCGCGCTGTCGCAGCCGCAGCACGCCCAGCGGCTCACCGCGCTCGTACAGCCGGCCGACGAGCGGTGGTCGCAGGCCGAGGAGGCGCTCTACGCCGGCGTGACCCCTCTGGTCGAGGCCGCCGCGATGGAGGCGGTGCTGCGGGCGGCGGGCCTCGAGGTGGCGGCGGTCCGGCAGCGCCTGGCGAGCGAGCTCACGATCCAGCGGGCGATGGTCGCGCGGTGGCTGGCGGACGGCCCCGAGAGCTGGCTGGGCCGGCTGCGCGCCCACCTCGCCGACGACGCGGCCGCGCGCGCGCTCGCGGCGGCCGTGCGCGGCCTGGCGGGGAAGACGGTGGCGTGGTCGTCGACGTTCTGCGTGCTCCGGGTGCGGCGCCCCCTTGCGGACGGAGCGTAGCCGCACGCGTCGTCAGAGCCCCGAGAGCGTGTACACGCCGACGCCTCCGGTCGAGGACGCCGCGAACGTGGCGTCGGCGTCGGTCACCACGAGGTCGGCGACCCCGTCGCCGGTGAGGTCCCCGGTGGCGAGGCCGACCTCCACGCCCAGGTCCCCCGCGATGACGAGATCGGCGTCGGCCAGCGGCTGGGTGCCGGCGAACGGTCCGTAGAACACGGCCAGGCCGGCGGCCCCTGGTTCGGGGTCGAAGTAGCGCAGCACGAGGTCGGTGACGCCGTCGCCGCTCAGATCGGCGGCCGCGCTCGGCCGCTGGGCCCGCACGAGGCGCTCCTCGGTGCCCTCGAAGATCGCGCTGGCGTCGTCTGCGCTCGACGCGGCGAGCGGATCCGCGAAGAGGCGGTAGCCCCCGGGGCCTGCCACGAGGTCGCTGACGAGGAGCGCCGGCCGGCCCTGAGCGCCTGCGCCGGGCACCGCCGTGATCGAGGCGCCGAAGGATCCCTCGTCGGAGGCCGGGCCGGTGATGATCTGCCCGCTGGCGGACAGATCGATCGTGCCTGCGAGGGGGCCGCGCACGACGTGCGCTCTCTCCTTGTTCCGGTCGCCGTAGGCGAGATCGGTCACGCCGTCGTCGTCGAAGTCCGCGAGGGCCAGGGCGTCGCCGAAGAAGAGGAACTTCGTGGGCTTGGAGATCAGCTGCACCGGGGCGGTGGAGAGCTCCCGGACGTCGGGCGCGGCGGCCACCGGCCCGAGGAACAAGTACGCGCCGCCCCCGCGCTCCCCGAAGTCCTGAAGCACGACCAGCAGGTCGAGGACGCCATCGCCCGTGAGCTCGCCGGTCGTCGCGCGCGGCTGCAGGGCGTCGAAGGTGACGTCGGCGGAGGCGGGCGACGAGGCCGCCGTGCGCGGTCCGAAGAACACGTCGAGGGCCGCGAACAGCCGGCCCGTCCCGTCGTCGCGCACGCTCGCCATCGCCAGGTCGTCGCGCCCGTCACCCGAGATGTCGGGCAGGCCGAACACGCCGGACGCGGGCACGGCGAAGCGCAGCTCGGGGAGCGCGGTCTCGCCGAGCACCTCGAGCGGGCCGGCGAGGCCGACGACCTCGCCTCCCACCACGGCCGCGACCACGTCGAGGGCCCCGTCGCCGGTGAGGTCGAGCACGGCCGCGGGCCCGGCGAGGCGGTCCGCTCCGGTGGGCAGCAGGCCACCCACCATGCGGTCGAGCCCCCAGGTCCCCCGGACCCGGCAGGTCGGCGCGGCGAGCCCGTCGCAGTCGTTGTCGATCCGATCGAAGCAGACCTCGGTCGCCCCGGGCCGCACCGCGGCGTCGCCGTCGTCGCAGTCGGTGGCGCTGGCGACGAAGCCCTCGGGCGCGGTGCACGCGGACACGACCACATCTGCCTGGCCGGCCCCGTCGCCGTCGCGATCCGCGTACCAGAGGGTCTCGGCGCAGCCAGTGTCCGCGGCCGTGGTGTCGGGCGGCGTGGTCGCGGGGTCGGTCGCAGGGTCGGTCGCGGTGTCGGTGGCGACGCCGGAGTCGCCGGCGCGGTCCTCGCCCTCGAGGGTCTCGTCCCCGCTGCACGCGGCGGTCAGGATCAGCCACCAAGGGCAGGCTCGCAGCATCGTCTCTCCTCGCACGGCGCCGCGAGCATACTGCCACTCGCGGGGGGACCGGCGCCACCGGACCCGCGAAGCCGCCTCAGCCACTCCACCGCTCGTGGTCGACCGGATCGGGGAGGTTCCCCAACCGGTCTCCCCCCAGGTCCGGGTCGCGGTCCCCCCTCTTCCGGCAGCGTCGCCCTCAGGTACCGGAGTTCCGTAAGCGGTCCCGGTGCAAGACTTCGTGTAAGCCCGGGACGCGACCTCACTTCATGCGCAGAAAGCAGTGCAGCACGCCGCCGAAGGCCTCCCGGATCTCCTGGAGCCCCAGCGAGCGGTAGAACGCATGCTGCCTCGCCTCGTCGTCGGTCATCAGCGCGAAGCTGCGCACGTGAGCGAATCGCTCGAGGGCGCGCGCGGCCAGCGCCCGGCCGATCCCCGTGCGCTGCTCCTCGGGTACCACCAGCACGTCCTGCAGCCAGGCGATCGCGACGTCGTCGGAGATCACCCGGATGAGGCCAAGCAGCGAATCCCCCCGCCAGGCGGTGGCGACCCAGGTGGAGCGCGCGATCGCGCGGATCAGCCCCTCCCGATCGCGCGTGTAGGCGGTCCACCCCACCCGGTCGTAGAGCCCGACCAGCGCGTCGGCGGGCACGTCACCGCCGGTGCGGATCGTGACGTCCTTCATCGTCTTCTCCTCCTCTGTCACGAACCTGAAACACAGAAGGCGCTCGTGTTTCGTACCCGGCCCGCGTTGCCTCGCCCTGGAAGATCGGCTGCCGACTCCCGGTGGCGTTTCAGTTTCTCCCCAGCGACCGAAGCCCGAGAAAGATGGAAGAACCCAATATTCCTTTGTTGCGCAAGGGCTGTCCACAGAACTGTCCACAGGGTATGGGCCACGGACGCGCACGCAGTGTGGAGGCGCCATGTTCGGCTGGATCGCAGTAGCCCTCGTCGGGAGCGCGGGGCTCGGGGCGGCGTGGGCCCAGGAGCCTGCGTTCGCGCTCGCCCACACGCTGCGGCAGCCCCAGAGCTCCTCCGGGGTCGTGTTCGACGCGAATGCCGACGGACTGCCCGACGTGCTCGTGTCTCGGGACACCCTCGTGTACCAGATCCGCAACCTCGGCGAGGGTGGCTTCGACGACCGGCCCGCGGTCAACGCCGTCGAGGTCACGGGGTGGGGCCTCGTCGACGTCGATGCCGACGGGGATCTCGATCCGTTCATGGCCCAGCCGGACGGCGACCTGTCGCCCGACTGGCTCTTGAGCTTCGGCGACGGCACCTTCGCCCGCGAGGATCGGGGTAACGAAGGCGAGGGTGAGCAGCGCCTGGTGCTGTTCGCCGACTTCGACGGAGACGGCTTCGTCGACGCCTTCCACCTCCGCGGCTCTCGCGGCGACGACCACGCGCCGAGTGCCCTGTACCCCGGGCTGCCCGAGGGGCGCTTCGACCCGGTCGACGTGCTCGCGACCGCGGCGCCGGCGCCCTTCTGGAGCGCGCCCGTCGACCTCGGCGAGGGCTGCCAGGGCCAATGGGGCGCGGCGCCCTTCCGGGGCGGGGTGGTGCGCGACCTGGATCGCGACGGGCGCCCCGATCTGATCCTCACCGCCTACGTCGACGACCGCGGGCCGGATCCCGACTGCCCGCTCGAGGCGGTGCAATGGGCGCGTGAGCAGGCCTACCGGGGCTTGTTCGTGCTGCGCAACGTCTCCGAGCCGGGACAGATCGCGTTCGAGGACGTGGCGGCCGAGGCCTTCGACATGGTTCCCTACAGCAACGATCCGGCGGCGGCGAGGGTCCCCGAGCTCGCGTTCGCGCTCCCCCTCGACTTCGATCACGATGGCGACCTCGACCTGCTCGGGGGCGGCGTGAGCCTGCCGCCGCCCCTCGACACCCCGCTGCTGGTGCTGCTCCGAAACGACTCCGAGCCCGGCGCGATGCGCTTCGTCGACGTGACCGAGCGCGCGGGGGCGGATGTGGCTGGAATCATCGGCAACGGGCCCGCCCGCCGGTTCGCGGACGCGGTGCCGCTCGACGTCGACAACGACGGCTGGACCGACGTGGCCATCGCCAACCGCCCGTTCTCGAAGTCGATCGACCCCTACGGCTACGTGCACGTCCTGCTCGGCCAGCCCGACGGGTCCTTCGTGGGCGCGAACCCTGCGGACATGGGGCTCGACCAGCGCGCGAACCAGCTCGGCCACGCCGACCTCGACCTCGACGGCCGGCTCGATCTCGTGGTGTTCGGCCGCTTCACCGACGGCGACCTCACTCGGGGCGACACGTTCGTGTACCTGAACCGCGCGGTGTCCGAGAACCACTGGGTGCAGCTCGACGTTGCGCGCGCGGGGCGGGCGCTTCCGGGCACCCGCGTGACCGTCTACGACGCAGCGCGCGAGCAGGTGCTCGGCACCGACGAGCTCCGGCCCGACGTGGCGGTTGGGCATCGGGTGCCCGTGCTCCACTTCGGCCTCGGCCCGCACGAGCGCGTCGACGTGGAGCTGGTGCCGCCCCACACGGGGGAGGTCGGGTGGGTCGACGACCTGCCGGTGGATCGCCGCCACGTGATCGACTTCGACGACTACCGCGTTGATCGGCGGGACCGCCCGTCGCCGCCGCCCGACGACCCGCAGGGGTGCGGATGCGCGCCTGCCGGCGGCGGGGCGGGGGCCCTCCCGGGGATCGGGCTCGCCGCCCTGGTCGGCCTCGGGATCAGAAGAAGGTCACGTGCCGCGAGCTCCGCACGATGGCGGCCTGCCAGTACTTGAGCTGCGAGTCGGTGCGGCTCGGCGTGGTCATCAGGTTGGGCGGGTCCGAGTCGTGGAGCAGGCCGCAGGCGTGGCCCACCTCGTGGGCGAACGTCGAGTGGTTCGAGTGCCCTGTGTACTCGGCGGTCACGTAGTCGGTGCCTCCGCCCATCGAGAACCCGGCCGCGTTGGCGATCGACGGGACCGAGAAGATCGTGACCGGTGCGCCGTAGCCGATGAGGCGGCGGAAGTTCCCGGGGATCGACCGCGTGGTCATGATCCAGTTGAACGTGACGCCGGTCATGAGCAGATCCTCGCCGAACGTGGCGAGCCCCTCCCCCGACAGGTGGGTGCACGCACGGCTGCTCTTGCTGGGCCCGAGCACGTACTCGGCCGGGTCGATGTCGGGCTTGCCGAAGAACGGGATGTGGAACGAGACCCACTTGACCGGGATCACCCGGATCCGGGCGTACTCCCAGAACACGTCGATGGTCTTCTGGATCGCGGCGCGCACGTCGGCGTCGGAGGTGTGGTTGCCCTGGTCGTCCTCAAGGATCACGACCGCCAGGCGCATCTGCTTGGTGGGCATGAAGCCGGCCAGGGTCCAGAGGAAGTCGAAGAGGTTCACCACGAAGAACAGGGCGAAGTAGACCCAGCTGACGGCCATGAGGATCAGCCGGCCCACGACGGGCAGGCTGTACAGCGGGACCTGGATCGCCATGGCGACGAAGCTGAGCAGGTTCCCGATGGTGAGGTCCACGAGGAACGTCAGCACCGCGATCGGCGTCATGACGAGGTGGAAGATGAACAGGAAGACCTTGGCAACGGCGTTGTCGGCTGGCTTGGGCACGAGCTCCCCTTTCGGCGCGCGGAGACCCTACCCGAGGCGGTAGACTCGCGGGCCCCAGGCTCGAGGGAGGGGCTGTGCGCAACCTTGGAATCCTCTTGCTGGCCGCGTGCGCCGACGGCGGCTCGGGGGGCGAGCCGACCGACGAGTCCGCCGAGGTCCCGGTGTGGGCGCACGAGGATCTCGAGCCCGTCGGCCTCGGTCGCTGGCGGCTCGGGATCCTGGCCGATGCCGGGAACGACGTGGTGCGGACCGGCCTCGAGCAGGGCACCTACGGCTTCCCCGACGAGGGGGTCGACGCCGACGGCACGCGCTGGGTGCAGGTGCAGCGCGGGGAGAACGGCACGCTCAGGCCGGCCAACGCGCCCTTCGTGTGGGCGCTCAACCGGCAGTCGTTCGCGGCCGGCGAGCGGCTCGTGGGGCGGGCGAACCGCGCCCTCGACCTGATGATCGGCACCGCCGCGCAGCCCGGGTACTTCTACGGGGAGCGGAACCGGCTGATCCCGCTGCCCGTCCGCGAAGACGGCGATCGCGTAGCGGTGAGGGCGTTCGGCGGCCGCCCGTTCGAGGTCGAGGTCTGGCGCACCACCGCCGAGCTCTGGCTCAACACCGACGACGTCACCCCGGTCGACTTCGTCGTGGGGGAAGCGCAGGCGCAGCCGATCGCGATCCCGGTGCTCAACCTCACCCTCGCCCCTCTACGCAACGTGGTCGCGCGTGTCGTCGACCGGGAGGGCTCGGCGTTCGCGCCCACCGAGCACCGGGTGGGCACGCTGCCCGCCGCCGCGGTCACCCACGTGCCGTTCGACCTCGTCCTCCGCGCGCCCCCCACGAAGGTCGACGAGCCGCTGTCCGCCACCCTCCGGGTCACCGCCGACGGCCTCGACTACGCTTACGAGCGCGAGGTGGTGTTCCCGGCGCGGGAGGCCGCCGACGGTGGGAACTACTGGCGCACGTTCACCTCTCCGGTCGACGGCTCCGTCCAGTCCTTCGGCGTGCGGCAGCCGTCGAGCTTCGATCCCGAGGCGGAGTACTCCCTGATCCTGTCGCTGCACGGGGCCGGCGTGGGCGCCAAGGGGCAGTCCGCCGCCTACGGCGCCAAGGACTGGGCCTACGTGGTCGCGCCCACGAACCGCCACCCGTTCGGGTTCGACTGGGAGGAGTGGGGCCGCGCCAACGCGATCGCCACCCTCGACCACGCGATGGGGCGCTACGCCATCGATCCCACGCGGGTCTACCTCACCGGGCACTCGATGGGCGGCCACGGGACCTGGCACGTGGGCGTGACCACGCCGGGCCGGTTCGCCACGCTCGCGCCGAGCGCGGGCTGGGAGTCGTTCTACAGTTACGGCGGCAGCCCTCGGCCGACCGGCGCGTTCGCCCGCGCTCGCGCCCACTCCGACACCCTCGTGTACCTCGAGAACCTGGCGCGGCGCGGCGTCTACATCATCCACGGTGACGCCGACGACAACGTGCCGGTGAGCGAGGGCCGGAGGATGTTCGAGGAGGTCTCCGCGGTGAGCGACGAGGTCGTCTACCACGAGGAGCCCGGCGCAGGGCACTGGTGGGACGGAGACCCGGCGCCCGGAGCCGCCTGCGTGGACTTCCCGCCGATGATGGCGTGGGTCCAGGACTTCACCCTGGACCCCCACGAGCTCGAGTTCGCGTTCCGTAGCCCCTCGCCCGGCTACACCGCCGAGCACAGCGTGGTCACCCTCCAGTCGGCGGTCGACGGGGGCGCCGACGTGGTGGTCGAGGCCAGCGTCGAGGGCGACACCTGGGTGGTCACCACCGACAATGCGCGCAGCCTCACAATCGATAGCGGTCCGCTGATCGAGGCGGGGCTCACGACGGTGCGGATCGACGGCGAGGACCTGCCCCTGCCCGAGACGAGCGAGGGCGCCGAGGAGATCCTCGTCGGGCCGACGGACGGCAAGCGGCACGACGTGCACGGACCGTTCAGCCAGGTCATGCGCGCGCCGTTCTGCTTCGTGTACCCGGCCGACGACGGCCCGTGGTCGCGCTACGCGGGATGGCTCGCGTCGTTCTGGTCGAACCTCGCGAGCGGCTCGGCGTGTGCGGTGCCGGTCGAGGCCGTCGACGAGTCGCTCCGCGCCGGGCGCAACCTGATCTGGGTGGGCGTCGACGAGGACGTGGTGCAGCCCACGGTCGACGTCGGGTGGGGGCCGCGCCGCCTGCGGGTCGGCGGCGAGACGTACGCGTCAGGGGTGATGTACGTGGTGTTCCCCTCGGACGGGCGCCTGCACGCAGCGATCGTGGGCACGCGGGGCCACGAGCACGACGTCTTCGACGTGAACCCGATCAGCTCCCGCGGCGGGCTGCCGGACGTGTTCGTGTACGAACGAGGTCGCGGCACCGTGTTCGCGGCGATGTTCAACGGGGACTGGTCGCTGTAGCGGGCTTTCCCGAGGGCGCGCGATCGATATGCAGGGAGTGCACCGCACCCGGAGGACCTACGTGTCGACCCCCTTCTCACCAGCTTCCACGGCCAACTGGCTCTTCGTGGGCACCCTGGCCCTGCTCGCCGCCGCCTGCGTGGGCAAGCCGCGCGTGGACCAGGGCGACTCGGACGGGATTGAGTACGCCCACCAGCGCCTGAACCCGGACGGGTCGATCCCTGAGGACGAGCCCGCCGAGGAGTAGCGCCGGCCTGCGGTCTACAGGCGCTCGAGCCAGCTCACGAGCTCGTCGGAACCGCCGACCAGCTCACCGTCCACGAACACGCGCGGCGTCGTCGCATCCGACGACAGGGCGCGGAGCATGGTGCCGGTGGCCGGCAGCTCGGCGAACTCGAGGCCCTTCGCGCGCAGGGCCTGCCGGGCACGGGCACAGTGGCCGCAGCCCGGCTTGGTGAACAGCAGGATGTCGTGCGGCGCCTTCACCGTCGCGTCGAGGTGGTTGAGCATGGTGTCCGCGTCGCTCACCTCGTAGGGGTCGCCCGGCTTCTCCGGCTCGATGAACTGCTTGGTGATCTTGCCGTCCTCGACGAGCATGCTGTGCCGCCAGGACCGCTTGCCGAAGCCGAGGTCGTCCTTGTCGACCAGCAGGCCGAGGCCGTCGGTGAGCGTACCGTTTCCGTCACCGGCGAACAGCACCTTCTCCACGCCCTGGTCGTTGCGCCAGGCGTCCATCACGAACGCATCGTTGACCGACACACAGATGATGTCGTCGACGCCGAGGCTCGCGAAGGTGTCGTAGAGCTGCTCGTAGCGCGGGACGTGCTGGGTGGAGCAGGTCGGCGTGAACGCTCCGGGGAGCCCGAAGACGATCACCTTCTTGCCGCTGAACAGCTCGTTGGTGCTCTTGTGCACGAGCTGCCCGTCCTCGATGAACTGGAGCGAGGTCTCGGGGATCTGCGCCCCTTCCTTGTTGGGAAACGACATGTGAGTCTTCCTCCTGAAGCGGTGGATGTCCGGCTCGGCCCTAGGGCACGAGCCACTGGCCCTGCCACCCCTGCGGGCCGTGCGTGAAGCGCGCCCGCTGGTGGCCATGGCGGGACAGCCACAGCGACTCGAGCCACTCCACGGTGGTCTGGACCACCGCAAAGTGAGCTCGCCCCACCTCGGTCCGAGCGCGGTCGGGGACCACGGCTCCGTCGAGGTCAGCAGGGAATCCGCCGCTCCACTCACGGCCGACCGGGGTTCCGGGGGCCGGGTGCACGAGGTAACACTTCCGCGACTGGGCCGACGACCGTGCCCAGTAGGCATCGTGGGTCACTCCGTCGGCGAGCGCGGTGGGGCCCCCGGCGCGGATCTGCAGCTTCCGCGCGGCGTCGTAGAAGACCCAAGCGGCACCCGCGGAGAGCTGCCCACACTTCGCGGCGCGAGCGTCAGTATGAAAGACGAGGTTGCGGTTGGACTCCGAGGCCCCGCGCAACACGACGATGCGCCCTTGGGGAGCGCCGGCCTCGTCGGCAGTACACACCGTGGGTGTGTGAAAGCCGTGGCGGCGATCGTTTACGCCGCGGACGAGCTCTGACCACGCACGCGACCAGCTGCGGTCGAGGTCGGGTCCATCGTCGTCGACCATGAGAGGCTCCCGGGGGCCCAGGGACCCCCGAGACGCCGTAAGGATCCGCTCAGGGAAGGTCGAGCGGGATGAGCACGCGGTTGATCGTGTGGATCACGCCGTTGGAGGCATCGACGGAGATCGGGAAGGTCAGGCGCGGGTTGCGCAGGTCCGGCTCGGCGTCCTTCAGGCCGAACAGGAACGGCTCGAGCTCTCCGCCCTGCAGCGTGCCGACCTCGAGGTCGAAGATGGCGGCGACGAAGAAGCCGAACACGTCGATCCGCTGCGGAGCCACGTGGTAGAGCAGGATGTCGGTGAGCACGGGCACCGGGTCGCCCCCGCCGAGGTCGGTCAGGGTATCGACCAGGAACAGCCACGCGCCTTCCTCGTCGCGGCCCTTGAAGCCGAGGTCGCGGGCGGTGCGGATGAACGCCGCGTCGTTCGGAGCGAAGACCGTCAGCGAGGCGCTCTCGTCGGCGAGGGCGCCGGCGAGGTCGGCGGTCACCACCGCGGTCAGGAGGATGTCGTAGTCCCGGCCGTTGTGATCGAAGCCGTCGCCGCTGGACGCCACGATGTCGGTGATGGTCTGGCCGGCCACGGCGGGCGTGGCTCCGATGGTCGCAAGTAACACGGACGCAAGCATTGTGTTTCCCCTCGAGACAGAAGCGTGTCGCGCACCGTCCGACGGGACGTCGGCGGGGCACGCTCGTCGGGTATGAAATGTGGTTGCGACCTCCACATGGACTTCCCAGAAACCGTATTCTGGGAGTCTACAGCCCTCGCACGCGGGGCCTTGCAGGGCCCGCTCCGGCCTCAGCCGGTGTTCCGCATGCCCTGGGCGATTCCGTTCGTGATCGTGCCCAGCGCCCGGTTCAGCGGCGCCACCGCAGGGTCCTCGGGTGCGAGCGGCCGCTTGCGCCGGATCAGGCTGATCTGCAGGAGCGACAGCGGATCGACGTAGGGGTTGCGCAGGTCGATCGACTCGCGCAGCACTTCGTTGTCGGCGAGCAGCCGGTCGGTCTGTCGGATCGCCAGGATCGACGCGACGGTGCGCTTGTGCTCCGCCTCGAGCTCCGGCCACAGCTCGGTGTCTGCACCAAGCTCCTCGAGGTACAGCCTCGCGATCTGAAGGTCGGCCTTCGCGCAGACCATCTCGATCTTGCCGAGCAGATCGTCGAAGAAGGGCCAGGTGAGGGCCATCCGCCGAAGCTCGTCGAGGCCCCCGGGCTCGGCGGCCACGGTCGCCAGGGCGGTGCCCACGCCGAGCCAGCTCGGGAGCATGAGCCGGATCTGGGTCCACCCGAAGACCCAGGGGATCGCACGAATGCCCGACATCGTGCCCGAGCCGCGCTCCCGGTACGCGGGGCGGGAGCCGTAGTGGACGTTGGCGAGCTCGCGGACCGGCGTGCCCGTGGTGAACACCCCGAACAGCGCGGGGTCGTCGTGCACCCGGCCGCGGAACACCGGCAGGGCCAGCGCCGCGAGGCGCTCCATGATGCTCCGGAACCGGGCCTGCTCGCCCTCGGCGAGGCCCTCGCGCCAGTCCGCCCGCGAGGCCTCGAGCGTGCCGCTGACCATGACCTCGAGGCTGCGTCGCGCGAGCGTCGCGAGCCCGAACTTCTGCGAGATCACCTCGCCCTGCTCGGTGATCTTGATGCGGGAGCCGACGGTGCCGGGGGGCAGCGCGGTGAGCGCCCGGAACACGGGGGAGCCGCCGCCCCGCCCGACCGTGCCCCCGCGCCCGTGGAACAGCGTGAGCGCCACGTCGTGTTCCGCGCACACCGCGGCGAGCGACTCCTGGGCGGTGTAGAGCGCCCACGCCGCCGGGAGCACCCCCGCGTCCTTCGCGGAGTCCGAGTACCCCAGCATGATCTCCTGGCGGTGGCCCCGGGCCGCCACCTGGCGGCGGTAGGCCGCGTTGCCGAGCATCTCGCGGAGGATCCGAGGGGCCTCCACGAGATCTCGCCGGGTCTCGAACAGCGGCACGACGTCGAGGGAGGATCGGGGCTCGTCGGCCGTCAGATCACACAGGCCCGCCTCCCGGGCGAGCAGGAGCACCCGCAGGGCGTCCTCGGTGGACGCCGCCATGCTGATCACGTAGGTCGACACGGCAGCCGGGCCGAGCTCCTCCTGGAGCTGCCGGATGGCCCCGAACACGTCGGCCACCTTGCGTGCGTCGGCGGGCAGCGCCTGGTGGGGCCCGATCAGCGGGCGCCGGCCCAGCAGCTCCCGGGTGATCGCGGCCTCGTCGAGGGGCTCCACCCCGGCGACCTCCGCGATCGCGGCCACCGCCGCGGTGTGGGCGCTCGCGTCCTCCCGGACGTCCATCTGCAGCCCGTGGAAGCCGCAGATCCGCACGATCGCGAGCAGCGGTGAGATCACGAAGCGGAGGAAGCCGTGGGCCCCCGCCAGCTTCGCGGCCTCCGCCACGAGCTGCAGGTCGGCCTCGAAGTCGGTGGCGGAGGAGTAGCCGAGCGAGCCCTCCCGTCTGCGGGCGGCGAGCCGCTCCCGCACGAACTTGAGCTTCAGGCGTACGGGCTCCTGCGCGTCGCGCCGGGCGTGCGCCTCCCAGACGGCGGGCATGGCCGCCCGATCCTCCTCGAGGCTGTGGACGAGCGACGGGGGCACGTCGTCGCCGTGCAGGGACAGCGAAGCGCGGTCGATCGCCTCGTCGAGCCGGGCGTCGTAGACGTCGAGCATGCGCAAGGCGGTGGCCCGTGCCGCCCGCAGGGTCACTGCAGGGGTCACGAACGGGTTGCCGTCGCGATCGCCCCCCACCCAGGTGCCCGGGCGCACGGGCGCCGGCAGCGCCCCGGTGTGCTCCGACAGGCGATGGCCGAACGCCTGCGCGAAGGCGAGGTCCAGGTCGACCACGAGCTCGCTGCACGCATCGACCAGGCGCTCTTCGAGGTACCACAGCGCGGTGCTGACCTCGTCCATGACCGACAGCCGATCCCGCCGCGTCTGCTCGGTGAGCCACAGCAGCTCGACCTCGCCCCGCAGGCGCGCGTCGCGATCGGGCGCGGTGGGCTGGAGCAGGAGGTCCGCCAGTCGGGCCAGGAGCTTGAGCACGCTGCGCCGGGTGGACTCCGTGGGATGGGCGGTGAGCACCGGGCGGATCTCGAGCGCTGCGACCCGCGCCGCTGCATCGGCCGCGGGTACGCCGGTGTCTCGCAGCTGCTGCAGGGCCCACGGGAGCGACCCCGGCTGCGGCGGGTCGACGGGGTAGGCGGCTCGCCGCCGCACCCGGTGGACCTGCTCGGCGGTGTTGATCAGCAGGAAGAAAAGCGTGAACGCGCGGCCGACCGACGCGGCGGTCGCCAGGGGCAGCGCGTCGACCTCGGCGAGCAGGTCGGGCAGCGCACGTGCGCCCTCACCGCCCTGGCGGCGGGCGCGACAGCTCTCCCGCAGCGACTCGACGGCGTCGAACACCTCGCGCCCCTCGAGGTCGGCGATGACGTCTCCGAGACACGAGGACAGTAGGCGGACGTCGGCCCGCAGGGGCGCGTCGACGTCGTCGCGGTCAGCAGCAGCCATGACAGCTCCCGGCAGCAGGCCGGGCGCTACCCGGCCGGGGTGGGATCGCAGACGTCTCCGAGGCCGTCACCGTCGAGATCGGACTGGTCGGGCAGGTAGGGCCCGTCGGGCGACAGCGAGAGCTCGAGAGGGCTAACCGGCTTGCCCTCAGCGTCGAGGAAGCGCGCGAACAGCCCCCATCCGCCGCCCTGGTCGCGCACCTTGACGGTCAGGCGCGACCAGCCCTCGGCCAGGGTCACCGGGGCGGTGAACTGATCGATGGTGGTGCCCTGACAGGACACGACGTCGATCACCTCGACGCCGTCGACCCAGGCGCGGGCCCCGTCGTCGGGCCCGAGCGCGAGCGTGAGGGCCTGCTCGGCCTCGGAGTACACGTACGTGTGCAGGTAGACCTCGCGCGGCGGCTCCTCGTTGCCCCAGAAGCGCAGGAAGCCGAGGCGATCCTGGGGCGTGAGCAGCGCGGTCCAGACGAGCCCGCTGGCCTCGTCGCCGAGCGCGGGGGCGAGGCCCGCGTCGCCCCCCGGCAGCTCGAGCTCCGAGGCGCGGCAGGCCTCGGTCGTGGGCTCCCCCAGGATCGGGGCGAGGGCGAGCCACGCGCCGAGGAAGCCTCCGGCGTTCGTGGTCAGGGGCTCGGACGCGGGGCCGTTCGAGACCTCCGGACAGTTGTCGACCAGGTCGTCGACGCCGTCGCCGTCGCGGTCGAGGTCGCACACGTCGGGCTGACCGTCGGCGTCGAGATCGGTCTCGGCCCCCGTGAGCAGGTCCGTCGGGTCCACCACCTCGAGGTCGAGCGCGTAGGCGGGCACGGGGGTCCCCGCGAGCCCGCTCACGCAGACGGAGGCAGGTCCGTCGGGGAGCTGCCGGGCTCCCGGGGCGGTGGCCGGGTCGAGCACGGGGCAGCCGTCGGGCCCTGCGGAGCCGCGCGCGACGAGCCGGCCCCGGGCGTCGTGCAGGGACAGCACCGCGGGTGCCGTCGGACAGTCGCCCACGAGGGCGGCCCGGATCCCCTGGCAGCTCGGCACGGTGGTCTCGAAGCAGTCCACGTCGCCGTCGGGGAGGCCGCCCACGACCGGGCCGCCCGTCCACTCCGTGCCCTGGTCCCAGGTGTCGTTGGGCTCGACCTCGGTCGTGTCGTCCTCGACCGTGCAGTCGGGCCGGCACGGATCTCCCGCGAACGCGTTGCCGTCGTCGCAGGCCTCTCCGGCCTCGACCTGGCCGTTGCCGCAGATCGGCGGCGGGGGCGCTCCGGAGTCGGTCGGGCGCGTCGCCGCGTCGGTCGGGCCGGGCGACACACAGGCCGTGAGCAGGATCAGCGTGAGCATGGCGCGCATCCTACCCCGGTCCGGCGCGCGAGCGGCCCGTCCGTAAGATAAAAGGACGCCATGTCCTTGATGTGCCTGCTGATCGCGGTCGCGGGAGCGTCCGAGCTCCGCTTCCACCCTGGTCCCGGTCGCGACACCGTCGTGCTCGACGACCCCTCCCGGCTCGTGGGCGGGGTGCTCGCCCGCACCACCGCGCCCGAGGCGCTCGCCGCCCGGTCCGACGTCGCCTCGGTGCGGCGCCTCGGCGGATCGGGCCGGGTGTCCCTGGTCATGCCGGTGGCGGGCTTGTCGCCGGTGGTCCTCGCCAACCGGCTGCACGCCGACCCCGCGGTGCGGTGGGCGCACCCCGATCTGCGCCTGCAGATCACCGCGACCGCGACCGAGGCGGAGGTGCCCGACGATCCTTACTTCGCGCGGCAGTGGCACCTGATCAACGACGGGCAGCGGGGCTACGTGCCCGGCGTCGATGTCAACGCGGCCGAGGCCTGGGCGATCACCACCGGGGCCGGGGTGCTGGTGGCGGTCCTCGACTCGGGCACCGACCTCGACCATCCGGACCTCGACGTCATCGACGGGGGGGACTTCATCGAGAGCGACGGGAGCGCCGATCCCCTCGACGGCAACAACCACGGCACGGCGGTCGCGGGCATCATCGCCGCGATCGGCAACAACGGGCTCGGCACCACGGGCATCGCCTACGACGCCCAGATCTACGGCACCCGGCTGATCGGCGGTGCGCCCCTGTCGGCGACCTACCAGGCGTTCGTGCAGGCGGTCGACGCTGGCGCCGCGGTGATCAACAACTCGTGGGGGGTCGAGAACAGCTGCAACGGGCTGATCCTGCTCGAGTCGCTGCGAGAGGCCTTCGACTACGCCGAGGAGGTCGGCCGCGACGGGCTGGGCACGGTCAACGTGTTCGCCGCGGGCAACCAGGCGTGCGACGTCACGCGCGACGAGATGCTCGCCCACCCGGCGGTCGTGGGGGTGGCCGCGGTGAGCGGGTTCGACGTGCGCGAGAGCTACAGCAACTTCGGCCCCTGGGTCGACATCGCGGCGCCGTCGGGGGGCATCGTCACGACCGACATCGCCGGCCCCGAGGGGGGCAACCCGCTCGCGGGCGACGAGGACTACGTCGGCAACTTCGGCGGCACCAGCGCCGCGTCGCCGATGGTCGCCGGCGTGGCTGCGCTCATGATCGCGGCCAACCCCCGCCTGCGGGCGGCCGAGGTCCGCGAGGTGCTGTGCGCCACGGCGGTCCCCGTCGACCTCGGGCGCAGCGCGTGGGACGATCTCGGCTGGAGTCCCGAGTACGGCTGCGGGCGGGTCGACGCCGGGGCGGCGGTGCGGGCCGTGGCAAACCTGGGCCCGCCCGACGTGCCCGAGGTCGCTCCCGCGCTGCTCGCCAGCCCCGACGCGGTGCGCCTGACCTGGTCCGAGGCCGCCGATCCCGACGGGGACTGGCTGCGCTATCGCGTTCGGTGGAGCATCGAGGGGGAGCGCGAGTCGGGCTCGGTCGAGCTCGTGGAGCGCACGTGGCTCGATCTCACCGGCCTGGTCGACGACGGGCAGACCGTCGTGTGGCAGGTCCGGGCTGTCGATCCGTGGGGCGGAGGGGAGTGGTCCGCCGAGCAGCGCCTCGGCGTGCGCAGCCCGCCGGTGCCCGCCGTGCCGGAGGCCCGGGGGTGTGCCCACGCGCCGCTTCCCGGCCTCGCGGGGGTGTCCCTGCTCGGGCTGCTCGCGCTCCACGCCCGGCGGCGTCGCCGGTGAGGCCGGCCTACCGCTTCGGGATCGGGTTCGCGGTGCTCCTCGTCGGGCTGGGCGGAGGGCTCTTGGTGTGGCGGGCGTCGCCCGGGATCTCGCGCGGCCGGGCCGAGCCCGCTCCGCTCCGGCCCGAGGGCCTCGAGCCGGCGGAGGTGCCGCTGGTCGGGGACCTCGCCGACGAAGAGCTCGCCGAGCAGCTCGACAAGCTCGAGGACTACGAGCGCGATCGGTTCGGAGCCAGCGAGGCGATGCGGCGGCGCCGGCTCCGGGAGCGCCTGCTCAGGGCGCGGCTGGAGCGCCGAGGCGGTCGATAGCCTGGGCGAGCGCCACGTCCTGGCGCGTCACCCGGTTCCCCGCGTCGTGGGTCGTGAGCGCGATCGACACCGTGCCGTAGACGTTGAAGAGCTCGGGGTGGTGGTTGCGCTGCTCGGCCTCGAACGCCACCCGAACCACGAACCCGATCGCCTGCCGGAAGTCGGGGAGGCGGTAGGTCTTCTGCAGCTTGTCGTCCTCGTGGCGCCAGCCGGCCAGCGACGCCAGAGCGGTGGTGATTTCCTGGTCGGTGAGGGGCGGGGGAACTGGCAAGTGACCTCCTCGGAGAGCCTCTGATTCAACACCTCGTAGCGGGGAGCCGATCGGCAGGCATGTCACGCTGGTCCAGCCGGTCCCGGGTCTTGCTGCTGCTCTGCGCAGGGTTGCTCGTGCTCGACGTCGCATGGGGGCTGTACCGCCATCGTGCGCACCAGGAGCGTGCCCAGCGGGCGGAGATCGCGCGGATGCACGCCGTGGCGGTGGGCCTGTCCCGGGAGCTGGACCGGCTCGTGCCTCCGCTCGAGGAGGCTGCCCTGCAGCGGATCCTCGACGTACACGCCCGAGCCCAGGGGCTCGCCATCCCGCTCCAGGCGCGCGAGGCGCCGGCCGACCTGCAGGGCGACGGGTCCTCCCCGGGATCGGCGGGATCGGCGGGATCGGCGGGATCGGCGGGACCGGCGGGACCGGCGGGGGTGCGAGGGCCAGGGCGCGTGCTGCAGGTGGACGGTCGGCCGGTGGCCGGGGTCTACGTGCCGCTGCCCGGTGAGGGGCCGCCACGCGCAGTCCTCGTCGCGAGCCCCCTCCCGTCGGCCACCAGATCGCCGCTCTCGGCGGCGCTCCGCGACGTCGGGCTCTCGGCGGCGGCGCTGATGGTCCTGATCGCGGCGCTGCTGGTGGCAGAGCAGGCCCTGGCCCACTCCCTGGGGCTGCTCGAGGCCGTCGTGGTGCGCCTCGGCCGCGGGGACTACGAGACGCGCGTGACCCCGCCGGCGATGGGCGAGTTCGTGCGCGTGGCCAAGGCGCTCGAGTACACTCGGCGCCGGATCGCCAAGCACATCGACGAGCTCACGGGCGCGAAGCAGGCCCTCGCCGACGAGCTGGCCCAGGCGCGGGCGCGGCTGCGGGATCCGGTCGTCGACCGCCGGCGAGCCGGGGTGGCTCGCCTGGGGCTTCAGGCCTCCGTGCGCGTGGGGCGGGCCAGCGGCTCTGCCGATCTCGTCGACTTCTGGCTCGACTTCGCGGTCCTGGCGGTGGACCGCGACGTGGCCAAGGTGCTCGTGCCCGGCCAGCCGGTGGTGGTCACCCTGACGAGCCCCGACGGGACCGAGATGGAGGGCGAGGCCACGGCCCAGGGACCCACCCGGGAGCGGGTCGGCCCCCGCGTGGGGTGGGCCTTCGGCTGGAACGAGGCGGTGGCGCCCGGTGATCTGTGGGCGCCACTGTGGCACGCGGTCAATCCCCGCCGGGAGCTGCGGCACCGGCCTCCCGACGCTCACGAGCTCCGTGCGATCGTGCACGTCGAGGGCACCCAGTTCACAGCGGAGGTCCGCGACCTGTCACGATCGGGCATCGGGGTGCTCGTGCGCGAGCCGATCGACAAGCTCGGGTCGGTGGGCTCGGACTCCCAGCTCGCGCTCACGCTGCAGCTCCCGGGCGGCCTCGCGGTGCAGGATCGCGTGTGGGTCCGCAGCCTGGAGGTGCGCGCGCAGGGCACGCGGCTCGGGCTCGCGCTCGACGGCCAGGATCCGACGGCGACGGAGGCCATCGCCAAGTACCTCCTCGACGTGCAGCGAGAGGCGGAGCCCGACGCGGAGGCGGCGACCGAGATTCTGCCCTGAGGCGGATTCACGCCGAATGAAGAGGTGCTAGAGACGTCCGGCCGCGCGGAGGTCCTCATGCGCAGTGTGTGGTTGCTGGCGTTGGCCGGGATCGTGGCGGGGTGCCACGCGAAGTTCAAGCGGGAGGTGCGCACGATCGACGACGCGCAGCTCACCATCCTCACGCAGGCCGGCGCGTCCGCGTCGCTCGGGCGGGCCGCCTACGTCGGCGATCCCACGCCGGAGTCGAAGGAGGAGCGCACCGCCAACCTGGTGGGCGCCGTGGCGACGGGCGTGTTCAACACCGTCCAGGCGGTCAAGGAGATCGACATCATGCGACGGATCAACCAGACCGTCGACATCGAGAAGGTCAACTCCGCCATGCTCGCCTCGCTGGCGGCCAGCCTCGGCGACGGTCCGCCGTTCGCGGCGGTCCCCTCGGGTCGCTCCGAGAACCTGCTCCAGCTCGAGGTCATCCGCTGGGGCCTGCAGGTCCCCGCGGTGGGGGTGCCCGGCTCCTTCGACTACGAGGTGCGGGCCCGCATGTACAAGGGCGACGGAGAGCGCATCTACTCGAGCCGGTTGACCTGCCAGATCCAGGCGGGCACGCCGAACGTGGCGAGCGAGGCGCTGCTGCTGGTCAACAACGCCAAGCAGGTCAAGCAGATGTCCGACGAGGAGCTGCAGAGCGCCTTCGAGGCCATGGCGAGCTACTGTGGAGGCGTGTTCGTGGCGAGGATGCGCCGCCACGCGGGCTGACTGATCTCCGAGGCGTCCGACGAGCCCCGCGCCAGGTTCCTGGAGGCGGTCACGGCAGCCCTCGACGAGGGCGCGTTCGCCAAGCTCACGCTCGGTGCGCCCTGCGGCGCCGATCCCACCCTCCGCAACGTCCGCGGCCGTCCGGTCACGCTCGCCGCGGGGCCGCGGGTTCAGCTGGTCTGGCGGTACGACACCCGCGACGTCACGCGGAACGTGGCGCCCGGGGAGCTGCCCCCGCTCCTCGAGGAACTGCTCGGGCGGGACTTCGCCTCGGCGCACCTGTTCACGTCGGCGGGCTCTTGGCAGCTCGAGCGTCGGCGGAAGGGCTGGCGGCTGTCCCAGGCGCGCGCCGCGGCTCCGGCCCCCGCCGGGGGGCACGACCGCGCCAAGGATCGCGCGGTGTCTCTCGATCCGCGCTGGCTGGGTGCGCTCGGCGTGCTCGATGCGAAGGGGCGCCCCAAGCGGGGCATGGAGGCGAAGCGGCGGCAGATCCACCGGTTCGCGGAGCTGCTCGAGCACCTCCTCGGCAAGGCGTCCGGGCCGCTGCGGCTCGTCGATATGGGCTGCGGCAAGGGGTACCTGACGTTCGCTGCCTACGAGCTGCTGCGTCAGCGCGACGGGGCCGCGGTGGTCACCGGCGTGGAGCGCCGGCCGGAGCTGGCCGCGGCCTCCGAGGCGCTCGCCCGTCGCCTCGGCTACGAGGGCCTGTCGTTCGTGCCGGGAGACATCGCCGACGTGCCGCTTGCCGAGGTCGACGTAGTGGTCGCGCTGCACGCGTGCGACACGGCCACCGACGACGCGCTCGCGCGCGGAGTCGAGGCGAAGGCCCGGTTCCTCGTGGTGGCGCCGTGCTGCCACAAGGAGCTCCGTCCCCAGCTGGCCTCGCCCGAGGGCCTCGATTCGCTGCTGCACCACGGCGTCCTGCGCACGCGCCAGGCCGACATGGTCACCGACGCCCTGCGCGCGTCGCTGCTCGAGGCCTCGGGGTACCGGGCGCGTGTGGTCGAGTTCATCAGCCCCGAGCATACCGACAAGAACCTGATGATCACCGCCGAGCGGCGGGACCGGCCTCGGGCAGGGGCCGAGGAGGAGCCGCGTCGCCTCGCGCGGGCCTTCGGCGTACACGAGCAGCGGCTCGCCGGCCACCTCGCGTACCCGCTGCGCTGACCTCCCGGGGAGCTCCATCGGGGTACCTTCAGGCGGGAGGTCTCGCGATGTCGTTGGAAGTTCCTGTCCATGCCGCCCACGTTCCGCCAAACGGACTCGTGTTGGGCGAGGAGGTGGCACGGCGCCTCGCGGATGGGGGCATGTCCGTCGGAGACGTGGTGGAGACGCCCGGCGGACCCCGGACGGTGGTGGGGGTTCGCGCCGGATCGGGACTCGAGGCCTGGTCTGCCGACGGAGACTCCCAGACCTGGCGGCTGAGCGCGGGGTCGCGCGCGGCGGAGCGGCTGCGGGTGCACCGCACGGCCACGTCGGTGCCCGACGGCGCGGGCTACCACCCGGTCCACCACACCCCCCTGCGAGGCGCGCCAATCCCGGCGGCGGCCCTCGACTGGCTTCGCTCCCGGGGGGCCGCCGCGATGCTCGAGGACGTGGCCTGGAGGCAAGACCACGAGGGCCTGGCCAGGCATGCCGCGGAGCTGCGGGCCTCGGGGGAGCGGCCGGGGCCGCCGTGGCGGCACCTGGGGGAGCGTGAGGAGCTGGGCGTCGGCCCCATCCGCACGGGGCTGTCGGCGCTCGCCTGGGTGCTCGGCTTCGACCTCGACGTGACCCCCCAGGGGGTGCGGCTGGGGCTGCGCCGCCAGGAGCCCGCCGAGGAGTGGTCGTCGGGGCCGATCCAGACGGCCGGCGCGTTCCGTCAGGGGGCGCCGGTGCCCGGAGGCATGCAGGATCCGGAGCTCGTCGGGGACCGAGAGGAGCTGCGCTACGCGCACGTCCCGCTTCCCTGGCCCATGCTCCCCCGGCACCTCGCCCCCTGGGTGGCGCAGCTGCTCGGGGAGCCGGTCGACCAGCTCCTGGGGAGGATCGCCGACGAGGGCACGGCCCGCGTGGTGGAGGCGCTCGCGCAGCAGCTCGGCGGCGAGGGGGCGCCCACCACGCTCGACGGCATTCCCCTCAAGGTCTCCGACTTCATCTGGTCCGAGGTGCCGGTCGTGCCCGGCGCATTCCGCCGATCCACGCGCCATCAGGGTCAGCGGGTCCCGCACGGCCTGGACGGCGCGCTGCACGCGCTCATCGCCGCCGTCCGCAACCACGCCAAGCTCTCGCCGGTGCCTTCCGAGCTCGCGACCGAGCTGCGGACGCGGATCCAGCGCGCGCTCGACGGCTACCTCACGCAGGGGCCCGAGGGCGACGATCAGTGGGGCTGGAGCGTCGCCGAGGACCTCCAGGGGATCCTGCGGGTGGACGGGGTGATGGTCGACTGGGGAGGCCAGGGCGTGGCCCTCGTCGAGCCCGGGCGCCGCAGGGTGGGGCTGCCCCAGGCGCTCGAGGCCCTCCTGCTCGATCCAACGGATCCCGAGGCGGTGCTCCTCGTGCGGATGCCCGAGGGGGTCGTGCCGGTCCGGCCCGAGCTCGTGCCCGGGCACTTGATCCGACTCCCTCTCGACGTCGCGGGCGCGCTCGGCGCGCGGACCGGGGACCTCGTGCGGGTGGTCGCCGCCGTCTCACGTGAGGCGCAGCAGGAGATCGACGCGCTGGTCACGGGGGTGCGGTTGTCTCCGATCGTGCCCCGCCCGGGGTGGCTCGACCAGCTGGCTGCGGTGGACCCAGAGGACGTCGGGGCGGCGCTCCTGGGGATCGCCCGCGCCCAGGAGAGCGACCGGTGCCTGGGCCCGGTCGGCAGCCGCCTGTATGCGGGCATCGTGGCCACGCCCCGCGACGACGACAGCCACGAGGTGGAGCGGGTGCAGCGGGCCTTCGCGCTGCTCCTGAAGGCCGCCGAGGGGCCCGGCCACACGATGCCCCCGGGGGTCGCCACCCAGCGGGTCGACGAGGCCGAGGCGGAGCTCGGCCGCGCGCTGCTGCCCGAGGTGCGCAGCCTGTGGACGGTCCTCGACGGGGAGTCGCGAGACGAGCCGCCCCCGCTGCTGGTCGAGGGCCTCAAGTGGCGACTGAGGCCCCTGGAGCCCAAAGCGATCCGCGGCGGCCGGATCCCCCTCGCCGAGGCGCCCTCCGGCGAGCTCCTGCAGGTCGACCTGCTCGGCCGGGTGTGGCGCGGGGATGCCCTCGTGACCCATAGCCTCGGGCGATTGCTCCAGGTCTCCTTCGCGAATCGGCCGCGCTCCGCCGACTGAGGGCGGGGGCTGAAACCGCGAGAAACGAGCCCGAGTCGAAGCCGGCGCGTGCAGATCCGAGAGGGCTTTCAACAAGGGAGGCCCCAGGTGGCGCGGGAGATTTACATCGATTGCATCCGTCGGGATCCGGACCTCACGGTGGAGGCGATCTGTCATGATCTCCAGGCGCTGCGGCCGGGCGCCTCGTGCGTGGTGGTCCTCGCCGACGATCCGTCCACCATGGAGGCGGTGCTCGAGTGGGCGGACGCCCACCGGATCCGCCACACGATCCTCGGGCACGCGGAGTACTGGTCGGTGCGGCTGTTCGTGCTCCCCGACGACTTCGGGGAGCTACCGCCGCTCGTGAGGCGAGCCGTCGCGGCCTGAGTCAGGGCGCGGTGAGCGCGTCGGCCACCGCAGCGAGCGCCTCCGGAGAGGTCAGCAGCCCCGCGTGACCGTGCCCACGGAGCACAATCCGCTGGGTGTCGGGCTCAAGCGAGTCCTCGAAGGGGTACACGATCACGTCGGTGGTGCCCGCCACCGACGTGATGGTCGCGTGGGGGAGGAGCTCGCGGAGGCCGGGGAGCGCGGCCAGGAGCGCGGACCGCCGGTGCAGCGCGCGAAGCTCGGGCACCCCCGTCCACCCCAGGCCGCGGACGGCCGCGGTGCCGCGGTGGGGCGCGCCCAGCGTGACGACGCGACGGATCCGGGGCCGGAGATCGGGCCGTCGCACGAGGAGCATGCGGAGCACCACCGCCCCCATGCTGTGCGCGACGACGTCGAAGCTGTCGCCCAGCGCTTCGCCGAGCGCGTCGAGGCGGGCCTCGAGCCGGTCGACGTAGCGCGGCAGCCGCGCGAACCGGTGGACCATCGAGATGCCCACGGTAGGCCGCCCGCGGGCCTCGAGTGCGCGGCGGACCCCCCACAGGTTCGAGGCGTTCTGCGAGTAGCCGTGGATCGCGACCACGGGGCGCCCGGTGATCTCCACGGGCTGCCGCAGGCCGTCGGACCAGAACGCGCGCCACGACCACCACCCGAGCTGCAGCAGGCCGCCGACCTCCCGGATCACCGCCGAGGGCGGAAACCGAGGCGTGCGCCTGCCCTTCCACCGGTGGTAGGCGACGAAGCGCAGGACGTGCGTGGCGAGGACCGCCAGCGTGGCGGCGAGCAGGATCGAGGCAGCCACCCCCAGCGGCCTCGCGAGCGGCCGGGCCGACCTGCTCCGGGGGCTCACTTGCGGCCTGCCGCGACGCGGCCCTTGAACCGGACCGGGAAGCGGTGGACAGTTCCGTCGCGCTCGCGCAGCTCGCACTCCGACTTGCGCCGCCCCGGACCGTCGCGCCAGATCCACAGGCGCTCCTCGCGCACCCGGCACACCGTGTCGCGCGCCCCCTCGTAGGTCTGGTCGGGCCAGCTGCCCTCGGGCAGGGCGAAGCTGGCGGCGACCTCGTCGATCCCCGAGGCGATCACCACACCGTCGAGGACGTCGTCTTCCGGCAGGAAGGCGGGCACGAAGCGGATCTGGACCTTGGTGCGGGGGCCCGCGCAGGACAGCGCCGGGAAGGCCTCGGGCCAGGGCTCGCCGACGTCGTAGCACAGCGACGTGTGGGTCTCCCCGGGGCGGCAGGTCAGCGACAGGCTGCCCTCGGAGACCCTGGCGGGCGCGACGTCGATCGTGGCCGGCAGCTTCAGGCACACCGAGAACCCGGAGCCGTCGGCGGGCGCGGTGACCGGGACGGGGGCTCGGTAGACCCAGGTGGCCCCCTGGGCCGAGCTCGCGAGCCACGCTGCGATCGCCACCGTCATGTCGCCTCCCGGTCCCCGCCAGGCATGTGCGAGGCCCCCCGCCTCTGCTAACCGGGCGACCGGCCGCCCCCCGCGGGCCAGGCGAGGCGCACCACGAACGCCTCGGTACCCGCACCGTCGTCGAGGACGTCGACAAAGGCCTCGAGCCCCTGGGCTTCGGCGGCCGGCACCACCTCGGGCAGCCAGGCCCGCCCGGGATCCGTGAGCAGGCCCACTCCCCGCGGGGCGAGCGCCTGCGCGAACGCGGCGGCCACCAGCTCCGGCAGCTCGTGGCTGAACAGGACATCGCTGGCCCAGACGTGGTCGAAGCGATCCTCGGTCGGTGCCCCGGGCGCTCGCCAGTCCCTGGTCTCGTAGCGGACGGCGCCGGTGAGCCTGTTGTGGGCGAGGTTCCGCCGCAGCAGGGCCTCGGTGTCGGGGTGCTGGTCGGTGGCGAGCACGTCGGCGCCCCGCCGCGCGGCCACCATCGACGGCAGGGCCAGCCCGCAGCCGAGCTCGAGGACGCGGGCGCCGGGCACCCCGGGGGTGGTCGCGGCCAGGGTGACGAGCACTCGGGAGGAGCCCCACAGCGCGCCGAACATGGGGGACAGATCCTCGCGGGAGCGACGATCGCCCCAGGCGCCCAGGGTGCGGTAGCCCTCGGCCGACGCGGCCTCGAAGCTCGGCAGCATGTCGAGCCGGAAGGCGTGCCCGGCAATCTCGAGCGTGCGCTCGACGAGCGGCCAGCGGGCCGGAGAGCCGGTCGAGGGCAGGAAGCGGCGTGGCATGCCGGGGAAGGAACCCATGCAAACCTTGCAGGCGACCCGCAATCGATCCGAGGGGGTGGCGGACGGGGCCACGAGGCTCCGCGCGCAAACGGAGAGTGTCATGTTGGAGTCCGTGCTTTCCGCGGTGGTCCTGATCGGGGCCCCGGAAGTCGACACGTTCCTCGAGGAGGGGTTCCAGGTGGTGGAGGTCACGATCGCGCGGCCGGCGCGCGATCTGGTGTCGTCCACGGGGGAGCTCGAGGCGGTGATGGTCCAGTACTGCGACGGCCGCGACGAGGTGATCGACGTCCTCTACGAGGACGAGGAGCTCGACTACGTCGAGGGCTTCGGCCTGGTGCTGAATCCGCAGGATCGGGTGTGCGGAGTCGGCGTGCTGTTCGGCCGCATCGAGATCGAGGGGAACACCCCGCGTGGCCCGTTCGTGCTGGACGCGCGCCCCCGGCCGGCGCGCATCAGCCTCCGGCGAGGGCGGGGGTCCAGGGAGATCCGTCGGTTCCGAGAGATCCAGGGGCGGCTGCCGGATCCGGTTCCGCCGCGGATTCGCGTGCAGACGCTGCTGGGTGATCCCCAGTAGCGGGGCGCGAGCGGATCGGGGCGAGCCGGTGGGCCGCTGCGCCGGGTATACCTTGTGCTCGGCGGAGGCTGGATGGTGCGGTTCGTGCTCGTCGGGCTCCTCGGCTGCTCCGGGGGGCCCATCGAGACGCTCGAAGGAACGTTCGAGCCAGAGATCGAGGGGCTCGAGGAAGGGGACCGCCAGACGTGCGCCCCGGCCTCGACGCCGTCGTACGCGCTCGGGGACTTCGGCGAGGGCTGGCGGTTCGCGCCCGACTTCCACACCCCCCAGTGGGACGTGCGCTTCGGCGCCCGCGGGGTGGTCGTCGCCGACTTCGACGTTGACGGCGTGGTCGACGTGATCGTGCCCCAGACCCACGAGCGGGCCCGGCTGCTGCTCGGGACCGGCGACGGCGGCCTCGTGCCAGGCGGCACCGTCGACGTGGTGGGCGCTGCTGGCGGGAGCGCGGCCGACATCGACGGTGACGGCGACCTCGACGCGTTCCTGTACAGCCAGGCGGATCCCCGGCGGGAGGTCCCCGAGGGCGCAGTGGAGGGGCCCGTGCTGCTCGTCAACGACGGAGGCGGGAGCTTCGAGGTGCGGCCGCAGCCCGGCTGGGAGGACGACTTCCTGGGGTGCGGGGGCTCGGCCTCGTGGGCCGACGTCGACCTCGACGGAGACCTCGACCTGTACTTCGGGCGGCTGGGGCGGATCCAGGACGGAGCCTATCAGCCGTGCCCCAGCCGGTTCCTGCTCAACGACGGTGTGGGGGGCTTCGAGGACGCAAGCGACCGGCTGCCTCCGGATGCGCAGGCGATCCGGGTGATGGCCTCGGGGTTCCACGCGTTCGACGGCGATCCGGAGCCCGAGCTGTACCTCGTCGCCGACGCCCAGTTCGAGAACAACCCCGACGACGTCGAGGTGCCGATCGCGGGCAACCTGCTGCTGGACTGGCGCGGCGACGCGTGGGAGGTGCGCCCCGCGCCGGGGCTCGAGCTCGCCATCGCGGGGATGGGGCTCGGCGCCGCCGACCTCAACGACGACGGGCTGGTCGACGTGGCGGTGCCCGACGTGGGGGCGGTGCCGCTGCTGCTGTCCCGGGCAGGGGATGGCGACGTGCGCGACGCGTGGCGCGACGTGGCGGCGAGCTGGGGGCTGCAGCCCGACGTGGGCAACGGGCAGATCGTCGCGTGGGGGGGGGAGTTCGCCGACGCCGACAACGACGGGCAGCAGGACCTCGTGGTCACCTACGGCGCGATCCGGGGCAGCCAGGGGTTCCGCCAGCCCGATGACCTGTACCGGAACACGGGGGAGGCGTTCCGGCGGCAGGGGGCCGCCTGGGGCTACGCCGACGACCGGCCGAACCGCGGGGTGGTCGTCGCCGATGTCGACGGTAACGGGATGGTCGACCTCGTCACGCGGGAGCTCGGCGGCCACGTGCTCGTGCACCGCGCGCCCTGCCACGAGGGCGCGTGGCTGTCGCTGTCGCTGCGGCAGCCCGGCGTGCCCAACGGCTTCGGGGTCGGCGCCAAGGTGGTCGTGCTGGCGGGCGGCGAGCGCTTCGTGCGGTGGGTGAGCGCGGGCTCCACGAGCTTCGCCTCCGGGGGGCCGCCCACCGTTCACGTGGGCCTTGGCGCCCACGAGGCGGTCGATGCCATCGTGGTGATCTGGCCCGACGGGGAAGGCCAGGCGTGGGCCGGGGTGCCGGCGCGGCAGCAGATCACGCTCACCCGCCAGTGACGAGCAGCGCGGTCGGCCGAGCGGCTCGTTACCATACTGGGAAGGGCACGACGGGCTCGAGGTGAGCATGCTGGATCTGGCCCGGGGCGACCGCGGCGCGTCTCACGCGAGCGGGCCCTTCGGCATTCGCGAGACGATCCTGGTCTGGCGTGGGCGCACCCGCGCACTCTGGCTCGGCGCGGTCGGCCTCGTCGCGGTGGCGCTGGTCGCGATGGCCCGGGGGCCCGTGGCGCCGCCGGGGTTCTACCGGCCGCCGCCGCTGGAGGCTCACGAGCTGGTGGGGGCCTGGTGCGCCGACGGGGTGCTGCTGGCCCCCCCACCTCGCGCCCACTGCCGCGTGCTCGACCCCACGGGCACGGCCCGCAACCGCTACCAGAGCGAACTGGAGGCGTTCGCCGCGCGCCAGCCCCCCCGGATGCTCCGGCCGCGTCCGCCTCACCGCTACACGCTGGCGGTGCTCGCGGCGCTGCTCGGCGCGCTGGTGTGGTGGTGGGTGCGGCCGGTGCAGGTCGAGGTGAGCCCGCACCGCGTGCGGATCGGGTCGCGCACGTTCTCGAGGTTCGAGCTGCAGGGCTGCCGGATCGCGCGGTTCCTGGGCCGCCCTCGGCTCGTGCTGCGCACCACCCACGGCGAGTTCCGGTCCCCTCCGCTCCAGCAGCCGGCGTGGATGCTCGAGGGGCTGTGCGCGCAGATCAACGGCCTGGTGGCCTCCCCCGCGGAGGCGCTGAACGAGCGGATCGCGGCGCACCGGCTGCGCCGCGAGCTGCAGGCGGTGCAGCAGTGGGGAGGCGGTCAGCGGCCGTCGTGATCAACCGAGTGGTTGACAAGGGGGCGCGGACCACGCATCTTCAACCCGGAGGTTGAAGACCGATGGCGGAGGCCTTGTCGCGCGTGCTCGCGGCGCTCGCCGATCCCGTGCGGCGCGACATGCTGGACCGCCTCGCGGAGCAGGGCGACGCCACTGTCTCGGAGCTCGCTGGGCCCTACGAGATGTCCGTGCAGGCGGTGTCCAAGCACGTCCAGGTGCTGGAGCGGGCGGGGCTCGTGCGCAAGGGGCGCGCCGGCACCCGTCGGCCCGTGCAGCTCGAGGGGCAGGTCCTCGACCTCCTGCAGGGGTGGCTGCGGCGCCTCCAGCGCAAGGTCGAGGCGCGCTACCAGCGGCTCGACGACGTGCTCGCCTCGCTTCCTCCGGAACCCACGGAGCGCCCCGCGCCCCCCGACCCTGGAGATCCCGATGAGCCGTGAGACCGTGATCACGTCGCTGGACGACGTGCCCGCCGTGCGCATCGCGCGCGAGTTCGACGCGCCCCCCGAGGCCGTCTTCCGTGCCCACACCGACGTGTCGCTGTTCGTGCGCTGGATCGGCCCCCGCGGCCTCGAGACCACGATCGACGTGTGGGACTGCCGCACGGGCGGCGCCTACCGCTACCTGCAGCGTGAAGGCGACGAGGTGTATGCGTTCCGGGGCTGCTTTCACGAGGTGCGTCCCGCGGAGGTCCTCGTGCAGACGTTCGCGTTCGAGGGGTTCCCCGACGGGGTGGCCCTCGAGCGGCTCACGCTCGAGGCGCTACCCTCGGGGCGCTCCCGGCTCGTCACCGTGTCGCTGATGGACTCGTTCGAGGCGCGCGACGCGATGGTCGCGAGCGGCATGGAGCACGGGGTGCGGGAGGGCTACGAGAAGCTCGACGACGTGCTGCGGCGCTGGGCCCGTGCGGCGCGGCTCGTGCGGCGGAGGGGCGGCCGCCGTCTGTGCGGGCTCCCCGCCCCCCCTCGGGCCGTCGCGCAGCGCGGACCGAGCGCCCGGAGCAGGGCCCCTCCTGTCTCCCGGTCTAAAGGGGGGACCCGAGGGGTGCAGCCGCATGTCACCCCCCGAGCAGGGGGATCGCGGCCAGCGCCAGGAGGCCCCAGACCGCCAGCCGGAAGCGCGACTCGTCCACCCGGTGGTGCAGCCAGTCGCCGACCACCACCCCGAGCCCCAGCGGGACCACGAGCCAGGCGGTGCGCGTGAGCGTGGTGCCGTCGAGCTGCCCGCGGAGCGCGAACGCGGTGAGCAGCACGGTGTTCACCGCCACCCAGACCGCGGTGAGCGTGCTGCGGAAGGCGGCCTTCGACAGGTGCTCCTGGCCGAGCGCCCAGACCAGCGGGGGGCCACCGGTGGCGAAGACCCCGTGGACGAGGCCGGCGACGACGAGTGCGATCGTGGACGCCAGCGTGTGCCCGGAGGGCGCGGCGCGCGGCGCGGGGGCGGGCCGCCAGGCGAGCACCAGCTCGCGGAGCGCGAGCGCGAGCACGCCGACGCCGAGCGCCGGCTTCATCCAGGGCTGCGCCTCGCCGCCCACCAGCGCGAGGCTCGTGAGCATGCCGAGCCCCATCCACGGCAGGATCCAGGCCAGCAGCTGCCGCCACTGGATGTCGTGCCGGTACCGCGCCACGATGTAGGCCGACTGCAGCCACGTGAGCGGCACGAGCATGGCCGTGAGCTCGGGCACCGACCACAGGAAGCTGCCGAGCGTCACGCAGACGAGCATCGCCCCGAATCCGATCGCCGTCTGCACGGCGCTGGCGAGGAGGACGACGGCGGCGAGGACCCCGAGCTCCGGCGTCAGCGCGTCGATCACCGGACCTCCCAGGCCTGCAGGAACGACTCGAGGTTGCCACGCAGCACATCCTTGAGGTTCGTGGTGGACGCGTGGGTTCGTGGGTCCTGGACCGCGCCCCCGCGGATCCCGTAGGTGCGCGCGATCTCGGTCGTCGTCCGGGGGAGCGACAGCGCCCCCTCGAGGTCCCGGACGAGCAGCTGCAGGCTCTCCCGGCTCGTGCCGTACAGCTGCAGGGACAGGCCTCGCTGGGGCAGCTCCATGCGCACCCGAGCGACGCGCCGCGCGATGGCGGCGCCGGTGCTGCGCTTGGCGTCCTCCACCACGACGTCGGTCTCGTGAGGCCACTCGCGGCGTGGGATGACCTCGACCAGGGCCCGCTCGACCTGCCCGTCGGGCCCCCGGCGACGGTGCTCCCCGTGCTCCATCTCGAGGAGCTTGAGCACGCCGGCGCCCTCGACCTCGAGGACCAGGCGCACGGGCTGACCGCGCTCCACCTGCTCGGCCACGAGCTCGAACGTGAGCCCCTTCCGTCGGAACCACCCGCGGTACATCGCCACGAGGTCGACGAGCCAGGTCGACGGCTCGGCCACCGAGTCGGCGGGCCCGAGCAGCACCCAGGCGCCGCTAGGGGAGTCGTCGGCGCCCAGATCGAGCCAGCGCCGGTACGAGCGGGCGGCCTCGTGGAGCAACCGGGCGAGATCGTCGAGGGGCAGCGTGATGTCGTCGTCGTCGACGAGCTGCTGCAGCCGGCGCGCCGGCTTGAGCAGGCGCCGATCGGCCTGCAAGCGGGCATCGAGCGACTTGTACCGCCGCAGCACGTCCTGGGCACGCTCGGCGTCGTCCCAGAAGCCGGGCTGCGTGCTCGCCTCGATCAGCGAGGTCGACTGATCCTGGCGCGCCTCGAACTCGGCGATGAGCGGCGCGAAGCGACCGATCCACGCCTGCGCCTCCTCGCGCAGGGCCTCCCGGTCGAGGGGCAGGGAGCGGACTTCGCCGACCCGGTCGGCGCTCGGCACGGGCGTCTGGGCCGGCCGGGAGACCGTGCGCGCCTCGATCCGGTCGCGCCGCACGCCGACCGCGAGGCGGCTGCCGCGCGCCGGCGACTCCCGGACCACGTACTCGGCCAGCGTGCCCGCGACGTGGCGCTCGATCTCGCGCCGGAGGAACCGCGCGCCCCAGTGGGGGTGGTAGCCGTGCGCCACCAGCCAGTCGAGCACCTCGGCGTCGACCTCCACCTCGAGGCCGCGGCCCACCAGCCCGTCGCGCTGGGCGAGCTCGGCGAGCTCCCGCCGCGCGATGGCCCGGATGCTCGCCCGGTCGAGCGGGTGGAAGTGCACGACCCGGTCGAACCGGTTGATCAGCTCGAACCGGAACTGGCGGTGCAGGCGACGGTCGAGCTCCCGGTCGAGATCGCGCAGCGACACGCTGGTGCGCTCGAAGCCGAGCCCGGACTCGCGGAACACCTCGGCCCCGGAGTTGCTCGTCGCGATGATGATCATGGAGGTGACGCTGACGGTCTCGGAGCGGCCGTTGATGTAGCGCCCCTCGTCGAACAGCTGCAGGAAGCCGTCGTGGACCTTCTGGTGGGCCTTCTCGAACTCGTCGAGCAGGAGCACGCCGAAGGGGTTGCCCTGCAGGCGCTGGGCGAGCACCCCCCGCTGGTCGGCGAGCCCGGGGGCGTGGGGGTGGCCGAACACGGTGAGCGCGTGGTGGGGCTCCGCGTACTCGGCCATGTTCACCCGCACCAGCCGGTGCCGGTCGCCGAACAGGTACTCCGCGAGGAGCTGGGCGCAGTAGGTCTTGCCGACCCCGGTGGGCCCGACGAACAGGAACGTGCCGAACGGGCGACGCAGGTCGGCGAGACCTGCCTTCATGAGGGCGATCATGCGCACCACGGCGTCGACGGCTTCGTCCTGGCCGAGCAGGCGGTCCGCCACGAAGGTCCGCACCTCGGCAAGGTCGAAGTCCTCGTCGGGATCGACCAGGCGCCGCGGCACCCGGGTGAGGCGCGAGAACCGTCGCACCACGTCGCGCACAGTGACCGGGCGCTCCTCGGAAGCCGGCGGTGACGGGTCGGTGGGCGCGTCCTCGCCCGGGAAGTCCGCGGTCTGGCGAAGCAGCTCGATGGCCTTGCGCGGGAACGGCCGATCGCCCATGAACCGCGACGTCAGCTCGAGGGCGGCCCGCTGCGCCTCGGGCGCGAAGATGCGCCCGGTCTGCTGCTCGACCCACCCGCACCAGCGCGCGAGCAGCGCCTTCATCTGCCCCTGGTCGGGCTCTCGAAGCGGGATGGGGACCAGGTAGTCGGTCAGGTCGGTCCAGTACTCCAGGAGCTGGTCGACCTCGCGCGGCAGTCCCTCGGCGAGCATCGGGCGCTGCAGCCCCGACACGAGCTGCTGCAGCATCGGCTCCCAGTCGAGCGCGAAGGCGAGGTGCAGGTCGCGCACGAACGGTATCAGGGGCTCGTCGCTCGCGGTGATCTTCTGGACGAGCTCGCTGAAGAAGTTGGTGGCGTCTGCCTTGTCCTTGAAGCGCGTCGAGATCGAGCGCAGCGACAGCTGGACGATCCGGCCTCGGGTGAGCACGGCCGCGCCCGTTCCCGCGTGGGCGCGGCGGATGAGCTCGTGGACCACTGCGGTCTTGCCGACGCCGCGCTGGCCGACGATGACCGGGGAGCGCGTGCCCGACGCCCGCAGCACGTCCTCGGCCTGGGCCACGACCTCCTCGACGGCGAACGCAGGCGACAGAGACTGCTCGGCGGCGGCTCTCGTGAGGTCGCGGTCGATCCAGTCTTCGAGAACGACCTCGCTAGGCGCCTTCGACATGCGAGCCCCTTATGCTAGTGATTTGGCGGTAGCGAATGCACGGTGCTGCGGTGTCGTCATGGGGCGAGCGAGGAGGACGCACATGCGTTGGATGGTCTTGAGCACGGCTATGGCTTTCGCGGGCTGCATCGTCGCGCCGCCCGGGTTCGACAACGATCGCGTCGATCGAGACGACGACGACACCGGGCGCGGTGGGGGGGTCATCGGTACGGGCTCGGTGGAGCTTGCGTGGCAGGTGGGGCCCTCGGGCTGCGAGGCCGCCGGCGTGGAGGAGGTGGAGGTCCGGATCGGCTCCGCGCAGCGCACCTTCGACTGCAACGTGGGCCGCGGCAGCCTCCAGGTGAACGAGGGGCGGGACTACGAGCTCGTGGCCCAGGGCCTCGATCTGAAGGGGTTCGCCCGGTATGAGGGCATCGTCACCGGCATCGACGTGTTCGACGGGGAGACGACGGCTGTGGGCACGGTGCGCATGCAGGCCCGCACGGGCGAGGTCGAGCTCGGCTGGAAGTTCTCGAACGGCGAGGTCTGCGCCACGAACGACGTGGTGGAGATCGACATCGCACTGTTCCAGGACAACCGGATCGAGAACCAGCTCGTGACGAGCTGTGTGAACGGGCTGGACGTCGTGACCGACGTGGTGGCGGGAGAGTACGACATCAGCGTGCTCGCGAACGACGCCACGGGCACCGCGCGGTTTGGGGCGGAGAGCACGGTCATCGTGGGCGAGGGCGAGCGGGAGATCGTGAAGGTCGAGCTGACCCCCATCCCCTGACGCCCACGTGACGGCTACTGGTGGTTGTCCACCGTGGGCGGCGGGGTGCCCGACGTGAGGTTGCCCGACGCCTGCATGGCGAGCGCCTCCGGATGTGCCCGGTAGTGCTCGCGGAGGTGGTCGGCGAGGGCCCGCTTGATCGGCTCGTCTACCGTGGCCGAGCCCTCCTGGGGACCCCCCAGGATGTCGACGATCCCGCGCGCGAGCGAGTCCTGCGGCGCCGCGAGGCGCTCCCCCCACGAGGCGAGGAGGCCCGGATCGACCCGCGAGGGCAGGGATCCGAGGATGCCGACGTCGTTGTCGCGGTGCACCAGCAGCCCGGCGGTGGTGCCCCGGTCCAGCGTGAGCACCTGGAACAGGTAGAGCGTGTGGTAGGCGAGCTGCTTGTCGCGGTCTTCCTCCCGGATCGGCTCCGTGGGGGAGGCCTCGAGCAGCGTGCCGTAGGTGTCGATGGCCGCCTCGGTCACGTCGGCGGCGAGATCCCGGTCGTCTTCCCAGTCGCCCGTGTCGTAGCCCTCGAGGTAGAAGTGGCTGGCCCCGCGGTGCCGCCCGAGAGCCTCGATCCAGAAGTACTTGTCGCCCTGCTCGGCAGCCTCGTCGTAGAGCTCGCCGGCCGCTTGCTCGAGGGCGCGCTCGAAGCGATCGACCTGGGCGTCGCTCGGCAGGCAGGGGTTGAGGTCGGCCATGACCCGCCAGTAGCCGGCCCCGTCGCGCAGGCAGGTCCAGCTCACGTGCAGGTGCACCGATGGCGCGCGGGGGTGGGCGGGATGCACGATCGAGGAGAACGCCGTGGCGCTGTCGAGCCGCTTGTCGGGCAGATCGTCGTAGTGCACGCCGGAGACGTTGACCGACGCTCGGTCGAACGCCCCGCCGGGAACGGGAGCCGCCTGGTACCGGACGCCGCCGCCGTGCCGCCCCTCGTCGCGCAGCCACACCACCCGCTCGAACGAGGCAGGCTCCCCCCGCGCTCGCGCCGCCTGCTGCAGGCGCTCCACGAGTCGCTGCTGCAGGTCGTCGACCAGCTCCCGGGCCCGGGCACGTTCCGCCAGCCGCATCACGTCACTCGCTGACCAGGGTGGTTCCCACGGCCACCGCGAGGTCGGTCAGCGCGTGGTGGCCGGCGCGCTTGCGCGCGGTGGTCGCCGCCCAGCGGGGAAAGCTGCCGCCCACGTCGGCGTGCCACGTGTAGGTGACGTGGGTGTTGCCGCCAGCCGGCTGCAGCCGCCAGGACCCCGCGAACCGCGGGAGCCGCACCACGCCGTCGACCTCGGGCGCCCGGGTATCCGCGGCCGGCGCCCAGCGGTACCAGCGCACGCTGCCCTCGGTGGCTGGCGTGTACCGCGCGACGTAGTCGCGATCGGAGAACGGCCGTGGGTAGTCGAGCGTGATGTGCAGCAGCCCGGCCTCGATCTCGCGGATCGACAGCACCATGTCGAACTTGTCCTGGTGTGCGGGCATGTGCTCGAGGGTGTCGGACACCTTGGCGATGGGCGCCCTGACCACGCCGTGGGCCCGGCACCAGGGCTGCTCGGCGACCTCCACGCACTCGACGCGGACCTCGTCGTTCCGGATCTCTTCCCACGCCGCCTCGTCGCCCGGCGGGCCTGCCGCGAGCGTGATTGCGGTGCTCATCCACACACTGAACGTCATCATCGCCCCCCTCTATAAGCCGTGAGGTAGCATTCGAGGATGCCCAACCCCCCCGCGATCGGTGAACGTCCATCACGCCGGGCGGTGCTGGGTGGCTCGATCGCCGCCTCTCTGGTCGGCTGTGGCGGCCCCCCCAGCTCCGACGCAGCGCCGCTGAACGTCGTGGTCGTGCTCACCGACGACCAGCGGTACGACGCGTTTTCGTTCATGGGGCACCCCGTGCTGCGTACTCCGCACCTCGACCGGATGGCCGGCGAGGGCGCCTACGCCGCCCACGCCTTCGTCACGACGAGCCTGTGCTGCCCGAGCCGGGCGAGCATGCTCACCGGGCTGTACGCCCACCGCCACGGCGTGCTCGACAACCGAAGCGAGCTGCCAAGCGGGCTGCTCACCTATGGCCAGCGGCTGCAGCAGGCGGGGATCGACACCTGCTACGTCGGGAAGTGGCACATGGGCGCCGACAATCCGCATCCCCGCCCCGGGTGGACGCGCTGGGTGGGCTTTCGTGGGCAGGGCCGGTACCGCTACCCGGGGCCGGACAAGCTGCCCCCGCTCGACCGCGGGTTCTCCTACGACGGCGACTTCCGCCAGGTCTCCGGCTACGTGACGGACCTGCTCACCGAAGAAGCCGTCGGCTACCTGCGAGCACGCGGGGCGGAGCCGTCCCGGCCGTTCTGCATGGTGCTCGCGCACAAGGCCTGCCATGCGCCGTTCGTGCCGGCGCCGCGCCATGCAGGGGCGCTCGCCGAGGCCACGCCCCCCGAGGCGACGCCCCTCGGCGACCCTGCGCTGGCCGACCTGCCGGGGTGGATGCAGCACCTGCAGGGCACCGACTTCGACGCCGCCCGCCCCTACGGGACCTGGGAGAGCTTCGCCGCGTGGTACCGGGCCTACCACGCCACGCTCCTCGCCGTCGACGAGTCGGTGGGTCGGATCCTCGCCACCCTGCAGGACACAGGGCTCGCGGACCGCACGGTGGTGCTGTACACGTCAGACAACGGCTTCCTGCTGGGCGACAAGGGCATCCTCGACAAGCGCAACGCCTACGAGGCGTCCATCCGTGTGCCCTTCATCGCCTGGGGGCCCACGATCGCGGCGGGCCACCGGATTCAGCCGCTCGTGCTCAACGTGGACCTGGCGCCCACGATCCTGGACCTGATGGGGCTGCCGGCGCCCGAGGGCCTGCACGGGCGCTCCGTGGCCCCGCTGCTCCGGGCCGAGAGCGAGACGGAGGTGCGCTATGCGTTCCTGTACGAGTACTTCCACGAGCGCCGGTTTCCCGCGACCCCCACGATGTTCGCGCTGCGCACCGCCACGCACAAGCTGATCACCTACCACGGGGTTCCCGACGGGCCCGAGCTGTACGACCTGGTCCGCGATCCGCAGGAGCGCACCAACCTGGCGGGGAGGCCGGGGCAGCTGCGGCGCCAGCGGCAGCTGGCCGCCCGCCTGGCCGAGGAGATGGGGCGGCTCGAGCTCCGCGCCGAGCCGGTGTGGGACGCTCGGCTCTCCGGCCCGGCAGACCGGCCGTAGTCCCCGCTGGGCGATACGGGGCGCTCCGCGGGGCGTCGGGAGGGCGGGTGAGAGCGATCGTGGGGCTGTGGGCTGTCTGGCTCGGGGGGTGCCAGGCCCCGCCTGTCGACTCGGCGCCAGGGCGTGACGACAGCGCGCCGAGCCCGCCCACCGAGGCCACGATCACCGGGCCCCTGGCGCTGCGCGAGGCCCGGGCCGAGGTGTACGACCCCTACCCGTCGATCCTGCGGGTCTCGTGGATGCAGAGCGCACCGGCGCGGGTGCAGATCACCTATGCGTTCGAGGGGGAGACCCGGACCACGCCGGCCCGGGAGCTCCTGCCCGGGGCGCAGGCCGAACTGCTGCTCGGCGTCCCCTACGACTCTGCGGTCACCTGGACCCTCGAGGCGGTCGGGGAAGAGGACGGGAAAGAGGTCGTCCGCCGCACCGAGCCGGCGGTCACGCGAAACGGGGGCTGGCCTCCCGAGCTCCCCCGTCCCGTCCTCGTTGACGCCCGGCCGGACCGGTTCGATCCGGAACTGGAGTACCTGCTGGTCTCCGTGAGCCTCGATCAGAGCTTCGTTGGCGAGTACGTGGTCGTGCTGCTCGACCGTCAGGCTCGCGTGCTCTGGCACCACCGCACGCCGCGGCGGCGGGCCGCGATGCACCCCCGGCTCGCGCACGATGGCCGCTCCTTGCTGATCGACCAGACGAGCCACTGGGGCGGGGAGTTCGACGGCGGCGCCAGCTCCGAGGTGCTGCAGATCGGCATCGGGGGCACGGTGCTGAAGACGTGGACGACCCCCGGGCTCTACCACGCGTTCACCGACCTGCCCGATGGGAGCCTCGCGTGGCCGGTTCACTGGGCGATGGACCGCGATGGTGAGCTCGGCCCCGACGGGGAGCGGCTGATCTTGCAGCGGCGCGACGGCACGGAGCGCGAGGTCTTCGACTGTGTGGCGGCGCTGGTCCGCCGCTGCCAGGCGAACACCCTCGCCTACGACGCAGCGCGGGACACGTTCCTGTACTCGCTGTTCACGGTGGAGTCGGTGCTCGAGGTCGACGCGTCCACCGGGGACCTGCTGCGCGTGTTCGGCCAGCTCGACGGCGCCTGGTCGTTCGATCCCCCGGAGTCGGCCTTCTGGTATCAGCACGGCTCGGTCTACACGGACGAGGGCACGCTGCTCGTCTCCACCCACCGCGCGGAAGACGACGAGGAGCTCGTCGTCCGGGAGTACGAGGTCGACGAGGAAGCGCGGACCCTTCGCCAGGTCTGGTCCTTCGGCGAGGGGGAGGGGGTGACGGGCGCGCAGATGGGGGAGGCACACCGACTCCGCGGGGGCCACACGCTCCACAACTACGGCACCCATGCGGTCCTCCGCGAGGTCACGGACGCGGGCGAGGTCGTGTGGGACGTGCGGTGGGAGACCCAGGAGTACGGGAGATCGCCCGGCTACAGCATCGGGAGATCGACCCCGATCTACGACGCAGACCTCTACCGCCTGCTGCATCGGCCTAGGTGATCACCCCGAAAGCGAAGCCCACCATCAGCAGGACCACCACGAGGGTGGCGGCTCCCGCCAGGCATCCCAGCGCCACCATGTCGACCTCGCTGTCCAGGCTCTCGGCCGCCGCCCGGCGGCGCCGCCGGGGCCCCGAGGGTGCCGGCTCACGCCGCACCGGCGCGTCGCGCAGGCGCCGCAGCAGCTCCCGGTCGATCTTCATCACCACCGTGGCCTCGGTCTCGGGCCTCTTGCGGAGCACGGGCTCGACGACGGGCTCCGCGACGGGCTCCGCCACGAGTGGGGGCGCCCCCGCCGCAGGGATCGCGGGGTTCGCCTGGGTGGGCTCCTCGGTCGGATCGCGTGCGTCGGTGGCGTCGTCTTCGATGCCGAAGTCGTCGGGGAGCCCCGTCTCGAGGCGGGCCACCCAGGTCTTCTCGTCGTCGAGGGCCTTGGCGGCGAGTGGTCGGACCATGATCTGCGTGGCGTAATCGGCGTCCTCGCCGCTGCGCGAGCGGTCTACGGTCGACCCCTCGAACAGCAGCGTGAGCATGTCGGTGGTCCCGCGCTCGGCGGCGCCTCCCCCGCGGCTGCCGCGTGGCGGGGACGCTCCACTCTCCGACGGCGAGCCCCCCGACGACAGCAGCACCCGCGCGGTCTCCAGCACGGTCGCGGGAATCCAGGCGGTGCGCTGCTTGCCGTCGCGCGTGTGGAAGGCGACCTCCACCCCGTCGGCCCGACGCGAGCGGACCTCGAGATTCTCGATGCCCTCGGCCCCGAACGTCTGCAGGTGGCCCGCGGTCGTCGGCTCCTCCGCGTCGGGGCTGTCCGCCACGATCGGCTTCGTCGCCGCAGACTCGGCTGTGGGCAGGTTCGGCGCCGTGGGCTCCACCTCTTCGAACGGCGGGCCCTCGTCGAGGGAGAGGTCCTGGGTGGTCGGCGCCAGGTCCGGCCGCTCGTCGATGTGGGACAGCGCGTAGGCCCGGTCGAGCAGCGCCTGCACGGCAGCCCGCTCGGCCTCGCCGCGGTCCTGTCCCAGCGTGCTCAGCCCATCGAGGAAGCCTCCGACGACCTTCGCGTCGAGCTCGCGGAGGCGCCGGCGGCCGAGCCCCACGAGCAGCGGCTCCCACGCGTGACGCTCGCGCGTCCAGTCCGCGGCCTTGGGGGCGCGCCAGGGGGCGTAGACCTCCTCGAAGTACCGGTGCAGCGGCATGTTGCGAAAGGACCGGGCGCCTGCACGCCCACTGGGGGGAACCACGTCGACCTGCAGCCGCTTCACGGGGCCTCCTCGCGCACCACGCGAATCGTGCGCCGCGTGGGCACGTTCTCGAGCACCGAGACGGCTCCGTCGGGCCAGGTCACCTCGACGCGCCCCACCTCCTCGACGCTCCCCAGTCCCACGTGGATCTCCGCCGGCAAGCCGACGCCGAGGCTCGTGCCCCCGGCGCGGATGGTGCGCTCGAGGACGCCGCCGGGCACCCATACCGCGATGCGCGCGCCGATGGCTCGCAGGTTCGCGGTGCCCGGCTGGGAGAGCTGGACTCTCAACCAGCTCTGGGGCCCGCAGCGCGCCCGGTAGTAGAGCAGCTCGCCGTCGTAGAGGTTGTGCACCAGCAGGTCCAGGAAGCCGTTCCGATCGACGTCGGCGGCGGCGTAGGCCCGATGCGGAGTGGCCCGGCCGACATCCCACGCCTCGGTCGCCAGCTCGAAGCCGGGCTCCCAGGGCGTGCCGACGTTCTCCCAGAGCAGATCGGGCTGCAGCAGCGGGTTCGGCCAGCCCTCGGGGCCGAGCTCGTCGACCCAGCCGGCGGCCACCACGAGGTCCAGATCCTGGTCGTTGTCGAGGTCGGCGAGCTCCGCGCCCCACGTCACGCGGCGCCGGCCCTCCAGCGACAGGCCGGTGGCGTCGGCCGCGTCGACCCACAGGTCGCGGCCGGGAGCGCTCTGCAGGTAGGCGACCTCGTTCCAGGCGGGCATCACCAGATCCGGCCGCCCGTCGCCGTTGAGGTCTTCGGCGGCCAGGCCCATCCCCACGATCGACACGTCGAGTCCGGTCTCGCGGCTGCGGCCGGTGGCCAGGCCGGCGGGACCACCCCACACCACGACGTTCGGGTGGATGGTGCCGACGTCGTTCACCAGGTAGAGGTCTACGAAGCCGTCGCGGTCGAGATCGTGAAAGCCGCCCCCGAGGGTGTACCCGTGGTGGACCGACGCGGGCAGCGAGGCGGTGGCGTCGACGAGGAGGCCTTGCCCGTCGTTGCGGTAGAAGAAGGCGGGATCGCCGGGTGGGTGATCTTCGATGGCGATGTCGGATCGCAGCGGCCCGTGGGCCGACAGGAACAGGTCGAGGTCGCCGTCACGGTCGGCGTCGCCGAAGCTGGCGGCGACGCTCCGCGCGCAGCGCCGGCCGAGGCAGCCCTCCACCCCGAGCGCCTGGGTGACGTCGGTGAACGTGCAGCCGGCCTCGTCGCAGCCGTCGTGGCGGAGCAGGCGGTTGGCGGCGTCTCGCCCGAGCGACTGGCCGACCGCCGAGGCCCCCCAGCGGGAGACGAAGACGTCGAGGTCCCCGTCGGCGTCGTAGTCCGCAGCGACGAGCCCCGCGCCGAAGGACGTGTCGCCAGGCGGCGGGGCCACCTCGGTGAGCCCCTCGTCGCTCGCGACGAAGGCGCGGATGCCGGTCTCCGCGGTGACCCAGACCGACATCGGCTCGTCGCGACCGGCGAGCGGCGCGACCAGC
>CAYMSU010000005.1:0-17314 GCA_964393165.1 uncultured Enterobacteriaceae bacterium
AGGAGCAGGGAATCCCTCCCCAAGATCAGGGCGCCCCGACCCGGATCTCCGGCGGGCCCTCCGAGGGTCGTGCCTCCTCGTTGCGCTGCGTGCGCACGTCGCTCAACACCACCGGCCCCGCGAGCCCCGCCGGGTGGCCCGCAATCCACCCGTCGCGCAGATCCAGTGCGCCCCCGCCCGCGAACGCCCCCAGCGTGGCGTTGTCGAGCAGCACGAAGTCCGCCAGCACCAGCGACCCCCCGCCCGCGTAGGCCCCCACCGCGGCGCTCGCCCCCGGGCACGTCGTGTCGACGCACGCCTGGGCCTCCGTGTCGGCCACGAACGCCGTGGTGAGCTCGAGCTCGGCCCCCTCGAGCACCGCCACCCCGACCTGCCGGGCGCGCCGCACCACCACCTGGTCGCCGACGATCTGCGCGGCATCTCGCGCGACGAGGCCCTCCCCGCCCAGGCCCCCCTCGTCGCCGCGCCCCCGGTTCACCCGCACGTGGCTCACCTCCACCCTCGACGCCCCGAGCGCGAGCACCCCCGTGCTCCCGTAGTCGTCGACCAGCACCCGGCCCAGCATGGCCCGCGCGCCGTCCTCGAGCCGAACCCCCTCGCCGAGCCGCCCCTCTGCGTCGGGCACGAGGTTGCGCAGGATCACGCGCGACATCGACACCTGGGCCTCACCAGTGGCCCGGAGGCCCGCGCCGTGCGTCTCCTCGACCAGTGCTCGGTCGATCGACGCCTCGCCGGCGATGTCGAAGCCCGCGCCACGGCCCGGCGCGTTGTCCCCGACCGACACGTCCTGCGCCCGAAGCGACCCCCCGGCGCCGACGCGCACCCCGCAATGAGCGTTGCCAGCAGTGCGCACCACGTCGAGCACCAGGGACCCGTCGTGGACCGCTGCGCCGCACGCGGCGGCGCCCGCCTCCCGCACGCCCTCCATCCACACGTGCACGACCTCGGCACGTGCCCCGTGCACGGCCACCCCGTGGCCCGGGTGGCCCGCCACCACCCCCCGCCGCACGGTGAGCACGCTGCCCGCGCCTTCGGACCGCAGCCCCGCCCCGTCGACGATCAGGTCGGACGCCGACAGGCGCGCCCCGTGCTCCGCGACGAGCCCGACCTCCCCGCAGGCGCGGGCCCACACGCGATCGACCTGCAGCTCGGCGCCCGCGGTGGACGCGACACAGGGCCCCCGCGGCGCGTTCACGACCAGGTCGGCCGCCGTCAGCGCCGTCTCTCGGTCGGCGGCGCGCAGGCCCCCGCCTCCCACGTCGTCGACGACCACCCGCCGAAGCGTACCCGACGCGCCCTCGGCTACGTTCAGGGCGACCCCGCCGCCGCCAAACGCGGTGTCCTCAACGGTCAGGTGGGCGCCCGGCCCCGTGACCCGGACGCCCGCGCCGCTCTCGCTGGCGAGCGACGCCCCCGCGAGGTCGACGGTGCTCGCGCGGGCGGTGACCGCGTCGCCCCCGGTGTTACGCGCGACCAGCCGCTCCGCGACGACGGACGCGCCCGCCGACGCCGTGATCCCCGCCCCCCCGAGGTCGTGCAGCGCGACGCCTTCGAGGTGGACCGACGCCGCCTCGGCGGCGATACCCGCGCAGGGCGCCCCGGCGACCGAGAGATCCGCGAGCGAGGCGGAGCTCCCAGCCGGAACGCGAACGACGGCGCCCTCGGCGCCGCAGGCCGACCGCGTGAGCACGGTCTGCTCGGGACAGGCCCCCACCAGGGCGCTCGCGGAGACGGCCGCATCGAGCGCGACGGCCTCGTCGTAGGTTCCCGCGGCGAGCGCGAGGGTGTCGCCGGGCTGAGCCACCGCCAGAGCCGCGGCGATGGTGGGGAGCGGCGCCTCGGCGCTCGAGCCGTCGCCCCCGCCGCCAGGACGGACGTACCACACCCCGGCACCGCCGGAGACGGGCAGCGACGTGGGCCAGCCCGAGGGATCGCACGAGGATCCGATCGCCGCGCACCCGGGGGTACCCGGCAGGTGCGCCTGCCCGGGCTCCGCGCACGCCTGCCGGCCGCCCTCGGGCCAGGGATCGCAGGCGAGGTCCGACGTGGGCGTGTAGACCTCCCGCCAGGCTGTCGGGCACGGCAGGCTCGGGTAGGCCACGGCCAGCCCGGAGGTGAACCAGGGGAGGTCCGGCGCCTCGATCGCGGGCTCCTCGAGCGCCACGAGCGGCGGGACGAGCGGCGGGGGCACGGGCGGCGGAGGCCGCAGAGTCGCCTCGGAGGCGCACGCCATCAGACAGGCGGCCAGGAGCCCCCATGTCGCCACGGTCCTGCCTTCGGTCGCCAAGCGATGGAGGAATGGCACGAGCCAGGTCATGTGCGCTGCTTATGTGTTCAGTGGTCGGGGTGCACACCGATCCGAGGGATCGGTCAGGATCTGACCGCCGGACGCCCTCCCGCCACCGTCGGGGAGATCTGTCGCGACCTCGGGTCGCCCTGGGTCGCGGTTCTCGGGGTCGGCGACGACCTGGGGTCGTCCCGGGGGCCCGACCGCGGACCCACCGCACGACCTGAGGTCGACGTCGCTTGGAGAATTGCGACTCGGACGCGACCTGAGGTCCCCGACCCCTTGGAGAATTTCGACTCACGCGCGACCTGGGGTCGTCGTCGCTTGGAGAATTTCGACTCGGAGCCGACCCCAGGTCGTGACCCGGGGACGTTTTCGGAGCCCCGACACGACCTCGGGTGGTGCTCGAGGCCGATTCCGCCGACGGAGCGCGACCGAGACCGACTCGAACGGTGCGGGTCGCGTCCTGCCGGTGCACCCTCGGCCCCCGAGGGATGGAGGGCTTCGTGAGGATCGTCGCCGGCTTGTGGCTCGTGGGGTGCAGCCCTCGCACCGACCCCGGATCGCTCGATGGGGGCCATGCCACGGACACCGCCGCCCTCGCGACGCGCAACGACGCGGCGCACTGCGCCGACGTCGAGAGCTCCCTGCTGCCCGGCGAGCGCCTGTCGCGTGAGTGGTTCAACGCCCAGCTCGATCGCATCCGCCTCGAGATCTTCTTCGGCGAACCGAGCGCGCAGCAGGTCCGCGACACCTGGTTCGTCGAGGACCGCTCGGAGACCACCCTGCAGTATGTAGACGATGAGGCCGACCGGGGCCTCGAGCTCACCTCCTGGACGGTGCGCGGGCTCCCCAACAACGTCGTGCACGAGAGCCTGGGCCGGTTCGAGGGCGGCGTGCCCACCACGACCACCGAGACCCTCGTGTTCAGTGCCGGCGGTGACCCGGAGGAACGCCTCACGACCGTCGGCCGCTCGTGGAGCCGGGACCGCTTCGGCTACGACGGGCAGCGCCGGATCCTCTGGGAGGAGCACGACGACGACGACGACGGCACCGTAGACCGTCGCGTCGAGCGCACCTACGGCGACCGGCAACACACCCAGACCTGGTGGACCGACGGCATCGTCGCGAGCTACGTCGAGATCGATCTCGACGAAGGAGGTCTGGGTGTCCTCGGGCGAGACGCGCACGACCTCCCAGGCCTACGACGCTCAGGGTCGCCTCGTGCAGCTCGCGTTCGACGGGTACCGGCAGGAAGTGCTCGACTACACGTACGTGCCCTGCCCGCCTCGCCCCCCGCAGGTCACCCCGACCGGAGGGTGACCGGTCGACGACGTCGCGCGCCGCGGTGTCTCGACGGTTTCATCAGGCCCTGCGGCCCTCCCCACGACGCGCCGCATGCCGTATGCTCCGGTCCCCCGGAGGCTCCTTGCGTACGATCGCTGCGATGTTCCTGCTCATGGCCTGTACCGGGGGCGCCCCGGAGCCGCCCTATGATGCCGCCCTCGTCCGGCAGCACCTGCTCGACGCAGGCCTCGAGGCCGCCCCCGCCCCCCCGGAGGTGTCCGACGAGCTCTTCCTGCTCGGGCAGATGCTCGCGTTCGACCCCATCCTGTCCGGCAACGAGGACATCGCCTGCCTGACCTGCCACCATCCGGTGCTCGGCACCGACGACGACCGCCCCCTGTCCGCCGGCACCGGCGCCGAGGGCCTCGGCGCCGACCGCGAGCACGAGCCCGTGATTCCCCGGTCCGCGCCCCCCCTGTTCAACCTGCACGTCTACGAGACCCTGTTCTGGGACAGCCGCGTGGAGCACGCCGACGACGGCGCGATGGTCACGCCCGCGGGGCCGGCCCTCGCCGGACCGCTCGCAGCCCCGCTCGAGCACGGCCTCGTGTCCGCCCAGGCGATGTTCCCGGTCACCAGTCGCCACGAGATGCGCGGCGAGAAGGGCGACAACGAGCTCGCCGACCTCGCCGACGACGACTTCGCGGGCATGTGGGCGGGGCTGATGGCCCGCCTCGGGGCGATCCCGGAGTACGTCGACCTGTTCGAGGCCGCCTACCCGGGCACCCGCTTCGGGGAGCTCACCTTCGGCCACGCCGCCAACGCGCTCGCGGCTTTCGAGATCCGGGCGTTCGCGGCCACCGCGACCCCGCTCGACGCGTTCCTGCGCGGCGACGACGACGCCCTCTCGGCGGCGCAGCGCGACGGCGCGGTCGCCTTCGTCGACGCCGGCTGCGCGGGCTGCCACACGGGCCCGGCACTGTCCGACTTCTCCACCCACAACACCTGCCTGCCGCACATCGGCCCCGGCAAGGGCCACGGGGAGGAGGAGGACCAGGACTACGGCCGCGGCGGGATCGACCCCGAGGGCGGGCCGTTCGCGTTCCGCACCGCCCCGCTGCGCAACGTCACGCTCACCGGCCCCTACGGGCACGCCGGCCAGTTCGCGGACCTTGAGGCGTACCTCGGGCACTACGCGGATCCGCGCGGGGCCATGGAGGACTACGACGTGGAGCGTGAGGTCGCCGACCCTGCGTTCTGGGAGCTCTACGACGACACCGAGAACGAGGCGATCCTGGCCACCGTGGACCCCGCGATTCCGGCGCTCGAGGTAGACGTCGACGCGATCCTCCCGTTCCTCGACGCGCTCGAGGACCCAGCCTCGCGCGATCTGCGGTGGACCGTTCCTGCGTCCGTCCCGTCGGGCCTGCCGATGGATCCGCTGGAGTGAGCGCTACCGCTGTCGCAGGAGCAAGCGGTCCCTACACCCGGTAAGCTCGGGCCGTGAAGCACTCCACACCCATCTGCTGGCTGGTCGGGCTCGCCGCGCTCGGCTGCGCGTCCCGCGTGCCCGCTCCGCGCCCGACCGCCGCCCCCGCTCCCCAGGAAACGCCGACGCCTCCGGAGGCCTCCCCCGTGTCTGTGTCCGACCGCATCCGCGCCTTGTGGAACTTCGACGACCCGCAGGCCTCCGAGCAGGCGTTCGGCGAGGCCGAGGCCGCCGCCACGGACGAGGCCGCGCGCCAGGCCTTCGCCACCCAGCGGGCGCGAGCCCTCGGCATGCAGCAGCGGTACGCCGAGGGCCACGCCGTGCTCGACGCCCTCGAGGCGCCCGCCGGCGAGGTCGCGGTGCGGGTCGCCCTCGAGCGAGGCCGGCTGCACCGCAGCGGCGGCCAGGCCGACGCCGCCCGCGCCGCATTCGCCACCGCCTGGCGGGAGGGCCGGGCCCTCGGCGCCGACGGCCTCGCGATCGATGCTGCGCACACGCTCGCCATCGTGGCCCCCACCGCCGACGACGCGATCGCCTGGACCGACCGCGGCCTACAGCTCGCGGCACGCTCCGCGGATCCCCACGCCTCGAAGTGGGTGGGGCCGCTGTCCAACAACCTCGGGTGGAGCCTGCACGACGCCGGGCGCTACGAGGAGGCGCTCACCGCCTGGCAGACCTGCCTGGCGTTCCACGCCGCGCGCGACACCGGCAAGGGGCACCGCATCGCGCGGTGGACGGTCGCGCGGGGCCTGCGCTCACTGGGCCGCTGCGAGGAGGCGCTGCCGCTCCAGCAGGCGCTGCTCGAGGAGCGGCTCGCGATGGAGCCCCCCGAGGGGCTCGCCTACTCGCAAGAGGAGGTCGGCGAGTGCCTGCTCGCGCTGGGCCGACGGGACGAAGCGCGCCCCCACCTGGTGAAGGCGCTGGCGGGGCTGCGGGCCGACCCCTGGCACGTCGAGCACGACGAGGCGCGGATCGCGAGGCTCGCGGACCTGGTGGACGAGGGAGGCTGAGCGCAGCCCGTCAGTGGGGAGCTCAGCCCTCGACCACCACGAGGCGGAACACTGCCCCGCTGCGGTAGTCGGCCACCCACAGGCGGCCCTCGGCGTCGCGCGCGAACGCGGTGGGGGAGAGGTCGAACCTGCCCAGCGCGACCGGCTCGACGCGCTCCCTGCGCTCGGGCAGGGACAGCGCCCACAGACGGCCCGTGGCGAAGTCGCCGAACACGTACTTGCCGCTCAGCACGCCCGGTCCGGTCCACACGAGCCCGCCGGTGACCGAGACGCCCTCGGTGTGCGGGTAGTCGTAGATCGGATCGACGAGCCCCTCGGTGGCGCAGCCCTCCTCGGGCTCGAAGCAGTGGGCCCCCTCGCGGATCTTCCAGCCGAGGTTGTGGCCCGCGGCCACGAGATCGATCTCCTCCCACGCGTTCTGCCCGACGTCGGCCACGACCATCCGACCTTGGGGGTCGAAGGTGTAGCGCCACGGGTTGCGCAGCCCGTAGGCCCAGATCTCCGGGCGCACCCCGTCGACGCCCACGAAGGGGTTGTCGGCCGGGACGGTGTAGCGCCCGGGGGTGGAGACATCGAGGCGCAGCATGCTCCCGAGCAGCATGGACCGATCCTGGCCCGCCCCCAGGGGGTCGCCCCCCGAGCCGCCGTCGCCGAGCCCCACGTAGAGCATGCCGTCGGGGCCGATCACGAGCTGCCCTGCGTCGTGGTTGCGGTAGGGCTGAGCCACCGTGAGCACGTCGGCGACGCGGGTGGGCTCCTCAAGGGTGCGGGGGTCCGTCCGCAGCTCGGTGACGACGGTGCGGGGGTCGCCCTCGCTCGGGTTGTGGTTGACCCAGAGCCGGCCCGACGACTCGAAGTCGGGCGCGAACGCGATCCCGAGGAGGCCCATCTCGGACTTGGTCCGCACGTCGAGCGAGAACCACTCCTCGGGCGCTCGCCCGGGGGCCCCGGGCTCCGCGAGGTAGGCCTGGCCGCGCTTGCTGAGCACGACCGCGCGGGAGGGGTGCCCGGGCACGAGCGAGACGTCGGTGGGCTGGGCCACCCCGGTGATCCACGGCTCGAGCCGGACGGGCACCTGAGGGCGCGACCGATCCGCACCGTCGAACGTGGGCTCGAGGCGGTGCACGTCGGCCGCCGCCGCCGGGGGCAGGGCCCCCTGCACCATCACCGACAGGAGCTGCCGGCCGGGCGCGAACATGGCGACCACCAGGACGACGGCGAGGAGGCCGAGGACGGTGCCGCCGAGAACCACCCCGGCGCGTGGGGACCGCATGCCTGGCTCCTAGCGTGAGCTTCCCTTGTGGTGCCGCTCGTCGATCGGCAGACCAGCCGGCGTGAGAAGCGTGACCGTCTCTTCCTTATTGTTCCACAGCGGGGTCTTCGACCCGAGGTGGATGAGGAGCTGCCGCTCGGGCTTGGTCTGGTCGTAGCCCTCGCCCGAGAGCACCATCACGGTGTGGCCCGCGGGCACCTCGACCGAGCGCAGCACGTGGGTCTGCCCCGAGACGTCCATCAGCTTGTAGCCGCCGAGGTCCTGCGCCTTCCCGCTGATGTTGCAGATCCGCAGGTACTCGCCGTTCACGTTGTCGTTGTCGTTGCCGGGGGCGTTCGCGTGAAACGAGGTGATGTGGAAGGCCCCCTGCATGGCCGGCGTGGACCAGATCCCGAGCCGCTGCCGCCGGGCCTCCGCCTCGGCCGCGAGCAGGCGCTCCTCGTCGGCGTTGTCGGGGGGGATGATGAACACGTGGCCGTAGCCGCTGCGCAGCATCGCCTCGGTGAGATCGCCCCGCGGAGCGGTGATGCCCGCGAGGATCCGCCCGTAGCTGTCGCGGGGGTTGGTGCCGTCGAGCACGAGCTTCACGGTCTCGTGCAGCACGAAGCGGCGGGCGAAGGCGCCGGCCTCCTCGCCGTAGGGCTCCTTGGGCTTGAGCTCGGGGGTGTTGATCCACTTCAGGCGCACCCGATCGCCCGTCTCGAGCGTCATCGTGTCGCCATCGTAGACGCCGACCACGCGGGCCTCGCTCGGAGGCGTGGGCCAGCCTCCCGGCGGCGGGGGCTTGGCGGAGCTGACCACAGAACAGAACAGTGCAAACAGAACATTCGACATGCGACTCTCCAGGGTGAGGCGCACGCTCCGTGTAGCGTCTTCGGTTTCGTGGCACACTCCGAGGCTCACCGGACAAGGAGGCGCGATGCGCCTGGGCGTCACGAGAGAGGAGGGATCGGAGCGTCGCGTGGCGATCGTCCCCGGGAGCCTCAAGAAGCTCACCAAGGCGGGGATCGCCGTCCGGGTGGAGTCCGGGGCCGGCGTCCGGGCGGGCTTTGCCGACGCGGCCTACGCCGAGGCGGGGGCCGAGGTCGGCGATCGCGAGGCGGCGCTCGGCTGCGAGCTCGTCGCCTCGATCGCGCCCCCCGATCCGGCCACGCTCGCCGCGGGCACGCTCGTGTGCTGCGTCGCGGATCCGTTCCGCCACCCCGCGCGCGTGCGCGCGTTCGTCGAGGCGGAGCTCACCCTGCTCGCGCTCGACATGATCCCCCGCCGGCTGTCCAAGGCCCAGTCGATGGACGTGAACTCGAGCCAGGACAACCTCGCCGGCTACAAGGCGGTGCTCCTGGGCGCCCACCACCTCGGCAAGGTCATCCCCATGATGACCACGTCCGCGGGCACGGTGCGGCCGGCCCGGTTCGTGGTGATGGGCTCGGGCGTGGCGGGGCTCCAGGCGATCGCCACCGCCAAGCGGCTGGGCGCGATCGTGCAGGCGTCCGACGTGCGGCTCGCCGCCAAGGAGCAGATCGAGTCGGTCGGGGGCCGCTTCATCCACGTCGAGGGCATGGAGGACTTCGAGGACGCCTCGGGCTACGCCAAGCCGCTCACGCCGGAGTTCATCGACAAGGTCAACGGCGTGGTGAACGAGGTGGCGGCCGAAGCCGACGTGGTGATCACCACGGCCCGCATCTTCGGGCGGCCCGCGCCGATCACGGTGCCGTCGGCCGCGGTCGCCGCGTACTCGCCCGGCGCGGTGATCGTCGACATGAACGCGGATGTCGGCGGCAACTGCGAGCTCACCGAGGCCGGGCAGATCGTCACGACCGAGGCCGGGGTCACCGTCGTGGGGCTCGAGAACCTGCCGGGGCTCCTCCCGCAGACGGCGAGCACGCTGTTCAGCAACAACGTCACCAACTTCGTGGTCACCCTCGCCCACGAGGGCGCGTGGCGGCTCCCGCCGAGCGACCCGATCCTCGTGGGCCCGCCCGAGGGCGACCCCCTGCACGTCCCCGGCATGGGCGGCATGCTCGTCAGCGAGGGCGGCGCCCTCCACCCCCACCAGACCCGGCTCGCCGAGGTGATCTCATGACTCTGACCGTCAGTGCGCTGATCTCGAGCATCACGCTCTTCGTGATGGCGATCTTTCTCGGCTTCGAGCTGATCACCAAGGTCCCGCCCACGCTGCACACGCCGCTGATGAGCGGGGCCAACGCCATCTCCGGCATCAGCATCGTGGGCGCCCTGATCTTGTCCAACGTGGCGTTCGCGGGGGCCGACACCGCGGTGTCGGGGTGGCTCGCCTTCGCCGCGCTGGTGCTCGCCACGATCAACGTCGTCGGCGGGTTCGCGGTGACCCACCGCATGCTCGACATGATCGCGGGGCGGCGCCGGCGTCCGGGCCAGGAGGACGCATGAGCTTCGATCCGGCCGTCCTCGACCTCGGCTACCTGCTCTCGGCGGTGCTCTTCGTGCTCGGGCTCCGCAACCTCGGGCACCCCCGGACCGCGCCGCGGGGCAACCTGCTCGGCGCGCTCGGCATGCTCACCGCCGTCGTCACCACGCTGCTCTACATGGAGGCGCGCGGCGCGGGCATCATCGGGTGGGAGCTGGTCGGCGGCGGGGTCCTCCTCGGCGGCGCGATCGGGTACTTCGTCGCCTACCGCGTGCAGATGACGCAGATGCCGGAGATGGTGGCGCTGCTCAACGGGTTCGGGGGCGCCGCGAGCGCCCTCGTGGCGCTGTCCGAGGTCGTCGGGCGGGTGCAGCGGGCCGCGATCCCCGACGGGCTCGAGCTGTGGGTGGCCTGGATCGCGATCGGGCTGTCCGCGCTGGTGGGCTGGACCACGCTCACCGGCAGCCTGGTGGCCTTCTTCAAGCTCTCGGGCGGCGTCTCGATCTTCGGCCGGTGGTACTCGACCCCCACCTGGGGGCCGCCCTGGCTCAACGGCGTCAAGGCGCTGGTCGCCGCCGCCGCGGTCGGGCTGATCGGCTACGCCGCCCTGGAGCCCGGCAACCTCGATCTGGTCTGGGCGATCGTGGGCCTGTCGTGCGTGCTCGGCGTCATCCTGGTGCTGCCGATCGGCGGTGCGGACATGCCGGTGGTCGTGAGCCTCCTCAACTCGATGTCGGGGATCGCCGCAGCCTTCACCGGCTTCATCTTGAACAACAGCGTGCTGATCGTGGCGGGCTCCCTGGTCGGGGCGAGCGGCCTGATCCTCACGTTCATCATGTGCCGGGCCATGAACCGGCGGCTCTTCGACGTCATCTTCAAGTCGTTCGGGGGCGGCGGCAAGGAGAAGGTCACCCGCACCAAGGTCGGCAGCGATCCCGACGAGGTCGCGATGGTGCTCGACGGCGCGCGCAAGGTGATCGTGGTGCCCGGCTACGGCATGGCCGTGAGCCAGTGCCAGCACGCGGTGCGGGAGTTCTCGGAGATCCTCGCCGAGAAGTTCGACACCGAAGTGGTCTACGCGATCCACCCGGTCGCGGGGCGCATGCCGGGCCACATGAACGTGCTGCTGGCCGAGGCGAACGTGCCGTACGAGCAGCAGCTCGAGATGGACGAGGTCAACCCCCACTTCGCGGACTGCGACGTGGCCCTGGTCGTGGGCGCGAACGACACGGTGAACCCCGCCGCCCGGTCGGACGAGGGCCCGCTGGCGGGCATGCCGATCATCGAGGCGGATCAGGCGCCGGTGGTCGTGATCGTCAAGCGGAGCCTGTCGGTGGGCTATGCCGGGGTCGACAACGACCTGTTCTACATGGACAAGACGATGATGCTGTTCGGCGACGGCAAGGCGATGATGACGGGCCTGAACGCGGCGCTGAAGGAGACGTGAGCTCCCGCGGCGTCGAGGCCGGCCTGCGCCGGGCGATCGCGGCCGCGCCGCGGGCGCTCGAGCCGCGGGCGGTCTACGCCGACTGGCTGGAGTCCCAGGGGGATCCGCGCGCGTGGTTCTTGCGTGCGGATCTGGTCTACGCGGCGGCGCCCGACGACGCCGGGGCATGGGCGGCGCTCGCGGAGCAGGGCGCGGCGCTCGACCCGTCGGCGGCGGCCTGGGCCGACGCGCTGGCGCTTCGCTACGACGTGGAGCTGGTAGCGGTGCGCCCGCCGGGCCGCGACCTGCTCCGGGTGGTCGGCGCGTCGCTCGGGATCTCCGCGACCGATGCGAAGGTGCTGGTGCGGGGGGTGCCGTCGCTCGTGGGGCGCGGGCTCTCGGGGGCCCACACGGGGGCGCTGCGCCGGCACCTCGCCCCGTCGCCCACGCTGCGGCTGCCCGCGGGCCGGTCGGGGGCGCCGCGCCGGCGATCGACGGTGCGCTACCTCCCGATGCGGGGAGAGGTCTCGCTGACTCGCCTGTCGGATCGCCGCCTCACCCAGGGGCTGGCGCTCGACGTCCAGGCCAGGGTGCGGCGGGTGCTCCAGACGAGCCCGCCGCTGACCGAGGCCGGAGTGGCGTGGGCCGACCTCCTGCTGATGATCGAGCGGGTGCGGCACGCGAGCGGGGGAGCGCTCACCCTCGGCTGGCGGGCCCTCGGGTGGGAGAAGCCGTAGGCCCTGGGCCGTGGGCCCCGGGCCCCGGGCCCCGGGCCCCGGGCCCCGGGCCCCGGGCGTTGGGGCGTTGGGGCGTTGGGGCGTGGAGGCGTTGGGGCGTTGGGGCGCAGCCCTTCGGGCTTGGCCCCGCGGCCGAGTCAGCAGCCTTCGGGCACGCACTGATCGATCTCGTAGGACACGCGCACGTCCTTCGCGCCCGCGAGCGACCGCACGAACCGCAGGGTGCCGGCCACATCGTCGTAGACGAAGCCGTTCCCCCACTCCTCGCCGTCGACGAAGACCTCGAGGCTGCCCGGCCGGGGGACTCCCCGGAGGGGGAAGCTGCCCACCCGATCGCCCGTGACCGAGCCCGCGGTGGCCATCTTCTGGTTCCACGGGGGGCCCGAGTCGGTGGCATTCACCACGACCCCCGACGTCGCGGCGGCGGCGTCGAGGTAGGGGTTCGGGTACACGCTGCCGTCGAAGTCCACGTTGTTCACCAGCGCGTGCACGGTCAGCAGGCGGCAGTCCGCGACGTGGGCGAACCAGTCCTGCTCCAGATCCGCCCAGGTATCCGGCTCCTCGGGGATCGAGTTGCCCAGCAGGACCACCACCAGCGCCGCATCGTCGCGCCGGAACTGCGCGTTGCAGCCTCCGGGCGCGGTCTGCGCGAGCGCGACGTCGGCCAGGTTCAGCAGGGTGCGGTTCTCCTCCGCCTCCGACGTGGGCAGGCCCTTCTTGAGCTCCGCCAAGGGATCCGCGGACTCCGAGCGCAGCACCGAGCTCCGGGCGCACGCGTCCTGCCCCCAGACCATCGCGGCCTTCCAGTCGAGGGTGACGAGCTCGAGCTCGCCGAAGAAGTCGTCCAGTGCGTCGGCGATCACGCCGTTGTCGTAGAGCACTCCCATCGACCCGGTCGTGTCGAGCGAGAACAGTACGTCGACCGCGGGCTCCCCCGCGTCGATCACCTCCTCGATGCGCGGGGACTCCACGGTGGCGTTCTGCCGGGCGAGGAAGGTGCCGATGCTGGTCTCGAGGGTGATCTCGCCCTCGCCGGGCTCGGGATCGCTCGGGTCGAAGGTGACGGTGGCCGACCGGCGCTCCCCGGGCTTCAGGGTGGCCCCCGCATTCGGCACGTTGTGGGTGATCCCGAAGGCGGTGGACGTGGCCTCGAACCGCAGGCTCGTGATCTCGAGCGGCTCGTCGCCCGTGTTCGTGAAGCGGACCTCCACGCTGCCGGCCTCACAGACCTCGTCGAACAGATGCTGCTCGGGCCGGACCTCGAGGATCGGCCCCACGGGCTCCGGGATCGTGGTCTCCACGCCCACGCGGTACTCGATGCAGGCCGACAGGGCGGCCAAGGTCCACAGCATCTCTCCTCCACACCCGCCAGCTTCTCATAGTAATGTCGCTCGCGCTACGGGGGCGTCCCCCGCTGGGATGCCCGCTGCGCCTCGGTCCGCGTCTCCTCGGTGGCCAGGTCGGCGATGCGCTCGGCCTGCCACAGCATGTACACGTCGTCGGGCGACAGGCGGGCGGCCTGGCGCGCGTACCGGCGAGCCGCGGCGTGCTCCTGACGCGCGAGGTGGACCATGGCTCGGGTGTCGAGGAAGTCGGGCCGCTCCCCGGTCTGCTCCAGAGCACCGCGGATGCGCCGCAGCGCCTCGTCGAGATCCCGGCCGGCGAGCGCGAGGTACCACGCCACACAGTTGTCGCCCTCGGGCGTGCTGGCCATCGGCTCGCAGTGCTCGGTGAGCCCGTGCTCCAGCCAGCGGCCGACCTCGGCCTCGTCGCCGAGCACCTCGTGGGCCGCCACCAGGAAGTCGAACGGCTGGGTGTGGGGGTGCAGCCGCGACATCGCCCGCTCCATGTCGGCGCGGAAGGTCGCGCGGTCGCCCTCGCTCTCGCTCTCGAGCAGCATGGCGTAGAACCACAGGTACGGGCCGCCGCCGGGGTACAGCTCGAGGAGCTTGCGCACGTGGGCCATGGAGCCGTAGCGGTCCCCCGAGGCGAGCGCGACCCGCGCCCGCCGCAGCAGGTGGGCGTCGCGGTACTGCTCGAGCCGCGCCGCCTCCAGCAGCGCCGCCCGCGCCCGCTCGTACTGCCCGAGGTCCAGCATGACGTCCGCGAGCGCCACCTGCGCCCACCCCTCCTCGGGCCGCGCCCGCACCGCCGCCTTCGCGAGCTTGAGGGCGTCGACCGGGCGGTTCGTGAGCAGCAGCCCGTTCACCATGCCCACGACCTGGCTCTGATCGACGAGGTCGCCGGGATCCATCGCCTCGAGGAGCGCCCACGCCTCGTCGTGCCGGCCCATCGTGCGGAGGATCTGCGCGAGCAGCACGCGCGCGCGCGCGGCCTCCTCCTCGTCCTGCCACGCCTTCGCCTCGAGGAACGCCGCGAGCTCACGCACGGCGTCGTCCTGCCGGTCGGACCACAGCAGCAGCTCGGCCCGCACGAGCCCGCGCTCGACGGCGTGACCGTGGGCCTCGAGCTCCTCGTCGTAGAGCACCGTGTGGGCGTTGATCTGCCGGGCCGGGCGGCGGCTCTTGCGCAGGGCCAGCAGCCCGCGAGGGTAGTCGAACCACACCCGGTAGCCGTCGAGGTACTCGTGGCCGATCAGCGCGGTCATCCCCCCGCCGCAGGTCGTGCCCGGCCGATCGTAGGCCATCCACCGCGCCGGCAGCGACACGTCGACCTGGGAGCCGCCCATGCGCACCCACTGCAGCGGGATCCGGCGCGTCATCTCCTGGAACCGGAAGGGCGGCAGCGTGTCGGAGGCGCCGATCCCGCGGACCGTCTCGAGCCCCTGGGTGTAGTCCTCCTTGAAGGGCAGGCCGGTGGCCGCGCACAGCGTGAGCTCGCTGGCCCCGGTGTCGACCTGGGCGAGCAGCGACACGATCCGGCCGGGCTCCCCCGCCGTCCGCGCCTCGATCTTCGTGTAGACATGGGCATCGTCGAAGTGCATGCGGCGCGCGTGGCGCTTGGGCACCTTGGCGGTGCCCGGGGCGTGCAGCACCATGAGGTCGGCGGGGTAGTCGAGCTCGAGGACGAACCGGCTCCACACGTTGTTGCCGAGCAGGCCGGCGAGCGGCATGCCGAGCAGCTTGTCCTGCACGCCCGGCACGCCTACGGCCACGCCCACGTCGTAGACCTTCATCTCCCCGATCTCGAGGGAGGGCAGGCGGCCGAACCCCACCCGGGCGGTCCCCGACAGGCCCCAGACCTCGCCCTGCTGCACGTTCTCGAGCTCGATGCGATCCGCGACCTCGCGAGTGAGCACCGAGATGTCCGCGCCCGTGTCGACCAGGAAGGTGCCGGGCTTGCCGTCGGGCAGCGTGGCCCTCACGAAGATCCGGGGCCCACCCTCGATCGGCCGCCACAGGTCGATCTCGCTGTGGTCGGGCCCCACGAACTGCCGGGCGGGGAGCGGCGGCTTCGCGGCGGCGGTCAGGAGGACGAGGGCACTGGCCAACAGGTGCATCGTGGATCAACCTACTCCGGTCCGAGGACCGTACCCTCCTCGCCACGGGTGTTGTGAGGGTCTGGGGAGTTGTGGGCGAGGGTGCCGGGAGGTAGGGTCTTCGGGCTGCGCCTGCAGCCGTGGGTGAAGTCATCGTTGGTGTACCAGGCGGGCGGGGGACCGGTCCCATGGTCCTCGTGATCGACGTCGGAAACACGAACACGCTGCTCGGGTTGCTCGACGACGAGCACATCCTGCAGACGTGGCGGATCACCACGATCGCGCGCACGACCGATGAGCTCGGCGGCCTCGTGCTCCAGCTGCTCACCCACCGCGGCTACGAGGCTGACCGGATCGCGGGAGCGATCTGCAGCTCGGTGGTGCCGAGCCTGGTGTACACCGTGGAGAAGGCGCTCCGGCGCTACCTCGGGATCGACACCCTGATGGTCGGCCGGGGACTGAAGACCGGCATGCCGATCCGCACCGACAATCCCCGGGAGGTCGGCGCCGACCGGATCGTCAACGCGGTCGCGGCGATCGACCAGCACGGCGGGCCCGCCATCGTGGTGGACTTCGGCACGGCCACCACGTTCGACTGCGTCGATACCGACGGGAACTACGTCGGAGGCGTGATCGCCCCGGGCCTTCGGATCAGCGAGGAGGCGCTGTTCGACCGCACCGCCCAGCTCCCACGGGTGGAGCTGCAGCGGCCTCCGACCGTCATCGGCCGGAACACCGTGCAGGCGATGCAGTCGGGGCTGTTCTACGGCTACGCCGGCCTGGTCGACGCGATCGTCACCCGCATCCGGGGCGAGCTCGCGCCCGAAGCTCGGGTGATCGCCACCGGGGGCTACGCGACTCTGCTCTCCACGGTGTCGTCGACGATCGACGAGGTCGACGGGTTCCTGACCTTGCGCGGGCTCGGCGTGCTGTACCGGAAGAACTCGTCCTGACCAGGTGCGGACCGGGTCGGGGTTCCTAGGCACATCCCGGGGCTCCCGTCATCTCAAACGGGCACCGCTTCACGCGCGCTCCGCCAGCAAGCTGGCTCCGCTTGCGAAATCCGGTCGCCGGTACCGGATCCCCTCCGTATGGGGGAGCCCCGAGACCTCACCCACCGATCCCAGGAGAGCTCATGCGACCCCTGATCCACTCCGCCCTGGCCCTCGGCGTCCTCGCAATCTCGACGGGCTGCGTGTCGAAGCGCAAGTACAACGAGCTGCAGGCGGCCTACAACGATCTGCGCGACGAGCACGTCGAGCTGACCACCACGGCCGACGGCCTGCGCGTGGAGAACGACAACCTCGACAAGTACGTGGCCGAGCTCGAGGCGCGCAACGAGGAGCTCGGCTCGTTCTACGCCGAGCTCATCCAGGACTTCGAGCCGATCCTGAAGAACGGCGAGGCCACCCTCGTGGTCTACCCCGACCGGATGAGCCTCGCGCTCACCGAGGACGTGTCCTTCGGCACGGGCTCGGCGTCGATGACCGGCGGCCGGCAGACCGTGCGCAAGATTGCGGGGCTCCTCGAGAAGCACGACAACCGTCGGTTCATCGTCGAGGGCCACACCGACAGCCGGCCGATCAACAACGCCCAGTACAAGAACAACTGGGAGCTGGGCGCGGCCCGCGCGGTGACCGTGCTCCAGTCGCTCGTGGCCGCGGGCGTGCCCAAGGACCGGCTCGCCGCGGTGTCCTACGCCGACACGGCGCCGATGGCCTCCGGGAGCAACGCCTCCGCCATGCGGCAGAACCGCCGGGTTCAGCTCACCTTCCAGCCCACGCTCGACGAGCTGCCGGGCCACCGCGACCTGGTGAAGGCCGCGGAGCGGGTGGTCGAGGCGCCCGGCGCCCAGCCGGTGGAGCGCGAGCGGCCCGTGTCGAAGGCCCCCGGGGCCTGAGCTCCCCCGTCACGTGTCGCGCAGGACGTGTCGCGCAGGACGTGTCGCGCAGGACGTGTCGCGCAGGACGTGTCGCGCAG
>CAYMSU010000005.1:17414-26364 GCA_964393165.1 uncultured Enterobacteriaceae bacterium
GACCTGCCAGGCAGGCCCCGCCAGGCAGGCCCCGCTCAGGGGCCCGCCCAGACCGGACCCAGCCTGCTTACTGCGCGTCCGGCCCGGGATCCTCGTCGGCGCCTTCCCAGCTGGCGGGGAGCGCGGCCTCGATGTCCTGGACCGACGGGAAGCGGTTCGCGATGAGGACCTCTCCGCCGGGCGCGATCAGCGACATGCTGGGGAGCGCGATGGTGTTGCCCTGCACGAAGCGGCCGGCCACGCCGTAGCCGGGATCCTCGACGACGGGGTGGTTGATCCCGAAGGCATCGACCCAGGTGTTGAGCCCGCCCGTCTCGAGGAGCGTGATCACGATGAAGCCATCGTTCTTGTACTGCTGGTACAGACCTTCCAGGTCTGGGGCTTCCGCCACACAGCTGCTTCACCAGTCGGCGGCACCCACCAGCAACACCGCGCGGTCGCAGAAGTCGTGCATGCGCACCGTGTCGCCGAACTGGTCGGTGCGCTGCCACTGGCGCACCGTCTGGCCCTCGTAGTTGCCCGTGCCCTCGATGTCGTTGCGGCACGCGCCCATCGCCCAGCCGCCCCGGTAGGGGCGATCCGTGCGGTCCGTGGGGTTCGTGTAGGACTCGACCTCGACGCCGTCGTCGAAGCCGTCGCCATCGGTGTCGGCCAGCTCGGGGTCGGTGCCGAGGAGATCCTCCTCGGAGTTGGTCAGCCCGTCGCCGTCGGTGTCGGGGTCGCCGACGCTGCCACCCGCGGTGACGTTGTCTGCGGCCCAGTCGCTCCAGAAGTCATCGACTTCGAGCCCACGCCCTTCGTGGCCGGTGCACCCCGCGAGCAGTGCTAGCGCTGCCCCCGAGGCAAGGGTCCGTCTACGCATCGATCCTCCGGTTCCGGTGAGAGCCGCATTCAATCACATCTGCGCGGCGCCTGCACGGGCTAAGTCCCGGTATCTCCCGAGGGAGCCGGCGACGGGCCGCCACCGCAGTCCCAGACCTGCTGACAGGGCTCGAACACGGTCTCGAAGTCCGCACCCACGTCTCGGCAGCTCTGGTCGAGAGCTCTCAGGCACTCGCGGGCCTGCTCGTCGTCGAAGGTGCACGACTCCTGCTCGGCAGCCTCGGCCTCGTCGGAGAGCACCTCCTCGTTCTGCTCCCGGCAGTCCCCGAGGTTGTCGTAGGTGTAGTAGAAGTTCGCCGCGGCACATCGCAGGCTGAACCGACACGTCGAGCGGGCGGCCTCGGTGGGCCAGCTCTCCGCATCGACGCCGCAGCCGGCCAGGGCCGACAGCCCCCAGAGGGCGAGAAGGTGTCGCAACCTTGCTCCCGAATGTCAGTAGATCGTGCACCAGCTGGTGTCGAAGTCGTTCTCGACGGCGGCAGCCGCCGTCGCGTCGAGATCCGCGTCGGTGAACTCGACCGAGAAGGTCTCGCCGAGATCGCCGATCGCCCGGAACAGCGCATTGCACCGGGCGGGGTCGTTGATGGTGAACGTGTCGCACAGGAAGGTGACCGACGCGAACAGCGCCGAGGTGGGGACCTCGATCGTGGACGAGGCGCCCTCCGCCAGCTGATAGTCGACGCCGTAGCTGCCGCACTTCGTCTGGTGCTCGAGGACCGCGCGGCCGAGGATGGTCTCCTGCACGCGGATGGTCACCTGCTCGTCGTCGATCTCGTCGGGCTCTTGCTCCAGGTCGTCGATATCGATGGTGACGGCCTCGATCTCGAGCGGCATGTCGAGCGAGCTCACCCCCGACGTGGGGCACCGGCACGTGGTCCACTGCAGGGGCATCGACACGGCATCGATCCCCGGCGGCTCATCGGGGAGAACCACGCCGGGCACCTCGGCGCCATGGACCACGGTGATCGGCGGATCGCCGCTGATCTCGGCCTCGCCCCACATCGACAGCTCGCGGTCGAGCAGGTCGAGGTTGGCGCCGCCCTCGTACTGCAGCCCGCGGGGGGCGTTCCCGGAGAGGATGATGCCGATCCCGTTGCCGCGGTTCTCGGGCCCGGGATCCTCGGCGAGCGTGTTGTAGACCTTCCAGAAGTAGTCCTCGGGGTTCGCGCCGGTGCGGTCGAACGCGAAGCTACCCCCCATCTCGCGGCCGTTCATCAAGAAGTTCTGGTAGGTGAACAGCAACATGCCGGCGGGGTGGTTGTTGACGTTCACCGCGCCGCCCATGTCGAACTGGTCGCACTCCTTCGTGCCGAAGTTCATGTCGAAGCTCCAGCGCCAGAACTGCGGGCGCTGCCAGCAAGAGACGATGCCCCGGAGGTTGGACTCGCTCTCCTCGCTCGGGCCGCCGTTGATCGTGTAGGTGTCGAGCACGGCGGTGTCGGCCGACACGACCCCCATGGCCGCGAGGAGCGTGTTCGTCATCTGCTGGGCATCGATGACGTTCTGGGCGATGGTCGCCTCGAACTCGGTGACCCCGACCGTCTGTCGGAAGTCGAACTCGGGCGGCGGCGCCGCGCCGGTGTCGCCGGTCCCGCCGTCGCCACTCGAGCCGTTGCACGCGATGGCGGCCAAGGTCACGTGGGCGACGAGAAGGGCGTTGCTGTAGCGCATGAATCCTCCGACGGGGGAGACTACCCGAACGCCCCCAGCTTGTCATGATGCGTGACCGAACGCGGGAGCATGCCCGCGGGGGCGGCCCGTCGTCACCGGGGCGTATTGCGGTGTGCATCTCCATCGCATACCGACCAGCCATCCTCGGAGCCGGCCGATGAACTTCCAGGACGTCATCCTCACCCTGGAGCGCTACTGGGGCGCGCAGGGGTGCGTGCTCTTGCAGCCCCACGACCTCATGATGGGCGCGGGCACGTTCCACCCCGCCACCACGCTGCGGTCGCTCGGTCCGGGAGCGTGGCGATGCGCCTACGTGCAGCCGTCGCGGCGCCCGGGCGACGCACGGTATGGCGACAACCCCTTCCGCCTCGGCCACTACTACCAGTACCAGGTGATCCTGAAGCCGAGCCCGCCCGACGTCCAGGACCTGTACCTCGGCTCGCTCGAGGCGATCGGCATCGACCTGCGCGCGAACGACGTGCGGTTCGTGGAAGACGACTGGGAGAGCCCCACCCTCGGCGCGTGGGGGCTCGGCTGGGAGGTCTGGCTCAACGGTCAGGAGGCCACGCAGTTCACCTACTTCCAGCAGGTCGGGGGGATCGCCTGCAGCCCCGTGCCTGCCGAGCTCACCTACGGGCTCGAGCGGCTCACGATGAGCCTGCAGGGGGTGGACTCGATGTTCGACATCACCTGGGTCGACGGGGTGAAGTACCGCGATGTGTTCCACCGCAACGAGGTGGAGCAGTCGCGCTACAACTTCGAGGAGTCGGACCCGAAGGCGCTGCTCGAGGAGTTCGACCGGCACGTGGCCGCGGTCGAGCACCTCACGGAGAAGGGGCTGTCCCTGCCGGCCTACGACCGGGCGGTGATGACCAGCCACACCTTCAACCTGCTCGACGCCCGCGGCGCGATCTCGGTGGCGGAGCGAGCGCAGTACATCAAGCGGGTCCGCGACCTGGCGGTGAAGTGCGTGCAGGTGTGGCACGAGCAGGTCGCCCAGCACGATGCGCCGGTCCCCGCGCCGCCCCCGCCGGTCGCGCAGCCCGACGACGCGGCGCCGAGCGGCACGCGGGAGCTGTTCGTCGAGATCCTCTGCGAGGAGCTCCCCGCGAGCTACGTCGAGCCGGCGCTTCAGGCGCTGGCCGAGGGGCTCGTGCAGCTCCTCGAGGGGATCGACCACGGGGCGGTCACCACCTGGGCCACCCCCCGGCACCTCGCGGTGGCCATCGCGCAGGTGGCCCCCGCGCGGCCCGAGGTCGTCAAGCTCGTCACCGGGCCCCCGGCCGACCGCGCGTTCGGCCCCGACGGGGCCCCCACCAAGGCCGCGATCGGGTTCGCCCGCGGCAAGGGCGCCGCCCCCGAGGCCCTGCAGGTCGTCGACGGGCCCAAGGGCAAGGTCGTGGCGGTCGAGGTCACCGAAGGCGGCGAGCAGACCCTCGAGGTCGTGGCCGAGGCCCTCGACGGGCTGATCCGCGGGCTCCCGTTCCCGAAGTCGATGGAGTGGGGGACCGGAGGCGCGCGGTGGGCCCGCCCGGTCTCCGCGGTCAACGCGCTGTACGACGGGATCCGCCTCTCTGGGGTGGCGATGGGGCTGCCGATCACGAGCGAGACGGTGGGGCATCGCCTGGCGCCCGACGCTCGGTTCTCGTTCCGCGCGTCGGCGGAGTGGGTCGAGGGACTCCGCGCCCGCGGGGTCGAGCCGGACGCGGAGCGCCGGCGCGCGCGGATCGTCGATCTCCTCGACGAGGCGCGTGCGTCGCTCGGGTGCGACCCGATCCGCGACGACGTGGTGGACGAGGTGCTGTACCTGGTGGAGGCGCCCACGCTGGTGGTCGGCCAGTTCGACCCCGAGCTGCTGTCGCTGCCCCACCGTCTGCTGCTGCAGACGATGAAGCACCACCAGCGATACTTCCCCGTCTTCCGCGAGGGAGCGCTGGACCACCACTTCGTCGTGATCTCGAACAACCCCTGGGGCGACCCCGAGCGGATCGCCAGGGGCAACGCGGCGGTGCTCCGCTCGCGCTTCGAGGACGCCCGGTTCTTCTTCTCCGAGGACCGCAAGCGGGCGCTGTCGGCCCGCGAGCCGCAGCTGGCCGGCATGCAGTGGATCCGCGGCCTCGGCACGATGGCCGACAAGCAGGCCCGCGTGAGCGCGCTCGCGGAGGCGCTGGCGCCCCGCGTGGGGGCGGCCGTCGAGGTCGCGCAGCGCGCGGGCCGCCTGTGCAAGGCGGACCTCGTCACGCTCATGGTGGGCGAGTTCCCCGAGCTCCAGGGCCACATGGGCCGGCTCTACGCCGCTGCCGACGGGGAGCCGGCGGAGGTCGCGCAGGCCATCGAGGAGGCCTGGATGCCGCGCTCGGCCGACGACGACGTGCCCGAGAGCCCGGCGGGGGTCGCGGTGGCGCTCGCCGACCGGCTGGACACGCTGGTCGGCTGCTTCGGCATCGGGCTCGTGCCCAAGGGCGGCGATCCCCAGGGACTGCGCCGCGCGGCGCTCGGCGTGCTCCGCACGATCGACGCCCACGAGCTGCGGCTGGATCTCCGCGAGCTGGTCCACCAAGCGCTGGCGCACTTCCACGCGACCCAGCAGGCCGGCGGCGGCGACCGGTTCGGGGCGTGGCGGAAGGCCCGGGGCACCGAGGCCGCGCCGCAGGGCGCTCCGGCCGTGGTCGACGACCTCGTGGCGTTCTTCCTCGCCCGCTTCCGCGCGTGGATGGTCTCCGAGGGCGTGACCGCCGACGTCGTCGACGCGGTGGTGGACGTGACGGGGCCGGATCCGCTGGTGCTGCGCCGCAAGGTCGAGGCGCTGGCCGCGCTCGCCGGTCACAGCGAGTTCAGCGAGATCATGACGACGTTCAAGCGCGTGCTCAACATCACCCGCGGGGCCGACGACGCCTCCCCCGCCGCGTCCGCGCTCACCCACGATGCCGAGCGCGCACTGCTGCAGGCGACCTCCGAGGTGGAGGGGGAGATCGAGACCGCCGCGGCGGCGCTCGACTTCCCGACCGCGCTCGATCGCGCCCTCACGCTGCGCAAGCCCGTCGCCGACCTGTTCGAGGCGGTGATGATCGAGCATCCGGATCCCGAGGTCCGGTCCGTCCGCAAGGGCTTGCTGCTGCGGGTCTCGCGCAGCTTCCTCGCGGTGGCCGACTTCTCGCGAATCAGCACCCGATGAGTCCGGGAGACGACATGCCACGATGGATCTACCCCTTCGAGGAGGGCAACGGCTCCGACCGCGCCCTGCTCGGCGGCAAGGGCGCGGGCCTCGCCGAGATGACGCGCCTGGGGCTGCCCGTGCCTCCCGGCTTCACGATCACGACCGAGGCGTGCACCGCCTTCTTCCAGGGCGCGGAGGCGTGGCCCGAGGGCCTGGCCGACGAGCTGGACACCGCGGTCGCGGCCCTCGAGCAGAAGACCGGTCGGCGATTCGGGGACCCGGGCGCGCCGCTGCTCGTGAGCGTGCGCTCGGGCGCCGCCGCGTCGATGCCGGGCATGATGGACACGGTCCTCAACCTGGGGCTGAACCGCAAGACCACCGAGGCCCTGGGCGAGGCCACGCAGAACCCGCGCTTCGCGTGGGACAGCTACCGGCGGTTCATCCAGATGTTCGGCGACGTGGTCCTCGGCATCCACTACACCCGCTTCCACCGGGTCCAGGAGCAGTTCCTGGACGGGCGGGACCTCTCCGCGCTGGGCGCTGCCGAGCTGCAGGCGCTGTGCACCGCGCTCGAGGGAGAGGTCGGCGACGTAGGGGAGGCCTTCCCCTCCGATCCCCGCGAGCAACTCCGCTTCGCCATCGACGGGGTGTTCCGCTCCTACAACAGCCACCGCGCCCGGTACTACCGCAAGACGAACGGGATCTCCGACGACGCAGGCACCGCGGTGAACGTGCAGCAGATGGTGTTCGGCAACATGGGGGCGGACTCGGGCACCGGCGTGGCGTTCACCCGCAACCCGAAGACGGGGGAGGCGGGGGTGTTCGGCGAGTGGCTGCCGGACGCGCAGGGCGAAGACGTGGTGGCCGGCCACCGCACGCCCTAGCCGCTGCGGCGGGGGGCGGCGGGGCAGGGCGACCAGCCCTCGATGGAAGAGGTGATGCCGGAGGTCTTCGGCACGCTGATGGAGACGGTCGCGCAGCTCGAGCGCCACTACGCCGACATGCAGGACATCGAGTTCACCATCGAGTCCGGCCGGCTGTACCTGCTGCAGACGCGCTCGGGCAAGCGGACGGCGCAGGCGGCCGTCCAGATCGTGGTTGACCTCGTGCGAGAGGGGGTCATCGACCAGCGCACGGCGATCCTGCGGGTCGATCCACGCCAGCTCGAGTACGTGCTTCGGCCGGTGATCAGCCCCGACGCACGGCGGCGGGTGATCGCGAAGGGACTCGACGCGAGTCCGGGTGCCGCGTGCGGCAGGGTCGTGTTCGACCCCACGGAGGTGCAGGAGTTCCACAGCCGCGACGAGCCGACCGTGCTCGTCCGCCTCGAGACCTCACCCGAGGACATCCAGGGGATGACCGTGGCCGCCGGGGTCCTGACGGCCCGCGGGGGGCAGACCAGCCACGCGGCGGTCGTGGCCCGCGGCATGGGCAAGCCCTGCGTGGTGGGCTGCGCCGACATCCAGGTCGACTACGCTCGCGAGCTGTTCTACGCGGGGGACTCGGTGGTCCGCAAGGGCGACTGGATCACGATCGACGGGGGCACGGGCGAGGTCATGGAGGGGCAGGTGGAGATGCTGTCGCCCCAGACCGACAGCGGCGCCATGGCCACGCTCCTCGAGTGGGCAGACGAGGCCGCCCGCCTGTCGGTGCGCGCCAACGCCGACACCGGCACCGACGCCGCGAGGGCCCGCAGCCTGGGCGCGGTGGGGATCGGCCTGTGCCGCACCGAGCACATGTTCTTCCAGCCCGACGCGCTCCGCGCGATCCGGCAGATGATCGTGGCCGACGATCCCCGCTCGCGGCAGCGGGCGCTCAACGAGATCCAGCCGATCCAGCGGTCGATGTTCGAGCAGCTGTTCCGAGAGATGGACGGGCTGCCCGTCACCATCCGGCTGCTGGACCCCCCGCTGCACGAGTTCCTGCCTGAGCGCGACGCCGACATCGCCGACGTGGCGGCGGAGCTGGGGGTTCGCCCCGAGGCACTGCGGGCCCGCCTGGATCAGCTCCACGAGGCGAACCCGATGCTGGGCCACCGGGGGGTCCGGGTGGGGATCACCGCCCCCGAGGTCTACAAGACGCAGGTGCGCGCCATCTTCGAGGCGGCCTGCGCGCTCGCGCAGCAGGGCGTGCAGGTCGTGCCTGAGGTGATGATCCCGCTGGTGGGCCTGGATCGTGAGCTCGAGCGCATGCGGGCGCTGGTGGTGGAGACCGCCGAGGCGGTGATCGCCGAGTTCGGCGCGGGGCAGGAGATCCGCTACCTGGTGGGAACCATGGTGGAGCTGCCGCGGGCGGCGCTGACGGCCGACAAGATTGCGGCTCACGCGGACTTCTTCAGCTTCGGGACGAACGACCTCACGCAGCTGGTCTACGGCCTGTCCCGCGACGACATGGGCAAGTTCTTCCCAGACTACCAGCGCGAGGGCCTGATGCCGGAGTCTCCGCTGGCGGTCTTCGACGTGCAGGGCGTGGGCGCGCTGGTCAGGATGGGGACGGACCTCGGCCGCGCCGCGAAGCCGAAGCTCAAGGTCGGCATCTGCGGGGAGCACGGCGGCGACCCGGTCGGCGTGAAGTTCTTCCACGACGCCGGGCTGGACTACGTGAGCTGCTCACCGTTCCGGGTGCCGGTGGCGCGGCTCGCGGCCGCCCACGCGGCGCTTCACGAGCCCTCGGCGCCGACCGACCACAGGGGCTACTAGCACTCGCCGGGCAGGCGCTCGGCGAGGCGGTACTCGATGGTGATCTCGCACACCTCGGTGTCCTGCTCGCTGCCCGTGTAGCGGTCCTCGCACAGCGAGGCTGCCGACGTGCCCTCCTCGAACTGCTCGAGGTCGAGGGTGAAGCGCCGCAGCTCCCACTCGCCGAAGTTGGCGTTGCCGCAGCCGGACACGCGGGACTCGTACTCACAGCAGTACACGGGGGCGTCTTCCCCCACGCAGGCAGACAAGGCGGGGGCGCAGCAGACGGCGAGTAGCAGCAGGCGCATGGGTCCTCCAGGTCGGAGTGTACCAGCGCTTCGGGCTGCGGCACGGAAGGTGGGCCAGCCCCGGCTCCGCCGTGACCGGCCCGCCCGATCCGCCGACGGATCATGCGCGGAGGCGCGGGAGCCTCCAGGTGAGTCGCTCGCGCTCAGCGAGTGCGCTCGCTGCCTTCGTCGTCTTCCTCGTCGTCGTGGCCTCGCTCGCCCTCGTCGTCGTCGCCGTCGTGGTCGCGCTCGCCCTCTTCCTCGTCGTCGTCGTC
>CAYMSU010000005.1:26464-40547 GCA_964393165.1 uncultured Enterobacteriaceae bacterium
CCTCGTCGTCGTCGCCGTCGTGGTCGCGCTCGCCCTCTTCCTCGTCGTCGTCGTCGTCGTCGCAGTCATCGCCGCCGCGGTCCCGCTCGTGGCTCTCGTCCTCGTCGTCGTCCCCGTCGTCGTCCCCGCCGCGGTCCCGCTCGTGGCTCTCGTCCTCGTCGTCGTCGTCGTCGTCGTCGTCGTCGTCGCGATCGCACTCGTCGCGGTCGCCGTCGTCGCCGCACTCCTCGTCCCGCTCGCGGTGCGCTGCCCGGCGCTCCTCCTCGAACCACGCCTCGAGCTCCTCGAGCGCCGCCGCGAACCGCCGACTCACGCCGTCGATCTCGAGCTCCTGGACCTCGTAGAGCTCGCGCAGGGCCAGCCCGAGGCGCTCCGCGATCTCGTCACACTCCAGATCCACCGCCTCGAGCTCCTCCTCGAGGGCGGCGATCTCGCGCTCCGTGCCAGTCCGCCGCGCCTCCGTGAGCTCGTCCTCGATCGTGCCGATCGCCTCTGCACACTCCGCGTTGTGGAGCCGACGCTCCTCCTCGAGCAACTCGGCCTCCTCCGCGTGGGCCAGCCGCAGGCGCTCGAGCGTGGCGTCGCGCTCCTCCTCGAGCGCCGCACGGCGGCGCCGGTACACCGCCTCGAGCTCCTCGTCCATGTCGTCGTAGTCTTCGGCCCGGCAGCCCTCGCGGAGCACGTTCGCCGGGTCGCCGCCGGGCCCCGTCGCGCTGCCGCAGCCCATCGACAGGCCCACTCCGAGAACACCCAGAATCCACCATGTGCGCATCATCATTCCCTCCGGTACTGCATCGAGACTACTTCGCTCGACGGCCAACCGATACGCGCATGGTCACAAAGCGTTCTAGTCCCGAGAACGCTTGCGCCCGGTCACCCCGATGAGCCACCGCACCAGCCCCGGCGTGAAGAAGAGCTGCCAGTAGAACAACCGGAGCATCAGCGGGTAGATCACTTGCCTTCGCCCTCGGTCGGCGGCGCGGACCACCACCCTCGCGCACGCCTCCGGGGTGCTCACCGGGATCAGCCCGCCGATGGCGGGCATGTGGACCCGGGAGTCGGGGTTGGCGTCGAAGTACTCGCTGCTGACCTCGCCGAGCACCACGTGACAGGAGTCCACGCCGGTTCCCCGCAGGTCCTGCACGAGCGCCTCGTGGAGGCCTCGGAGCGCCCACCGAGCCGCCGTGTAGCCGGTGGCTCCGGGCCACGGCGCGAAGCAGGCCGGCGAGTTCACGTGCACCAGCACTCCGCTGCCGCGCGCGATCATCGCCGCCACGAAGGCGTGGGTGGCGTGGAACGCAGCCCGAAACGGTGCCGCCATCATGCGCGCGAGCTCATCGGGAGGGGTCTCCTCGGCGAACCGCCACTGGCCTGCCCCCGCGCAGTTCACCACCACGTCGGGCGCTCCGTGGGCGGCCACCACTCGCTCGGCCATGGCCACCACCGCCGAGCCGTCGCCCATGTCGAGCGCCTCCACGACCGCGGTGCCGCCGGCCGCCTCGACCTCGGCCGCGACCTCCGCGAGGCGCGCCCGGCGCCGCGCGACCAGGACCACGGTGTCGCCCCGGGCCGCGTAACGGCGGGCGGTCGCCGCTCCGATCCCGCTGGAGGCCCCCGTCACCACGATGCATGCCATGCTGCCCTCCCGCTCAGAGCTGATCGCACAGTCCGGCCAGCGTCCACGCGTAGTCGAGGTCGGGGCCGGTCCGGAGCGTCATCGTGGCCGAGTCCACCCACAGGACGTTCGGGTAGGTCGTCGTGTCGAACCACCGGTGCACCTCCCGGGCGCTGTCGAGCAAGAGCACGACCCGCTCCGACGGATGCCGCTCGGCCCACACCGCCACGTCCTCCGCGGTCGCGTTCTGCGACGAGCGCACGGACGAATAGATGGCCGTGAGCCAGTGGACGCGACCCTCGGCGAGCGCCTCGGGGAGACAGGCCATCGCCTCGCCTGCAAGCACATCGTCGAGCGCACTCTCGCGACCCTCGACGAACTCCGCGAGCGCGTGGCACCAGCCACACCATCGGCCCGACAGGTCGAGCAGGAGGGGCCTGCCGTCGGCGAAGTCGTAGAGATCGACGAGATCCCCGTGCTGATCGCGAAGCCGGAAGCGCGGCACCACCGCGCCGGGCGCGGCCGCCTCGGAGGGTGGGGCGTCGAGGGCGGCCTTGTTGGGGTTGTAGGGCCACCCTCCCACGTAGATCCGATCGTCGGCGTCGAGCGGGTCCGACCCCTCGTCGACCTCCCAGCCATCGAGGTAGCCATCCTCGTCGGTGTCAGGGGCTCGGGGGTCGGTTCCGTGCTCCTCGAGCTCCTGTCGGTCGTCGAGCCCGTCTGCATCGGAGTCTGCGCGCAGGGGATCGAGGCCCCGCTCGCGCTCCTCGGCGTCGGTCAGGCCGTCTCCGTCCGCGTCGGCCTCGTACGTACACGCGACCCCCGCGGACCACCAGATCCCGCACAACGAGAACCACATCCTGCACCACACCCGCATTCGTGGCGTCAGCCTACCCTGCTGGGCGGGCGTTGCGCCGCCGTCGCAGATTCCGCCAGGGGCTCCCGCTTCGGGATTACCATGCCCGGGGCTCCACTTCACGCCCCTATGCCGGGGGTGTTTTGAACCTGCGGCACACCGCCGGTAGCCTCCGTCGCGCATTCGTTGACGACAATCGTCGACGCTCCCTCCGGAGGAAGGACCCATGCAGCCATTCACCCCGCCCGACCAGTACTTCAAGGCGGTCGCCTCGGCGATTCCCGCCGAGGTCACCACTGTCTACCTCGCGATGATGGGCTTCGTCATCATGAGCCCCGGCGGCACCAAGGACTGGCTGTCCTGGGTCGTCTGGGGCCTGTGCATCATCGCCGCGCCGCTGTTCGCGTTTGCGCAGGGTCGGTTCATCCGCACCCGGGGCAACGTGAAGCTCCACTGGGTCAAGGCCTTCATCATGGCGCCGGTGGCCTTCATCTGCTGGTCGCTCGTCATGAAGAGCCCGTTCAACACTCTGGGCGCCGACGTGCTCAAGAACTCGCAGCTCGCGGGCTCGATCCTGATCCTGGTCGTCAGCGGGGCGGTGTTCCCCCTCCTCAACATGTTCGTGCTGCCGCGGGAGTCGGCTCAGCCGCAGGCCGAGTAGACACCGAGCTCATCTCACGAACACCCATCACGAATCAATCGAATTGTACGGGGGATCCCATGGAACCGGTCTCGAAGATCTCGCAGGACGACGGTTACTTCAAGGCGCTTGTCAAGCTCATTCCGAAGGAGATCGTCGCGGTCTACCTGTCGGTCGTCGGCATCGTCTTCTCGCTGCCCGAGGACGTGACGTCCTGGCTCACCTGGGTGCTCTGGGGCGTGTGCATCGTGCTCGTCCCGATCTACGGTCTGCTCGTCCGCAAGCGGATCACCGTGGCTGACATCCCGGCTGCGGTGCGCGCCGAGATTCCGGGCCTGAGCTCGCTGTCCTCGGCGGACATGCAGAAGATTGCGTCGCAGAAGCTGCACTGGTCGCAGGCCTTCATCATCGGGCCGCTCGCCTTCATCGCGTGGTCGCTCGTCATCCCGAGCCCCTTCCAGACGCTCGACGAGGGCACGGCGCAGGGCGCCGAGATCGTCGGCTCCGTGCTCGTGACGCTGCTGTCGGGCATCGTGTTCCCGCTCATCGGGATCTACGGGCTGCGCAACTCCGTCCCGATCCTCGCCCGCGACGGGGATCAGGTCCGCCTGCACGACGCGTAGGACCCGATCGCCCGCGACTCGGGGGCGCCCGGGCATTAGGCTCGGGCGATGACGCTCCTCGATCAGGTCACGATCCCCTGCGCCACGGGCGATCGCCCGGGCCTGCTGGCCCTTCCCACCTCCGCGCCGCCACCGTGGCCGGGGGTGGTCGTCGTTCACGACGTGTTCGGGATGACGCCCGACCTCACGCGGCACGTCCAGCGCTTCGCAGAGGCCGGCTACGCCGCGGTCGCGCCCGATCTGTACGCCGGCGGCTCGGCCGGCTGCGTGGTCCGCGTGCTGCTGTCGATGATCACGCACGAAGGCGAGGCCTTCGCCGCGCTGTCCGCCACGCGGGAGTGGCTCGCCGCGCGCACCGACGTCGACGAGAGCCGTCTCGGGCTGACCGGCTTCTGCATGGGCGGGGGGTTCGCGCTGGTCGCCGCCGCCGACGACCAGTACGCAGTGGTCGCTCCCTTCTACGGGGCGGTGCCCTCCGAGCGGGGGCGGCTGCGGGGGATCTGCCCCACGCTCGCCCAGTACGGGGGCGCTGACCTCGCCTTCCGGGGGTACGCGGACCGCCTGGGGAGCGAGCTCGAGCGGATGGGAGTCGAGCACGAGGTCGTGGTCTACCCGGGGGTCGGGCACTCGTTCATGAACGACCACCGGGGCGTGATCCACACGGTCTCGCGCCACCTCCCGCCCATGTTCGCGGCCTACGACGCGCCCACGGAGGTCGAGGCGTGGCAGCGACTCCTGGCGTTCTTCCAGGATCACCTGCGCACGAACGAGGCGGGAACGTAGCGCGATCGCGCGCGTCGCCGCGCATAACGATCGGGGCGGGGGCCGACTACTGTGTGCACACGGGTCGGCTCCATCGGCTCCGTGGAGGAGTGAACGCGTGCGACGACGTAGCTTTCTCGAGTTCGCGGGGGCCGCCGCCTTCGCGCGCATGGCGGCGGGGTGCGACCGCCTGGTGGTGATCGACCCGCGCCTCGACCCCGAGCTGCCATCGATCACCCCGATCGGCGAGTTCTACGTCTACCAGTACCGCCGGCAGCCCGAGTTCGAGCCGGCCACCCACGAGACCGTCATCGCCCACGAGGACGAGGAGCTCGCACGGTTCGACCAGGCCTTCCTCGACACCCTCGAGCCCGTGGAGACCGAGCTCACCCTCGAGTGCATCGGCGCCACACCGCGCGTCCAGCGGATCAGCAACGCGGTGTGGGGCGGCCTTCCGCTGCGGGAGGTCCTGGACGAGCTCGGGGTGAGCGTGCCGCCGAGCGCGGTGGACCTTCGCATGACGGGAATGGACGACTACCACGCCGCGGTTCCGGTCACCGACCTCGACGATGCGCCCATGTGGCTGTTCTGGCGAATGAACGGAGAGGCCCTGCCGTTCAACCACGGGGCCCCCGCGCGGATCTTCGTCCCCGACAAGTACGGGGTGAAGGCCATGAAGTGGATCCGGGAGCTCGCCTTCGTCGATGAGCCCCATGTGTCCTACTGGACCGAGCGGAACTGGTCCGAGGAGGCGCGGGTCCGTCCCAACACCCTCGTGGCCCACCCCCTCGACGGCTTTCTGGTCGACGGCACCGCCCCGGTCCGCGTGATCGGCACCGCGTTCGCGGGTGAGGATCCGGTCGTCGCAGTCGACGTCCGCATCGACGGAGGCGACTGGCAGCCCGCGACCGTCGACTACGGGCCGGGGTCGGGGATCTGGGTCCTCTGGTCCTTCGACTGGACGCCCGTGGAGGGCCGGCACACCCTCCAGTTCCGCGCCACCACCAAGAGCGGGGCGATGTCGGTGTTCGATCCGAGCGGCACCAACCGGCTCGACGGCTACGACGGGTCCATGCAGATCACGGTGAACGCATGATCGCGCTCACGGCCCTCGCGGCGTCGTCGGCGTGGGCCGGTGCCTGGACCCGCGAGCAAGGGTCGACCTACGTGAAGGCGGGCGCCGACGTCTACCAGGCGCTGTCGTTTCAGGCCCCCGGCGAGGCCGCCCAGAGCGAGGGCGCCTACTTCGGCCAGCAGTACAGCCTGTACGGCGAGGTCGGGCTCACGAAGGGGCACCCGTTCCAGCTCGCAGTGGCGCTTCCGTTCGTGGTCGGCACCCACACCACCGAGGTGATCGATGCGTTCGGGGAGCTCCCCGTGCGCGCCACCACCGCCCGCGCGGGGGATCTGCGGGTGTGGGCCCAGACCCAGCTCGGCAAGCCGAAGAAGGTGGCCCTCTCGCCGGCGATCGAGCTGAAGGTCCCGCTGTACGCGAACGGCCAGGTAGGCAGCCCCCTGCCGAACTTCTCCGACCTGTTCCCCAAGCCCGGCGACGGCAACGTCGACATCACCCCCTGGCTGTACGTGGGCTCTGGCCTCACCCCGAAGGTCTTCGTCGAGGGGGGCGTGGGCTACATCTTCCGGACCGAGGCGTTCGTGGGCTGGGAGACCGACATCGAGTTCAACGATGGCCCGCGGTTCCTCGCCAAGATCGGCGGTCAGCTCGGCCCGGTCCTCCTCATCGGGGGCGCGGAGGGGCAGTTCGTCACGTCGGGGCAGACGTCGGAGGGAGAGACCGATCTGTTCACGCGCCGCTTCCTGGTGGTCTTCGGCAACGCCCTGATCGACGTCGGCAAGGGCATCGCGATCGAGCCGCGCATTGCGGTGGAGGCCTTCGCCCAGAACGCCTCCCAGGGGTGGGGCGGGGGCCTCGGCGTGTCCTGGAGGAACTGAACTAGACCAACTGACGAGACTAGAAGGGCGAGGTGCCGGTGTAGTAGCCGGTGTCGCCCGTGGTCTCGCAGGTGCCGGTGGTCGCGCCGACGACGAGCCCCGTGGCCTCGCAGGACAGCTGGCCGCACGCCAACGACTCGACGATCGAGCCCTGGCACAGGCAGGGGAGGTCGCCCGACGACAGCGGACCCTCGGGGCATGGTGGGGTGATGAACTCACACCCCGCCACGAACGCCACCATCCACAACCACCGCATGTCACTCACTCCCTTGCCCGGTGCTCCGAGTGTATCGCAGCCTCCCTCGGGCAACCCCGTCAGCGAGCGGGACAGCGCCGCAAGGGGCCATCTCCGGCGCCCGGATCGCCCGGCGCCCGCCCGGGCTCGGCCACCTCCACGAAGCAGACGTCGAGGCCCCGCGGCCCGAACCCCAGGCGGGTGACGCCGAAGTGCGGCTGACCCGACCCCTGGGAGGCCCCGGCGGTGCCCGTGATGATCTGGTCGATCGTGCCATCCCCGACCGGCACGTCATCGAAGGCGCGCCAGGTGTGCACGTGGCCCGTCAGCAGCGCGTCGGCGCCGAAGCGGACGAGCTCCGACAGCAGGTACCAGGCCTGGGCCTCGTCCGCGAAGCCGGCGCCGGTGCGGCCGGGAAACGCCGGGTAGTGGGTGCCCCCCACGAGGAAGCGGGCCTCGCCGGGGTCCACCAGCGTGGGCAGGCGACCCTCGACCGACGGGGCGAGGTCCCCGTTGGCCGAGTCGAGCAAGACCACGTGCGCCGCGCACACGTCGAAGGCGTAGTTGCCCGGCCCGAACAGCCGGTTGTAGATCGCGAGCTCCTCGCCCACGATGTCGTGGTTCCCGGGGATGGTGGCCACCGGCACGGGGCTGCTCGCGAGGATCTCGCGGATGCGGCGGAACTCGTCCTCGGTCGCGCTCTCCGCGAGGTCGCCGAGCAGGAGCAGGCCAAGGAGCGGCTGGCCCTCCTCCTCGGCGAGCGCCGCCTCCGCGTGCAGATCCTGCACAATCCGCTCGAACTGCACGGGGTTGGTCTGCACGTCCCCCGCGGCGACGAGACGGAACGCATCCGGGCACGGCCGGCGCCCCACGACCCACACGTCCTGATCCTCGAGCAGCCGCACGTCGAGCTCGCGGGACAGCCGAGGGAGCGCCGGGCCGGCCGAGGGCGCGAGGGCCCCCGCGGGACCGACGGAGACCACGGTGTCCGGCGCGACGTTGATCAGCTGCAGCGACACCACCCGGTCGACGCCCGGGGCCCCCCGCAGCGTCAGCGCGAAGTCGGCGAGGCCCGCTGGGCGAGCCTGCACCACGCCGTCTTCGCGCTCCTGGAAGAGGCCGAGCGCCTCCCAGCCGTCGACGTCGGCGCCGACGGCCTCCGGCGCGTGAAAGCGCAGCTGCACCCCCGTGGACGTGATCAGCTGGGCGTAGTGGTTCTCTGCCGCCACGCGGCACTCCGCCGAGTAGTAGCTGCCGAGGGCACACTCGGGGCTGAGGCACCCGGCGTGCGAGAGGGACGCCACCACCAGCAGCAAGGACGTTGCGCGCGCGCTCATCAGCCACCTCCCAGGACGGCACCGAGCTCGAGGTAGGGCCCACCGCCGTGGGCGATCAGCGTGCCCACGGTGGCTTGCAGCGCGCTGGAGGATCCCCGATGGCGGCGCCGCAGGTCCCACGAGACGTCGACGGGGCCGAAGAAGCCGATGATCGCTCCGGTGTCGAGCGACTGGCCGTCGAGGTTGGTGTGGAGGTAGCCCAGGTTGAAGCGGCCCGTCCATCGGGTCTTCCGCGTGCTCGCGTGGGTGAGCGGGACGTCGATCTGGTAGTAGGCCTCGCCGTAGAGGCTGCCCCACACCGGGCCCCCCCCGCCCTCGAGGGACCCCGACCCGGGCACCGAGTAGCCCACGAGGTCCAGCCGCGGACCGAGGAACCACGTGAACCGCTGGCGAGGCGTCACGTGCCAGCGCGTGCCGAGCGTGAGCGGGAGCAGCGTGAGCTGCTGGAGGACCTGGGCCCGGGGCGTGTCCGGGTGCAGGGTGCGCCGCCGGATCTGGACCTGGGGCCGCCAGCGCAGCTCGAGCCGTCCGGGGCGCGCGAGGCCCTCGACGACGCGCTGCGGCTTGTAGGCGAGCTCGGCGCCCGCGGCGAAGCGCGACCGACGCACGGTGCGACCCACCGGGAACGTCGAGGCCTGGCCGTCCAGGGCGGCCGTGGCCTGGGGCCGGGGGTCGACGTCGACGGTGGAGAAGAACCCCGGGGAGAACGAGATGTGGGGCTGGACCTGCCAGCGGGCCCCGAAGGTGAGGGTGGGGTCGGCGCTGATCGCGAGCGAGGTGGGCCGGCGCTCGTCGAGCGCCGTCGCCCCGCCGAGGCCCATCGAGATGCGGGCCGTGGGGCGGGCGGGCCGATCGCGGACGGCGCCCTCGTCGCGGGGCGCGAGCAGCGCGGTCACCCCGCCGAGCACCGCCCCGCCGGCCCCCACGAGGCCGATCCCGACGGCCTGCCCCGCGGGATCTCCGCTCCGCCAGGAGTCCCCTCCGATCAGGAACCAGTAGGTGCCGGCACCCGCGGCGACCGCACCGACTCCTGCGAGCAGCCCGCGGGATGCGCCAGGGTGTGCGCAGCGAGAAGCGAAGGGGGCGCCGACCTCCCGCAGCACGGGGCATCGCTCCTCGTCCGCCGACGCCCGGGCGGTCGAGGCCGGATCGTCTTGCGCGAAGCCCGCCCCGACGGCGAGCCACAGCTGCCACAGCAGCACCATCGTGGACCCTCCAGCCCCTCGCGGGGGCGCGGGCGCATGATAGACCGCCGCGGGGGTGGGGATGACGACGATCGCGAACCTGCTTCTGGTCGGCCTGGCCACGGCGGCGCCGCTCGACGACGAGGCCTACCGCGAGGAGCTGGTGGCGTGGCTCACCGCCGGGCCCGAGGGCGTGGACCTCGCCGTGGCGGAGGCCGAGGCCGAAGAGATGATCGCGTTCGAGGACCGGCTTCCGTGGCAGACGGGGCTCGTCCCGATCGCGGGCGTCGCGGCGCTGGAGCTGCCTGACGGAGACCGGTTCGTCGGCACGGAGGCGACGGCGGTGATCCTGGAGGCGTGGGGGAACCCCGCTGAGCGGCATCACGCCGGCATGGTGTTCCCGCAGGGGGCGCGCGTGTTCGGGCCCGCGAGCTGGGGCGTAGTCGTGGACTACGAGGCGATCGGCTGGGTCGACGACGCCGATGGCGCCTCCCTCGATCCCGACACCCTGCTGGAGACTCTGCAGCAGGCCAACGCCCGGGGCAACGCCCGCCGCGACGCCTACGGCGCAGCCGCCCTGGAGCTCACGGGGTGGGCGCGACCGCCTCGGTACGACGCGCGCCGGAAGGCCGTGACCTGGGCCCGGGCCCTCCGGCCTGCGGACGGGGAGCCCGTGGTCAACTACGAGGTCCGCGTGCTCGGTCGCTTCGGCGTGGTCGCGCTGAACGCGGTCGCCGAGCTCGACCGGGTCGACGAGATCCGCCGAGCGATGGCGCCGGTGCGCGACAGCGTGCGCTTCCTGGAGGGGCAGCGGCACGACGACTACCTGCCCGGCGACGATCAGGAGGCGGGGATCGGGCTCACGGGGCTGATCGCGCCCGGGGCACCGCCGCCGGAGTCGGGGCCCGCCCCCGAAGCGGGCGCGGAGCTCCCTGCCGTCGACCCACCCGACAGCGACAGCGACAGCGACAGCGACAGCGACAGCGACGGCGACGGCAACGGCGACGCCACCGCGGCCGCGCTGCCGCTGTGGGGCTGGGCCGTCGGTGGCCTGGTCGTGATCGGGGTCGGGATCCTGGTGCGGCCGAGGATACGCGCCTCGGCATGACGTCCACCACGAAGAACATCCTCGGGGCCGTGATCGGAGCCGGGGGCACGCTGGCGCTCGCGCTCGCCGGTTGGGTCGCGGCCTCGCCTCCTGCCACCTACGAGGGACGGCCCATCGCCGACGTGATGGGCTGGCAGGGGGCCCGCTGGCTCGAGCGCGAGGGCCGCGCGCAGGAGGAGGCCACCGCCGCGCTCGTGCGCGAGCTCGGCGTGGCGCCCGGAGACGTGGTGGTCGATCTCGGCTGCGGCAGCGGCTTCCACGCGCGGCGCCTCGCCGCCCGGGTGAAGCCCGGGGGCGTCGTGTACTGCGTGGATCTGCAGCCGGAGATGCTGGTGATCGCCGAGCGTCTCGCGGTCGAGGCCGGCCTCGACAACGTCCGCTTCGTGAAGGGCCAGCCGGACCGCGTGCCGCTGCCCGACGGGAGCGCCGATCTGCTGCTGATGGTCGACGTCTACCACGAGCTGGCAGACCCCGCGGGAGTGCTCGCGGACCTCCGCCGCGTGCTCGCCCCGGACGGGCAGGTGGCCCTCGTCGAGTTCCGTCGAGAGGGGAACAGCGCCGCCCACATCAAGGTCGACCACCGCATGTCGGCCGCGCAGATCCGCAGAGAGTGGACAGGGGCGGGGTTTGCCGTCGCGCGCCGCTTCGACGGCCTGCCCTCCCAGCACCTGTTTTTCATGAAGGTAGCGGTCGCTCCGACGTCCGGTGTCCAACCATGACGAGTGAGGAGATCGAACCATGAAGGGTGCTCTGCTGTTTGCGCTGCTGTCGTCGACCGTGGGCTGTGTGCTGGACATTCCCGAGGTCGGGAACCCGTTCGAGCGCGAGCCCGACCTCATCGTCTCGCCCTCGCGGGTGCCCCTCGGGGTCAGCCAGATCGAGGTCGAGGATGCCGACCGGCGCGTGGACTTCCGCGACGTGTGGGACGTGGACGACGCCGGCGACTTCATCGTCCTCGACTGGTTCTCGAACGAGGACCGGCTCGTCGTCGAGATCGACGTCTCGGATCAGGCCCTCGGCGCCCAGGATCTGGAGATCGAGCTCGAAGAGGACGCTGATCTCCTCTTCGCCACGTTCGACGTCGAGTAGACGTCAGCCGGGACCTTCCGAGGGAGGCGGGGCGACCCACTCGAGGCGATAGAGCCGCTCGAGCACCCGCATCGTCCACTCGCCGTCGTCTTCGTCTGGCGCGGCATCGAACTGCACCGACAGCTTCCACCGCTGGATGATCTCGAGCGCGGTGCGCAGGGGCGGTCGCCGCTCCGACGCCTCCTCGCGCGCGAGCACCAGCGCGTGGGGCAGATCCCGAGGCGCTCCCCGGCGCGCGTGAGCCCTCCCGAGTCGCTCCACCGCGTCGATCGCGGCGCTCAGGACCTGGTCGACGAGGGCCTGGGGCAGCTGATCGTGCACGGAGCGCTGGTCTTGGTGCGCCTCGTACAGCTGGACCTCGAGCTGATCGAACACCGAGACCAGCGCGGGGCGCAGGGGTAGGGGCAGGGGCAGGCCCTCCGCTCTGCGCGGAGGCACCGGGAGCGCGCCGCCGCTGCCCCCCCAACGGAGCGTCCAGAAGCGCTCCTCGGCGAGCAGATCGAGCACCCGGTGGGCCGACCAGGGCTCCTCGTCGTCCTCGAGCTCCTCAAGGATCACCTCCACCGCTTCCTCGACGACCTCCCGGAGCTCTTCGGGCTCGTGACCGGCCTCGGCCGCCCACACTCCCCACAGATCCGGCTCGTGGAAGCGGGGCCCCTCGGTGCGCATGAGCCCCTGAAGCGCATGGGTGAACGCCGCCGCGTCGGGCACCCGGGGGTGGGCCTGCAGCAGCACCGCGTTCAGGCCGTAGATCAGCTCGCGCTGGATGTCCTCGGAGACCTCCATGCGACCGTCAGGCGGCGGCGGGATTCTCGAACACCGCGGCAGCGCCCATGCCCCCGCCCACGCACATCGACACCACCCCGTAGCGGACCTCGCGGCGCCGCATCTCGTGGAGCAGCGTGGCCGTGAGCTTGGCCCCCGTGCAGCCCAGGGGGTGGCCGAGTGCGATCGCTCCGCCGTTGACGTTGACCTTGTCGGGGTCGAGCGCGAGCTCGCGCAGGCAGTACGCCGCCTGCGACGCAAACGCCTCGTTGATCTCGAACAGATCGATGTCGGACAGCTGGAGCCCGGCGGCCTCGACCGCCTTGGGAATCGCCCGAGCGGGCCCGATCCCCATGATCTCGGGGGGAACCCCAACCACCTGGTAGCTCCGCAGGAGGGCGAGCACCGGCCAGCCATGCTTCTCGGCGACCTCGCGCGCGGCGATCAGCGTGGCGGCGGCGCCGTCGGAGGTCTGGGAGCTGTTTCCCGCGGTGACCGTGCCCTTGGCCTTGAAGGCGGGGCGGAGCTTGGCGAGCGCCTCGATGGTGGACGGTCGGGGCCCCTCGTCCACCTCGAAGACCAGGTCGCGCCAGGCGCCGTTCTCGAACACGCGGGTTTGCAGGGGCACGATCTCGTCGGCGAACCGGCCCTCGGCGAGGGCCCGGAGGGCCCGGTGCTGGGAGCGGAGCGCGAACGCATCTTGCTCCTCGCGGCTGACCGAGAACTGCTCCGCGACGTTCTCGGCCGTGATGCCCATCGGGGTGTACGCCCCGGGACGCTCCGCCATCAGTGTGGGGTTGGGGCTCGGCTTCTCCCCGCCCATGTCGATCAGAGTCATCGACTCGACCCCGCCGGCGAGGACCACGTCCTGCCAGCCGGCCAGGATCGCCGAGGCCCCCTGGGCGAGCGACTGCAGGCCGGAGCTGCAGAAGCGGTTGATCGTGAGCGCGGGCACGTCGTCGGGCAGGCCCGCGCGCAGCACCCCGATCCGCGCCACGTTCATGCCCTGCTCGGCCTCGGGCATCGCCGTGCCGACCACCACGTCGTCGATCAGGGCAGGATCCGCGCCCGCCCGCTCGACCGCCGCCCCGAGCACGGCGGCTAGCATGTCGTCGGGACGCGTGTCCTTCAGGGACCCCTTCCGAGCCTTGCCCACGGCGGTCCGCACCGCCGACACCACGGCCACTTCGCGCATCTGCGATCTCCTTTAGTTCCGGAGGACCTTGCCGGTGCCCACGAAGTGCGCGATGCGCTCTTGCGTCCTGGGCTCGCCGGCGAGGGACAAGAAGGCCTCGCGCTCGAGATCGAGGAGGTCCTGCTCGGTCCGTACCGTGCCCGGGGGGACGTCCCCACCGCAGAGCACGTGCGCGATGCGGCGGCCGACCACCGCGTCGTGCGCGGTGATGTGCCCGCCCTCGTGCATCTGGTAGAGGAAGAGCTCGATGGCCGCCGCTCCGGAGGGCCCGGGCAGCTTCACGGTGCGCTTCTCGGGCGGTGCGTAGCCGCTGCTCGCGAGTCCTCGCGCGGCCTGCCACGCGTCGAACAGGAGCCGGTCGATGTTCATGGTGACGCGGTCGTGCGCCCGAAGCAGGCGCCAGTCCCGGCACGCGCCGGCCCCCTCGGCCGGGCGGGCGTTGCCAATCCGCTCGAAGGCCTTCTGCACGAGGGGGTTGGGATCGTAGTCGACGTCCTGCGGCAGGTCCCCGAGGTAGCGAACCACGAGCTCCTTGCAGCCGCCGGCACCCGGCAGCAGCCCCATACCTGCTTCGACGAGGCCCATGTAGGTCTCCCCCGCCGCGACCGTGAGCGCCGAGTGCATGGCGACCTCGCACCCCCCGCCCAGGGTGAGCCCGTGCGGCGCCGTGACGACGGGCCCGAGATATTCCTGGTCCGCCAGGCGTTCCAGGTCCAGAGGC
>CAYMSU010000006.1:0-40186 GCA_964393165.1 uncultured Enterobacteriaceae bacterium
GGAGCCGCGGCCGGCGCGGCCGCCGGGGCCGGTGCGGGCGCCGCGGCCGGTGCGGGCGCCGCGGCCGGTGCGGGCGCCGCGGCCGGAGCAGGCGCCGGAGCGCGACGCGGAGGCCGTCGGCGGCGCTGCTCGACGAGCGTGACATGGTGGACGGGGTTCGCGCCCTCGACCCACCCTTGGGTGACCGTCTGGGGGGCGTAGCCCTCTAGCTCGAGCGTGAACTCCCGTGGCTCGCCGCCTGGACCTCCCGTGAGCGGGAGCTCGATCGGCGTGATGCCGAGCAGGCGCCCACGCTCGAAGACCTGCGCCCGGGGCGGTGTGGTGTTGATGGTCATCGTGAGGACCGCCGGCGGAGGCGCGGGTACCGGCACTGGCTCGATGGCTGCCGCGGGCGCGGGCGGGGCGACGGGCACCGGGGCGCTGGCCAGCCCCAACGTGGCCGGAGAGGCGGCGCCGGTCCACACGGCCAAGCCGGCGCCCCCGGCGATCAGCAGGCCGGCCAGGAGCATGCCCGCGACCAGCGACGGCGCCGAGCGGCCGGCAGCCCGCTCGGTTGGCGGGGGAGTGGTCCGCAGGGGTGGCGGCGCTCGATAGGTCGACGGCGCCGGGGAGGAGGGCAGGACGGTGCGGACCTCGGCCGGCAGGCGCGAGTGGGTGCCCTCCACCTCGGAGCGGGGCCGGTTCGCGAGGGCGCTGTCGAAGTCGCGGGGCGCGGCTCCTGCTGGCGGGATGCGCGCTCGGGATGGCGACGGCGCGCGAGACGACGACGAGGGCGCGGCGCGGCTCCGACCGGGCGCGGACCCTGCAATGGCCGAGGATGCAGTCGCCGTGGACGCTGGAGGCGCCGAGCTCACCGGGGCCGCGTGGGCTCTCCGGTCCCCCGTCGCCGGGGTGAACTGCGGATCGTGACCCCCGACCCGCCGCTCGACGTCGATCAGAACTTCGAGGAACGTCTCCAGGTCGGGACGCTGGGACGGGTCTCGCCGCAGCGAGCGCGCCAGAAGGGACTCGAGGTCGGGCGGTACGTAGCCTGGCAATCCTCGGCAGCGATCCCGCAGCTCGAAACCGGGAAGGGGACCGTGCGGCCGCACGTCGAATGCGGGCTTGCCGGCCAGCGCGCGGTAGAGGAGCGCCGCCAGCCCGTACACGTCGGTGGCGGGGGTGTAGCGCCCGCTGTCCAGGGCTTCGGGTGCGAGCTCCGTGAGCGACCGCGACGTGCCCCGCCCGGAGCCCATTCCCGCGGTCTCGACGCGGGGCGCGAGGCCCCCCCAGCCGAGCCGCACTCGGTCATTGGCGCCCAGGAGTGCCACGTTCGAGGGGTCGAGATCCCCGTGGACGAGGCGCGCGCCGTGAATCTCGACCAGCCCGTGGCAGACCTGCAGGGCAATGTGGAGGGCGGACGCCGGTGACATCGCCGGCTCGGCGGCGAGCCGGTCGGACAGTCGCTGCCCACCCGGCGCCTCCTGCACCCAGAAGCAGGTGAGCTCGCCGGTGATGCGCCCGATGTCGAGGACCGGCGAGACGTTGCCGTGGCGTACCGAGCCCCAGGCATCGAGGTCCGCCGCCAGCGCCTCGAGGAACCGTGGCAGCGGCTGGCTGCCGCGGTAGCGCCAGACCGCCATCTCGGCCTGGCCCAGCCCGGTCGCTTGATGCAGGTGCAGGTCGCCGCGGACGGCCACGCGAGAGCCGACGGCCCACGCCCCCACCGCGCGCCCGAGGTGTACGGGCGACGGCGTCGAGGCGTCCATGGAGCCAGGCATCGTCACGGGCCCAATCTACTCCTTCTCGCGACAGCTCGCATTTCGAGTGCGCGCAGGGACGCGCTGCCGCGAGCCGTATCCCCTCGGCAGTCCTTGTCGGTCCATGCTACTGGCACCGCGATGCGCGTAATCCCCTTTTCGCTGGACGCCACCGACGGAGAGGCTCGGGCCACGACCTTCGAGCTGCCGCGGGGGACGGTGCGAACACCCCTGTTCATGCCCGTAGGCACGCAAGGTGCGGTTCGTGCGGTTCCCCCCAGCCTGGTCGCCGAGACCGGAGCCCAGATCGTGCTCGCCAACACCTACCACCTGTCGCAGCGGCCGGGGGAGCGGCTGGTTGCGAAGCACGGCGGCCTGCACCGGTTCATGGGGCTCGACCTGCCGCTCCTCACCGACTCGGGCGGGTTCCAGGTGTTCTCCTTGGACAAGGAGGTCACCGAGGGTGGTGTGACGTTCGCCTACGAGGTGGACGGCAAGCAGACCTTCCTCTCGCCCGAGCGGTCGATGGAGATCCAACAGGCGCTCGGAGCCGACATCGCCATGGTCTTCGACGAGTGCCTGGCCTTCGGCACCGAGCGGTCCTACGCCGAGGCCAGCGTCGACCGCACCACGCGGTGGGAGGCCCGCTGCAAGGAGGCCCACACCGACGACCAGCAGTCCCTCTTCGGGATCGTGCAGGGTGGGTTCTGGGAGGATCTACGCCAGCACTCGGCCGAGCAGATCGTGGAGCTCGGCTTCGACGGCTACGCGGTCGGCGGGCTGTCGGTGGGAGAAGGCCACGAACGCATGGTCGAGGTGCTCGACTGGACCACGCCCCACTTGCCAGCGGAGGTGCCCCGGTACCTGATGGGGGTAGGCCGGCCGGTGGATCTCGTGGAGGCCGTGGCCCGCGGCATCGACATGTTCGACTGCGTCATCCAGACGAGGCACGCGCGCTCGGGGGTCGCCTGGACCTGGGCGGGCCGCATTCGGCTGTCCGACCGCCGCTTTCGCAACGACATGTACCCGATCGACACCCGCTGCACGTGCCCAGTCTGCTCGGTGCACACCCGCGCGTACCTCAACCACCTCCTGCGGGTAGGAGAGGTGCTCTCGGCCACGCTCGTGTCCGTCCACAACATCGCGTGGTTCCAGCAGTTCATGTCGGCGATGCGCGAGGCCATTCTCGAGAACCGCTTCGCGGATTTTCGTGCCGAGGTGCACGAGGTCTACCCCCTGGAGCGATCCACGGGTGCCAGCAAGAAGCGTTCCGGCCGCACTGGTGACCGCCGGTCGTGAGCGTTACTGGCGGTTCGGAGGTGAGTGTTTGGCGTCGGACGACCTGATTGAGATCGAGGGAGTCGTGAAGGAGGTCTTCCCGGGGGGCCACTTCCTCGTCGAGACCGACGCGGAGACCGAAGTTCACGCGCACCTGGCGGGTAAGCTTCGCCGGTACCGGATTCGCGTGGTGCTCGGCGACCGGGTCACGGTGGCGGTGTCCCCCTACGACCTGACCAAGGGTCGCATCGTCTTCCGGCACAAGTAGAGCTCCCCCCGGCCTCACTCCCGTCGCAGTCCAGAAACCACTCGGTGTCGTGGCACGTGGTCTGACGACTAGTTAGATATCCAACAGATGGCACGACCCCTCCACCGCACGGACCGCCTCGATGAGGCGCACGCCTATCGCTTGCAGCGGCTCGGCAGGCTTCTTCGGGTCCACCTGTTGCGAGCCCTCCAGCCGTTTCAGCTCACGCCAGAGCAGTTCATGATCCTGTTCCGCCTTCGTGAGCAGGACGGTCGGCCCCAGAAGGACCTCGTAGATCCGGCCTTCGACGATCGGGCGAACATCACCCACCTCGTCGGGCAGCTCGAGAGCGCCGGCCTCGTCGTGCGCGAGCGCGACGATCAGGATCGGCGGCAGCGCCTCGTGTTCCTCACCCCCGCGGGCAGGGAGCGCATCCGAGCCGTGCTCGACGAGGCCGTCGCCTTGCGCGCGAGCCTGTTCCAGGACTTCGACGACGCGGAGCTGGACAAGCTCATGACGTTCATCGAGCGCGTGGAGTCGCGGCTCACCGAGGGGTGACCGGCGGGCGAACCGCACCTTGCGCCTGTGCAGGACCGTGCCCGCCTGATTGTATCATCAGAAACAAAGAACCATAGAGGAGAGAACCATGTGGTCCACCGCGCTTGCTCTGTTCCTGGCGCTCGCATCGGCCGTCGTGCACGCATCTCCTCGATGACGTCCTGCCGCACCTGGGATCTTGCTTGATAAGGGAAGGCTCCTGGAGACCTCCCTTGTCGCTGTCCGCCCTCGTGCCGCGTCCCCCCGCTGCCGTCGCCCGCCTCACCGGCTCTCCCCTGGGGTGGGCCGTCGATCTCGGTCTCGTCGGGGCTCTCACCGCCATCGCCACGCCCGCAGCGGCGGGCGGCGCGTCGCCCGCCTTCCTGGCCCTCTCGGGACTCGGCGGGGCCCTCTGCGGAAGTCTGCTGGGCTCCCACATGCCCGACTTCCTCGACTCGGCCCGGCATCGGATCTCGCTACGCAACCTGGCGGTGCGATGCACCCTGGTCGGGGCCGGCGTGGGGGGCCTCGTCGCGCTGGTCGCGGCGCAGATCACAGGGCAGCCCTTCGTCGGGCCGCTCGTCGTGGCCATGCTGGCGGGGGCGCTGCAGCTCGGGTTGCTGTGGCTGCCCTACACGGTGCTCACGGTCACGGGTCGGTCCCCGTGGCCGGTGGTCGTTCTGGCGTGCGCGGCAGCGCCCCTCGTAGGAGCGTCGGCGGTGACCATCAGCGAGCTGCTGTGGGTGGCGGCGCTTCCGTGAGAGCGTCCCCACTCCTGCTCGTCGTAGAGCCCGACGGCACTGTGCGTACGGGGAACGCCGCCGGCCGCGAGCGTGTAGGGTCGCGTCTGTGGGGCGCCGTCCATCCCGAGGACCGCGATCGCTTGGCGGGCGCACTCAACGAAGCGCGCCACGCGGCGGGCCCGGTGCGCGCGGAAGCACGCTTGCGAAGCGGAGACGCGCTTGTCTGGCACGTCGAAGCGCACCGAGGCAAGCTCCTTCTCCTCGCGCAGCCCGCCGAGGGGCCGGCCGCTGCGCCCATCGACCTCGTGGCGGCTCGGCACGCACGCGTCGTGGAGCTACTTCCGGCGGTGGCCCACGGCGCGGGCGGGGTGCTCGGCGCGATGTCGTCGAACCTGCACTACATCGACGGGGTCCTGTCTGGCAAGCGCCCTGCGCCCGCAGGCTCCGACGAGGTGGCCGACGCGCTGCAGGATGCGATCACGAGCACGCGGATCACCACCTCGCTCGTGTATGGACTGCGCATCCTGGTGGTGGCGCCTGCGGCGACCGACCTCTCGACGACGGAGCTGGTCCGGACCGCGGGCACCTTAGCGGACCGAGCACTTCTACAGTCCGTGCGTCTCGACGTCGCAGACGTCGCCTACGCGGGCCACCATGGCCACTTGTTTCAGCTCTTGATCGAGCTGCTCGTGTGGGTCGGGCGGCATGCGCGGCGTAAGCCCGAGATCGCCTTTCGTGCCCGCGATCGGTGGGTCGAGATCGAGTTCGTGCACCAGGGAGACGGGGTACCGAGCGTGGTGACTGCCGGGGCGGTGGTTCGCGAGCTCATGCAGAGGCTCGAAGTCAGCGGTCGGGTTCGCCAGCTCGAGCGGTCGGCGAGGCTTCGCCTGGAGCTGCCGCAGGGAGCCTGGGCGGGGCCCGAGCCGGCCACCGAGCTGCCGCTCATGTTGCTCGTCGAGGACCACGACATGGTCGCGAGAGCGCTTCGCCGGCAGGCCCAGGGTCGCTTCCGCGTCGAGGTGTGCGAGAGCGGCGAGGCTGCGGTGGCGCGGCTGCGAGAGCGACCGGCACCACGGATCGTGATGTGCGACCTCGCGCTACCTGGCATGAGCGGGCTCGCGCTCTACCAAACACAGCCGCCGGCGATCCAGCGGCGCTTCGTCTTCGTGACCGGGGGCGCCTATCAGCCAGCAATGGAGCAAGACCTTCGCGCCTCGGGGCGTCCGTGGCTCCGCAAGCCGGTCGAGCAGGCGGACCTGGTCGCGGTGGTCGACCAGGTCCTGGCGGACCTCACCCATGCGGAGGGGGCGGCGGGTGGGGGAACGGGAGCGTGACCGTGAGGCCAGGCCGGCCCTCGACCGGAGTCGCCCCGCCAGCCGCCGTCGCTCCTATGCGCACCTCGCGTGCCCGACAGGTCGCCCGCAGGGTGGGCTCGAGCGCGGTGAGGGCCTCGCGAAGGGCGTCTTGCTCGACGGCGAGGACCATCGTGTCCAGCTCCCGGCCCTGGGGGAGGCGTTGCGCGGTGCGGAGCGTGCGCACGGTCTTCCTCACGTCGCGGACGAGATCCATCTCGGGCACCGCCGGGTACCCACTGGCCGTCGGGAACGCGGTCACGTGGAGCGAGGGAGCGTCCTCCACAGCGGCGAACAGCCGCTGCCACACGGCCTCCGTCACGAAGGGCAGGAACGGGGCTTAGAGCCCGAGGATCTGCCGCAGGCCCTCGTAGAGCGTGGCTTTGGCGGCCCTCGCGCTGCCCTCTGGAAACCGCTCGGGCTTGTACACGCGGTCCTTCATCCCCTCGAGCCAGTCATCGCAGAAACGACCGAAGAAGCACCGGTCGATGGCCGACAGTGCGGTCGCGTAGTCGTAGGCCTCGAGCGCGGCCCCCACGACAGACGCGAGCTCGTCCAGAGCGTGGAGCACGTCACGGTCCTCGGGAGGCCGAGCGTCCACGGTGGGGCGGCTCACGGCCGGATCCTGGCCATCGAGCACCGTCTGGGCCAGCACACCGGCATTCCAAAGCTTGACCGCCACCCGGCGCCCGGCCTTCACGTCACGAGCGTGGTACCGCAGATTCTGGCCCAGCGCGGCCCGGCCAGCCCAGTGGCGCAGGGCGTCCGCGCCCCAGCGCTCGATCACCTGGCGCGGGTCATAGCGGTTGAAGCTGGCTCCGCTTGCGGACTCACCTGACTGCGCGAGGTCGCGCTTGCCGATCTTCTTGCCCTGCTCGTTGAGGCCCCACCCGGAGATCATCACGTCGCGCCAGGGCAGGACCCCCTCGTGCAGGTGGGACTTCAGCAGCGTGTAGAAAAGCCAGGTACGGATGATCTCATGGGCCTGCACGCGAAGCGTCATCGGGTGGGGTCCGGCCGTACGGCCCGGGGAACCCGCCCAGTTGGCGTTGATCAGCGGGGTCAGCGAGGACGTCATCCAGGTGTCCATCACGTCGGGATCGCCCTCGAGCGCGCCCCCGCACCTCGGACACGCGGCCAGCGGCGGAGGGTCCTCGAGCGGGTCCACGGGGAGGTCCTCGCGCCGGGCGGGCACCGCGTGGGAGCACTCGACGCACAGCCACACGGGATCCTGGGTTGAACCGCCGTCCCGCGAGCTCGCCGATCTCCGCACGCAGCTCGCGCCGCTCCGTCCGCAGCCGCTCGCCGATCCGATCGAGCACGGCGCGATCCACCCGGATCCCCACCCGCTCCATGTCCGCGAGGACTCCCGACAACGGCAGGTCCACGTCGCGAAGCGTGGGCAGATGGCCTTCGTCGCGGAGCCGGGGGAGCAGCGCCCGCCAGGCTGCGCCAGTGGCGTCAGCGTGGTGGCAGGCCCAGGCCCCCGCGCGGTCGACCGTGATCTCCGAGAACGCCCGCCGATCCCGGGCCCCTCCGATCACCGTCTTGATCGGCTGCATGCCTACGTGCAGGTACTCCCTCGCGACCTGGGGGAGTCGGTGGGGGAGGTGCTTGGTGGGGTCGACGAGGTAGCTCGCGAGGGCGCTGTCTCCAACCACGCCACGGAGCTGGATCCCGAGTCGCGACAGGGCCACCAGGGCGGTCTTGTGCTCATGGGCGACCTTTCGGACGCGTGGGATCCTCGAGCCAGCCCCGCACGAGCTCGATGCCGGCGGCCCCGAGGTGCGGCCCCGGCCCCGCGAAGGGCAGGTACACCCCGCGCCCCAGCGACGGCGACAGCGCGATCCCGACGACCTCCCCCCGCAGGTGATCGGGCAGCTCGTGCAGGACATGGAGCGCGACGGGGTCGGGGCCCTTCGTCTCGTGCGCGAGCGCTGCTCGGGCCATCTCGAGCGTGTCGCACACGAAGTAGGCGAGGCCCCCAGGAGGCTTGGGCGCGGAGCTGGCGGCGGGCGACACCAGCGAGTAGAACTCGAGCTTGAGGTAGATCTCGTCGAGCTGCTCCGGCGTGGGAAACGTCAGCGCCAGGTCCTCGAGGGAGGTGTCCACGCCGATCTGGTCGTCGAGCGTGGCGAGGGTTCGGCAGAGGCGGGCTCGCTCGTGATGTTCGCGCAGGGCCGAGCCCGCTCTGCCGGGCAGCTGTCCACGTGAGGCGAGTCGCAAGAGCGCATCGAGGCTTCCGTGCTCCGCCAGCAGGTCGCTCGCCGACTTCTCGCCGATCCCCGGCACTCCGGGAATCCCGTCCACGGGGTCGCCGACGAGCGCGATCCAGTCGGCCAGCTGAGAGGGACGGACGCCCCAGCGTCGAAAGACGCGGTCGGCGTCGTAGAGGATCTCGCGAGTGGGCTCGAGCAGGCGCACACGGTCGCTGACGAGCTGGGCGAGGTCCTTGTCTCCCGACACGACCCAGACCTCGTGCCCCGCCTCGACCGCGCGCCGGCACAGCGTGGCGAGGACATCGTCGGCCTCGACGCCGGGCACCCGCACGAGCGGGAACCGGTGGGCCTCGACCAGGCGATCGACCCAGGGCAGCTGCTGCTCGAGCGCAGCCGGCATGGGGGGGCGGCTCGCCTTGTAGCCGTCGAACAGGGTCCTGCGCGTCGTGCGTCCGGGCGCGTCGAAGACGACCGCGCCGTAGGCGGGACGGCGCCCCGACAGCACCTTGCGGAACATCTTGGCGAAGCCGAACGCGGCGTTGGTCGGCAGCCCCGCGGTGGTCTTCAGGTTGGCGGGGATCGCGTGGAAGGCACGGTAGAGAAGCCCCGTGCCATCGACCAGGACGACGCGCTCCGACGCCACGGCGCCCGCCTACTCGGGGGACTCGCCCTCGGCCTTTGCCTTGGCAGCCTTCTGGGCGCGCTTCTGCAGGCGCTCCCGCAGACCCGGCGGAAGCCCCTGGGCCGGCGCCGCCATGATCTCCTCGAGCTGGACATCGACGACGACCATGCCCTCCGGCGCGCTGGGGTTCGGGTGATCGCCGAACGCGAGCGCAGGTGGCACCCACAGACGCCGCTTCTCTCCCACGACCATGTCCGCCACGGCCTCCGTCATGCCCTTCATCGGCAGGGACGACATGGGCAGGATCGGCGTCTGCTCGCGGTGAGCGGTCGTGTCGATCATCTTTCCGTCCGACGAGGTCCAGGCCGTGAAGTCGAGCCGCACCGAGTTGTTGTCGGCCGGCTTGTCGTCGCCTTCGCCCTTCTCCAGCACCTTGTACGCGAGTCCGGACTCGGTCTTCGTGGCGTCCGCCGGGGGCGCGGCGACGTCGGCGGGAGCCGGCAGCGGCTTGTCGACGTCGATCAGCTCGAACTCGAAGATGGCCATGCCCTCGGTGCCGGGGGGCATGCGCACGAGCTCCGGCGGCATCCAGAACGTGGTCTTGCCGCCAGGCTTCATGGTCTGCAGCGCCTCCTTCCAGCCTGGGATGGCGCCGCCCAGCTTGAAGACGAGGGGCCGAGGGTCGCCGAGGCTCGAGCGGATCAGGTTGCCCTCGTTGTCCCACGCGGTGAATGCGAGCTGGACCTGATCCTCCTCCGTGGGCGGCTCGCCGCTCCCCTCGTTCTCGACGACGTAGGCGATCCCACTCTCGAGCTTCTTCGCGTCTTCGGGCGGCGTGCCGAGCGTCTCGGGTGCGTTCATGATGTCGAGCAGCTCGATCTGGAAGACGAGCATGCCCGACGGTCGGCCACCCTTGGCCTCGTTGCCGTAGGCGAGCTCCCCGGGGATCCAGAACTGGCGCTTCTCCCCCTCCGTCATGAGCTGCACGCCCTCGGTCCAGCCCTTGATGACCTGCGTGACGCCGAAGTAGGCAGGTGAGCCGCGGCGGATGGAGCTGTCGAACATCTTGCCGTCGGTCTGCCAGCCGGTGTAGTGCACCTTCACGAGGGACTTCTCGGTCGGCTTCTCGGTGCCCGAGCCCTCCTCCAGGACCTTCCACGCAAGCCCGCTCTCGCTCTTCTCGGCGTCGTCGGGGACGGCCGCGACGTCCGCCGGTGTGTCGGGGAGCTCGGGAACCGCATCCGGCGCGGGCTCGACGGACCGCTCGGCATCGGCCTCGTTCTCCGCGGTCTCCGTTCCTCCGCTGCAGGCAGCGAGGAGCACGGTCGCAAGCATCAGTACGCGCACCCATTCCTCCGGACTCGGGGCGCGGGGGGGATAACATCCACCGGTGGGAGGAACACTTGCTGATCACGCTGTCACTGGTGGCGTGCACCACGTCCGAACCCGAGGAAGTCCCTCGCTCCGCCGGATCCCCGTCTCTCCCGCTCGACGTCCCGAGGCACGTGTCGCTGTTCGGCGTGGTCCCCGATCACATGCACGACGGGGAGCCGCCGAGCGAGGCTCGAGTGGCGCTGGGGCGAATGCTCTACTTCGACGCTCGGCTGTCCGGGGATCAGGCCCACAGCTGCGCCACGTGCCATCCTCTCGAGCGGTACGGTACGTCGGCCGCGCCCACCTCCGGACCCCCCACCGACCGACGGCCTGCGCGCAATGCGCCCTCGACCTACCACGCCGCACTGCACTTCCGACAGTACTGGGACGGCCGGGTCGCGGACATCGAGGCGATGGTGCGCGACGCGTTCACGGATCCGCAGCAGATGGCGATGCCGACCGAGACTGCGGTGGTCCAGCGACTCGCCTCGATGCCCGGGTACCGGGAGGCATTCGCGGCCGCCTACCCCGGCGACGGCGCTCCGATCCGGTACGGCACCGTGGGACAGGCGCTCGGGAGCTTTCTCCGCACCCTGGTCACGCCCGGGAGCGCGCTCGATCGCTACCAACAGGGGGACAAGGAGGCCCTCACCGCCGAGCAGCTGGCGGGCTTCGACCGGTTCGTCGACACGGGCTGTGTGAGCTGCCACTCGGGGCCGCTGTTCGGCGGCATGATGCTCCAGCGACTGGGTGCCGTGCATGCCGTGGAAGCCGAGGACAGGGGGGTGGCGACCCACTCGGGGCAGCCTGCGGATGCGTACCTGTTCAAGGTGCCCTCGCTTCGCAACGTGGCGCGGACAGGGCCTTGGCTTCACGACGGGTCTGTGAAGACGCTGCCGGCAGCGGTGCGGCTGATGGCCCACCACCAGCTCGGTCGCGAGCTCGATGACGAGGCCGTCGCGGAGATCGTCGCGTTCCTGGAGACGCTCACGGGCCCGCTACCCGAGACCGCGCGGGACGTCCCCGAGCTGCCGTAGCTCCGCGGGGGTCTCGGCCACTGGCGCGCCCAACTTGTGGGCCATGGTTCGGTCCGCCGGCGTGGTCGCCACCACGATCGCCCGGGTGAGGTCGGCGCCCGCCCGGCGCGCGAGCCACACCGGCAGCCCGAGCCACGGCTTGCGGCACCAGCACACCGGCGGCCCCGCGGGGTGGGGACACGCCCCAGGGTGAACCGGGACCCCGACCGCGGCTGCGCGGGTGCGCCAGCGCTCGGCCTCGTCGGCAGCGTCGACGCCAGGCGCCCAGCCCGCGAGCAGCACCTCCGCGCCTGCGGCGGCTCGCTCGGCGAGGACCTCCGCAAAGGGCTCGAGATCCCGCGGGTCGACCACCACGCACGGCGCGCCCGGAGGCTCATCGCGCGTGAACGGCAGGCGCTCGAGGCTCGCGAAGCCCTCCTCCTCCTCCGGCGCCTCCAGCTGGCTGCGGTAGCGGAGGAGCGCCTGGGGCGGCACGACGCGCGGGTCGCGGCGCGGCAGCTGCTTCAGCTCCGCCGGGTGGGGTAGTCGCGCCTCTCCGGCATCCGCCATGGCGTCGAGTACGCGCTTCACGAGGTTCCACTCACAGTCTCCGGGGGGCGTGTCCACCCACGTCAGGTGAGCCGGCACTCCGGCGGCCCACGCCTCCTCGATCACGGTGTTGCGGCTCGCGCGGCTCGGGTAGGTGTTGTCGAGGACGATCCTGGTGTGACCGGCCTGCAGCTCCTTGCCGAGGGCCCGCGTGACGTTGGCGAGGGTGCCCCCGCGGGCATCGCGATTGAGACGCCGGAAGCCGGACGCAGTCCAGCGGCTGACGATCGACGACTTGCCGGCCCCCGGGCTTCCCATGACGATCCGCACCTCGCCCTCCGCGTGGGGCGGCGGGGCCCGGTCGCGGCGAGGACGGCGCAGCTGGGCGGTCTCAGGCCGAAGCGCATCCAGGATCCCTCGCTCGTCGTCGGTGAGCGTGATCGACGGGGCACGCGCGCAGCTCTCGAGCGTTTCGGGCCGCGTGGGCCCGGGCAGCGGGGTGACACCGAGGTCGGAGATCCAGGCGAGCACGAGCTCCGCTGCGGCCACTCCTCGCTCGTGAGCGGCCTGCTGCACACGCGGGTGGCCGCGGAGTCGGCGCAGGCCCTTGGCCTCGCCGAGCGGGCGGTACCCCAGGATGGGGATGCCCCGCGCCAGGCACGTCTCGATCACCCCCGACCGGATGCTGCTCGGATCCGTCAGCCCCAGGGGTACCTGGACCGCAGCCACCTCGATGTGGTCGGTGGCTTGCCGGAGCTGCCCCAGGGTCACGTTGCACAGCCCCACAGCCCGCGCCACGCCGTCCTGCTGCAGTCGGGCGAGGGCGCCCAGGCTCGTGCGCAGGGGCACCCGGGGGTCGGGGACGTGGAGCAGGTACAAGTCGATGGCCTCCACGCGGAGGCGAGCCCGGCTTGCCTCCGCGGCCTCCAGCAGGTGGCGTGCGCGCCCGTCGGGGAGCCAGCGAGCTCCGCGCCGGACGAGACCCCCCTTGGTACACACCCGCACGCGGCGTGCCACGCCGGCGAGGAGCCGCTCCCCATCGCCCGGCGCGGCGCCGTACACGTCGGCGGTGTCGAGCCAGTCCACGCCGAGCTCGACAGCGCGCGCGAGGACGGCCTCGATCCGCGCCGGGGGCTGCAGGACCAGCTTCTGGGTTCCCACCACGACCATCCGGGGACCGAGGGCGAGGTTCATGGTGTCGCTCGGGTAGGTGGGATACGGCGGGTATCCGCTGGAGTGTAGGCGACGTGCTGCTGGCCGGCGAGGCAATTGGTGAACACGTGGTGGGGCGCCAGCTCGGGGAGGGGCCTCTCGCCGCCACCTGGTTGCTCACGGACGGTCAGGGCGAGCCGACCGGCGTGCTCCGCGTGCTCGTGGTCGCGCTGCAGGACTTCGACGCGCGCTTTCGGCGCTCCGCGCAGGTGCTGAAGGAGCTCTCCCATCCGAACCTCGTGACCGTCTCAGAGCTGCTCGACGTGAAAGGGCGGCTCGGGGTGGTGAGCGAGTACGTAGCGGGCGGCAACCTGGCGGAGTGGCTGCGGCGCGGCGATCGCTCTCCGGGGCGCATCCTGCCGATGTTCCTGTCGATCGCTCGCGGGCTCGCGGCGGCCCATCGGGTGGGCCTGATCCATCGAAACCTCAAGCCGTCCAAGGTGCTCGTGACCCTTCAGGGGCACCCGAAGGTCGCCGGGTTTGCGCTGGGCAAGCTTCGACTCCCCGAGCTCGACGAGGTCACCGAGGTGGGGACCACGTTCGGCAGCCCCCCGTACATGCCTCCCGAGCAGTTCCGGGGCGTGGGCCAGGTCGATGCCCGAGCGGACCTCTTCGCGCTCGGCTGCATCCTCTACGAGATGTTCACGGGGGCGCGAGCCTTCCCGGGCAGCGACCTGATGGAGGTGTACCGCCGCGTGGTCGCGGGCGAGTATGCGCCACTGCCCGCGGAGGTCCCCGCGTCGCTCGTCGGGGTGGTCGCCGACCTGCTGGATCCGGATCCCGAGCTGCGGCCCCCATCGACCGACGCGCTCGTCGCCCGCCTGCTCGAGGACCCTGATCTCGTCGGGTTCCTCCCCGAGAGGCCAGCTGAAGCCCAGGTTTCGGACGATGAGGAGGATCCGGAGCCGCTGCCCACGCGGGAGGAGGATGCAGCCGATTCGGGAGCACGGCTCGGCCGCTCGCCACCCGTTCCGACGCGTTCGCGCGGCGGGCCGCCTTCGCTTCCCCCGCCCCCGTCTCTGCGGCACACGTCGGTCGACGTGGTGGCCGCTCCGGCCTCGCTTTCGCGCCCCGCCTCGGCAGTGGAGGTACCCGCGCGCCCCGAGCCCCTGCCCGGGCCGGCGGGGCCGCCGCCGCCGGTGTGGCCGATCGTGGCCGTCGCGGCGGCCGCGATCTCGCTCCTGCTCGCGCTTGCCGGGATGGTGCTCGCTTACTCGCTCACGTAGCGGAGCGGTCGTCCACGCGGTCCTCGGGGCCGTCGGCCTCGTCGATGAGACGATCCAGCTGCTCGCGGGTCATCGTCCAGTCGGTCGCATGGCGCTCACCATGCTCGTCGACCCGGTTGCGGCGGATGTCCACCCCTCTCGGCTCGACGTCGACCTCGTAGTATTCCCCGCGGTGCGGCTTGCTACGGAGGGTTGCGCCGCCCAGGTCGGGCGCGACCTCCACGGGCTCCACCGGCTCGGAGAGCGACCGTAGCCGGTCGGGGAGGGCGCGCGCCTCCTGCTCCACGTCCACGACGCGGTCGCGGCGGATCCGCACGCCCTTCACGCGCACGCCCAGCCGGTCGGCGTCGACGACGTCCACCTCGGCCTGCGATCCCTCCCGGTCCACGGACACCGTGCCCGGCTCGTCGCCCAGCGCGTCGAGTGCGTCGTCGAGGTTGTCGGGTCGGTGGCTGCTCATGCTTCGTCGTCCGTGGGCTTTCGCTTGGTTCGCTTGAACTCGCTGCCGTCGTGCGACAGCCGAATCGGCTTGTTGTCGACCTGGGTGTCGAGATGGACGGGCCGACCCCAGAGGACCTGGAGGTTGGCCATGGTCACCCGGGCCCAGTCGAGCTGGATGTCGAGGCCCTCGTGCTGATGCCACAGCCGCATCGCGCCGCGGTTCGCGTGGTTGCCGTCGACGACGTAGACCCGTGGTGTGCCGCGGCTGGCGAGCATCTGGAGCAGCTGCCGCTTCACATCCTCGAACTCGCGGCTGTCGATGACCCACTCGCCCGCCTTTGGGTCGTACTTCGTAGTGAAGAAGCCCATCTCCCGGCAGAAGTCGGCGGTGAGGAAGGTGTCGAGGAAGGTGATGTCGTTGTGCGTACGACGCACCTCGAAGATCTTCTCCCGGCCGAGGCCGGCGCCTGTGTCCCAGGCCTGCTGCTCGCGGGGGTCGGTACACTCGGCCCAGTCCTTGCCGAAGCGGCCCTTGTTCCAGCGCTCCTCGATGTGACGGAACAGCTCGACGCCCATCTTGTAGGGGTTGAGCCGCCCGGGCTGCTGGTAGACGGTGCCCGAGTGGTGGTCGGCGTAGTCGATGACTTCGTCGTCGGACAGGATGTCCTGCGTCATCATCGTGGTGTGCCAGTAGGTGGCCCACCCCTCGTTCATGATCTTGGTCTGACCCTGTGGCGCGAAGTAGTACGCCTCGTCACGGATCACGCCCATGATCTCCTGCTTCCAGCGGGGCATCTGGGCGTGACGCAGGATGAAGCCGAGGATGTCCCGCACCGGCTCCTCGGGGAACGACCGCATGCGGTCCAGCTCGTCCTGCTTTCGCTGCCGCTGGGCCTCCAGGAACTCCGGGGGGTTGATGTGGGGGTCCATGTACGACTTGGCCGGGAGCTTCGACACGCGACCGTCGGTCTCCGCCTTCTCGATGTCTTCCTCGGTGACCGTGCGCTGCCGCTTGATGTGCGGCAGGTAGGGGTCGATCAGGTTGTCGATCGACAGCACCTGGTCGATGAACTGCTCGACCTCGTTCTGCCCTTGTCGGTCGGCTACCCGGCGCACCTTGCTCGCGTGGTTCGCCATCTGGTCGAGCATGCGCCGGTTGGTGTGCGCGAACCAGAGGTTGTTCTTGAAGAAGTCGACGTGGCCGTACACGTGGGCCATCACCAGCTTCTGGTCGACGAGCAGGTTGTTGTCGAGCAGGTAGGCGTAAGAAGGGTCGGTGTTGATCACCATCTCGTAGATCTTCGAGAGGCCGTACTCGTACGACTTCTGCATCTCGAGGTACTCCATGCCGAAGCGCCAGTGCGGGTACCGCGTGGGGAACCCGCCATAGGCGGCCAGCATGTTCATCTCCTCGTAGGTCACCATCTCGAAGATGGTCTCGAAGAAATCCAGCCCATGCCCCGCCGCGAGGTCGCGGATGTAGTTCCGCGCGTCGACGAGCTCGGGCGCGAGCTTGCGCCCCTCTCGGAGCATACGGGTGCTGGTTCTGCCCATCCAGGGGCCTCCAGGAGTGAGAAAGCGGGGATCTGCCATCGGTCAGGCACGCGCGCGGCGGCTACGGGAGCGGGCCGCAGGCGCGAGCGGCCTGGTCGAGGGTCACGATGGGAGATCGGCAGGAGGAGGTGGTCGAAGACTTGTATCGAGCGTCATCGGCCGCGGCCGAGCAGCTCCTTGATCGAGTCCATGATGGACTCCCGGTTCGGGATGCGCGAGAGGCACACGGCCTCCTCGTCTTCGAACGCATCCGCGAGGTCCTTGATGAACTGGCCAGAGCCGTACTGGCTGTCGACCTGCGCATAGCTGAACTGGTTCGCGATCGGAATCAGCCGGGAGCGTAGCATGTCGACGCAGGTACGCGTGTCGGACTGCGACCAGTTGTCGCCGTCGGAAAAGTGGAAGGGGTACACGTTCCACTCGCTCGGCGGGTACTCCCGCTCCAGGATCTCGAGGCAGAGCTTGTAGGCGCTGCTGATCAGGGTCCCCCCGGACTCGCGAGTGCGGAAGAAGGTCTCTCGGTCGACCTCCCGAGCGGTCGCATCGTGGATGATGAACCGCGTCTCCACGTCGTCGTAGTTGTAGCGGAGCCACGTGTCGATCCAGAACGCCTCACTCCGCACGATCTCCTTCTGCTCCCGCCCCATGGACCCGCTGACGTCCATCATGTAGACGACCACCGCGGCGGAGCGAGGCTGCTTGTCGTACTCGAACGTACGATAGCGCTTGTCTTCCTTGACGGGCACCACGATGGGTCGGCGCGGATCGTACGTGCCGCTCGCGATGCTGCGCTTCAGCGCCTGCTTGAACGTGCGCTTGTTGTGGCGGAGCGACTCCGGGCCGATGTTCGAGATGCCGGTGTAGCGCGCCTTCTCGGCGGCGGCTTCGCGCTCGCCCTTCGGCTCGATCCGCGGGAGCTCGAGCTCCTCACCGAGGATCTCGGCCAGCTCCTCTACGGTGATCTCGACCTCGAGCATGTGGTCGCCCGGCGCGTCGCCAGCTCGAGGGCCCTCACCTGCGCCGTCTCCCTGGTCACCTTCGCCCTGGCCGACGCCCTGGTTGTTGTCGCCGTAGCGCAAGCGAGGAATTCCGATCTGCGGCAAAGGGATGCTGACCATCTCCTTGCCGCGGCGACCCACGAGCTCGCCGCTGGACATGTACCGCCGGAGGTCCTTGCGGACCCGACCCTTGACGATGTCCCGAAATCGGCCGAGGTCACGGTCGATGCTGAGCATACTGTGCAGCCTCCTGCGTACATTGTCACCCGGCAGGCGCCACTCTGTGCGACACGCGCGTGAGGAAACTCATTCCGCGCCGCTCGTCTCGGGGCTAACCGTCGGGTGGACCTTCCCCTTGAAGGTAACGCCACAGAGCGGTCACCTCGTCTTCGGTGAGACCTTCGTAGGCCGGCCAGGGCATGTAGGGGCTAAGGCGCTGGCCCGAGGGCGTGACGCCGTCTCGGAGCGCTCGGCCGAGGTCGACGCGCGACCAGGACTGAAGCGCTGCCTGGTGAATGGCCGGAGCAGCGGGAGCGCCCGGAGGACCGAGGCGGCCCTCGAGCTGCGACCCGTGACAGTCGTGGCAGCCGGCCAGGCGGGCAAGGTACGCCCCGTATTCGGCTGTGGCCCCCGCCTCCGGCCACCGATGAGTCGCTGAGTGGTCGACGAGTCGGGCGTCGAGCTGGAGCACGCCAGCGGCCAGGAGGAGGCGGAACATCGGACCGGGCCGACTGTCCAGCATCTCCCTGCCCTTGGGGGGGACCTGCTCCAGGTAGCGGATGACCGACTCGAGATCCTGATCGGACAGCGCCGCATAGCGACGCGCCGGATGGTAGATCAGAGGCCGATTGTCGGGCCCGACCCCGTGTCGTATCGCCTTGTCCCATCCCTCGGTGGTCAGCTCGCCGCCGAGGCCACCCTCTCCGGTGGTGAGGTTGGGCGCGTAGAACTGCCCGAGCATCCAGTGGTCGAGGACCGGCTTGCCGGCCAGGTCGTCGCCGTGGCAACCCCCACAGTCGAGGACGTGGCGAACGAGATGCTCGCCTCGCTCTAGCGACACTGGCTCGGAGATGGTGCGGGGCGGATGCTCGACGGGCACGGGCTCGCCCAGCAGAGCCGCGCTCTCCGCCCGGGCCCACACCACCATGGCGACGCCGGGCAGAGCGAGCCCGACGAAGCCGATCAGCATCAGAAGCCGCGCGACGTTCACCAGTGGACCTCGGTTGCTCGAAGAGTGGTAGCACAACCCAGGACCGCCGGAGCGACCGGACGCGCGAATGATAGGCTGTTCCCATGAAGTCCGACACCGCCGGCGCAGATGCGATCGCGGAGTACGTCGAGGAAGTGGCGCTGTTCTTCGAACGGTCCGGCGTGCCGCGCATTGCAGGGCGAATCCTGGGTCTGCTCCTCGTGTGCACCCGCCCGCCCGCTCTGCCGTGGAGCTGTCCGAGGAGCTCGGCGTCAGCAAGGCCTCGGTCAGCACGATGACGCGACTGCTCGTGCGCACGGGACTCCTCGAGCGCGTGCCCGCGCCCGGCGCACGTTCGACCTACTTCCGCCTCCGCGAAGACGGCTTCGAGAAGCTGTTCGCTGCGAAGATGGAGGGGATGGTGGCGTTTCGCCCACTCGCGGAGCGGGGTCTCCGGCTTCTGCCCCCCGACCCCGAGCCACGCCGACGACTGCGCTTGCTCAAGGCACTCTACGCCTTCTTCGAGCGGGAGATGCCGGCGCTGCTCGAGCGCTGGCGAGCGGAGCGCGAGGCTCTGGTCGCCGAGGACGAGGCGTGATCGGCCTGCCTGCGTTGCTGGACACGCTCGAGCGCCTCGCGCCGCTCCGCCTCGCGGCGGACTGGGACAACGTGGGCCTGCTGGTCGAGGGTACTCGCGCAGTCCGCCGGGCGCTCCTCTGCATCGACGCCACCGAGGCGGTCGTCGAGGAGGCCAGGGCGGCAGGCGTGGATGTGCTGGTCGCGTACCACCCGCCGATCTTCCAGGGACTCCGTGCCCTCCGCGAGCAGGATGCCGTGGGGCGGAGGATCCTCCGCCTGGTGCGCGCCGGGATTCATGTCTACAGCCCGCACACGGCGCTGGACGCCGTGCCCGGAGGCGTCAACGACTGGCTCCTGGAGGCGTTCGGGCGAGTCGTCGAGGTCCGCCCGCTCGAGCCGGATGCGCAGGACGCGGCGGCAGGGCTCGGGCGCCGGGCGCAGCTCGAGCGCGCGCGGTCCTTCGAGGACTGTGTCGAGGCTGTCAAGCGGCACCTTCGGCTCTCCCATGTCCGCGTGGCGAGCCCGGCGTCCCCCGACTTCGACGTGCGGTCGGTGGCCGTGTGCCCAGGCGCGGGGGGCTCGGTGCTCGCCGGCGGGGCGGACGGCGCCGACCTCCTGCTCACGGGGGAGATGCGGCATCACGACGTGCTTGCCCACACCGCCGCGGGGCGAGCCGTGATCCTCACCGACCACACCCACACGGAGCGCGGGTACCTGCCGCGCTACCGTGATCGCATGCGGGCGACCCTCGCGGATCTCCACGTGACGGTGTCCGCCGCCGACGCGGACCCGCTCCGCGTGCGCTGATCCACCTGGAAACCCCGGCGCCTCCGCGCTCGGTCGCGCGCCGTGGGCCGATTCCGGCGTCAGCCCAGGAGCGCGCGTACCGCCTGGACGACCTCGGGCACGCTCGTCGCCGGGTGGACGGGCTCGTCGCGGCGGTCGTCGACCGGGGCTCCCGCGAGGCGGGAAGCCCACCCGCCGTGAGCCGACGACCAGGCTGGCGGGCACAGGGCGACCACCGGCTTGCCGAGGGTCCACGCCAGCGCGATCTCCGACAGCGTGCCGCTGCGGCCGCCCATGGCCACGACCACGTCGGCGGCTCCGACCACGAGTGCATTCCGGGCGTGGCCGAGCCCCGTGGGCAGGACCACGTCGACGTAGGCGTTGGCGGCGGCGGGGTCGGTCCCGGGCAGGATTCCGACCACGTCTCCGCCCGACCACCGCGCCGATGAGCGGGCGCCCTGTCCGACCGCGGCCATCACGCCGCCCCGCCCACCGCAGACCACCCGCCAGCCCTCGTCCACGAGCGCGCGGCCGAGGTCTGCGGCCGTCGCGAGCACCTCGCCCGCGGCCTCGCCCGGCCCGCACACGGCGATCTGGGGTCTCCGCGTCACGGCGCCGGCCGTCCGAGAGCCGGAAGGGGCTCTCTCCGCGCCAGCCAGGCCGCCGGTGGCCGGCCGGAGGGCAGCGCCACCATCCCGCCCACGATCGCGCACGTGGTGTCGACGTCGCCGAAGGCCGCCGCCGTGGTGAACAAGGCCTCCGCGAAGTCGTCGGCGTGGTGCGCGGCCACCCACACGCAGAAGGGCACGGTGTCGAACGCGGCGACCTGCTGGCCCGAGCCGAGGGACCGCGCCGCGTACAGCAGGTCCTCGGGGGGGATGTCGACGGCCTGCTGGAGGCGGTCTCGGACCTCCGAGGGCGACAGGGCGTCCGCTACCGCCGCGATCAGCCCGCGGCCGGTGAGCGGCGGGGAGCCGGCCAGCATCGCCGTGGCGAGGGCGACCGCGATGGCGCCCTGGACCCCCTCGTGGTGGGTGTGGGTGACCTCCGCCTGGCGCGCCGCGAGCTCCGCTACGCGTGTCGTCGGCTCGCCCGCCAGCCATGCCCCGAGGGGAGCGACCCGCATGGCGGCCCCGTTGCCGTAGGAGCCGGTGCCGCCGAACAGGCTCGCCGCCTCCTGCGCCCACGGGGCTCCTGCGGCCACGCGGAACAGCAACCGCGCCGCTCCCGCGCCGTAGCCGCGGCGGGGCTCGGCGACGAACCGCTCGGCGAAGCGGCTCGCCAGCTGTGCTTGTGCGATGGTCGCCTGGTCGATCAGCGTCTCGACCAGGGACACCGCCATCGCGGTGTCGTCGGTCCAGGGCCACGGGGCTCCGCCGGGCAGCTCTCGTCGCCACACGAAGGCAGGGTCCACAAAGGCGCGCTCGCCGAAAGCATCACCGACAGACAGCCCGTCGAGGGCGAGCAGGGCACGGGTCAAGCGAGGGTCGTTCACGAGGCACTCCGGAGGTGGGTACCCGAGCCCCATCGATCGGCCGCCATCGTCAGCCGCCGAGCGCACTCGCTTCGAGCACCGGCGCTTCCGGCAAGGTGGGGTCGCACAGCTGCACGTAGAACCCCTGGAGCCGGCGGTCGTCGGACTGGAGCATGCGCGCGAACTGCGGAAGAGGGGCATCTCGGGGGAGCTCCTCGACGGTCGGCGCGGCCTGCTCCGAGCGGACGCAGTGGACGAACTCGCGACGGATGTCCGACAGCGCCGAGACGACGCTCTCTCGGCACGCCTCGGTGCGCCGACGGCTGCCCTTCTCGCAGATGTCCAGCTGGGCCTCGGTGATCATCCGGAACCAGCGGTGGACGACCATGTCCGACTTCAATTCCAGGTTGTCGGTCCGAAGAGCGTCGGTGATCGCGACCTGTGCCTGCAGGTCCGACTCGGTCTTGTCCAGCCGCTGCTGAGTTGCCGTGAGCTGGTCGACGAGCTGATCCTTGACCTCGCGCAGCATCTTGAGCTCGAGCCTTGCTTCCGCGAGCTCCTCCCTCGCCTGGCGCAGCTTGGAGGCCAGGACTCGACCCTTGCTCTCGTCCGCTTCGCGCGCGCCGACCTGCTCTCGCAGCTCGGCCACGATCGCCTCCTTCTGACGGACCTCGTCCTTCAGATCGGCGATCTCGCCCTTGATTCTCGTCAACTGATTCTTCGTCTCCTCGACCACCGGCTCGCACACGAGCTGAAGCTCAGCCAAGGATGCGGTTTGCATGTAGTCGATCGGCCGATGCGACGGCCTGGCGATCCAGACGGCGGCGCCGCCGATGAACATGCCGAAGACGAGCGAGACGATGGTGGCTGCGAAGGGCAGCACCACCGACATCGTGCTCATCCCGCCCCAGCGGGACGCGTCTCCGGCGCCGTCGTAGCGGTGGTCGTCGTGCATTCGTCACCCGACTCGGGAGCCCCAGCTTATCGGATCGAGGCGCGCGGAGGGTGGCCGACGGCACAGAGCCTGATTGGGTGCGGGGATAGTGATGAGCCCCGTGCCGCCGGCCTTCGCGCTCTCGCACGAAGAGATTGGACGGGCCCCCGCCGGTGCGCGGGGATTGAAGTGGCGGAGGCGCCGTCCGAACTGGTTGCGCTGGCCGCAGCGAGCGCTCGGGCACCGGCTCTGCACGCCTCGTGCCATTGGACGGACGGGCCTTCGGGGTGCCGCGAGCCCTTCGGTGCGACCGAAGTGTCGCGCAGCCACGGCCCACGGTGGGGAGGGCGCGCCCCATGGCGCTGATTCCCGAGTATATCGGGCCCTATCGGGTGCTCCGGTCCATCGCCGTGGGGGGAATGGCCGAGGTCTACGAGGTACAGGACCCCGCGAGTGAGGAGCGCCTCGCGCTCAAGCTGCTCGTGGCCGTCCGGGCGGCGCTCGACAGGTTCGACCGAGAGTACGAGGCGATGACCCGCCTCAACCATCCGGGCATCGTGCGCGTGTACCACTATGGTCTGCACCAAGGCCACCCGTGGCTCACGATGGAGCTGCTCCGGGGCGTGCCCGCCCAGTCACACATCAAGCGCATCGGGCAGCCGGGCACGCCGCAGCGCCTCCGAGAGGTGCTGCGCATGGGCTACCACGTCGCGATGGCGCTCAACTACATCCACGATCGCAAGCTGGTCCACCGAGACGTCAAGAGCGCCAACGTGCTGGTCCTTCCTGACGACCGCATCAAGGTGCTCGATCTCGGGGCCGCACACCTCATCGACGGCCAGCGGATCACACAGGAAGGGGAGTTCGTCGGCACCTTCGCCTATGCGTCGCCCGAGCAGATCATGGGCAAGGCCATCGACCACCGGTCGGACCTCTACAGCCTCGGCGTGCTCCTGTTCCGGCTGGCGACGGGCCGCCGGCCGTTCAACAGTCGCGACAGCGAGCAGCTCGTGCGCGCTCATCTGCGGGAAGCCCCTCCGGATCCCCGGGGCCTCGTCTCGGATCTGCCCGAGGAGCTGTGTCGGGTGATCCTGTCCTTGCTGGCGAAGCGGCCGGACCAGCGGCCGACCTCCGCGGAGGAGGTGGCGCGAGCCCTCGAGCACCTCCACGGGCGCCCGTTCTCGGCAAGGTCGCGCCTCGCGATCCATGAGATCACCTCGGCCAGTCGCGGTGCGGAGCGCCGGGCGCTGTGGGACTACTTCGATACCGACGACGCCTCGACCCTCGTGGTCGTGTCGGGCGAGGACGGCAGCGACCGCGTGCGCTTTCTCGACACCCTCCAGCAAGAGGCCGCCGACCGGGCCTGGGGGGCCTACCTGTGCATGCTGCGCCGTGGCGATGCGCTCAAGCGACTCGTCGCCACGCTGGTGCAGATGGCCCAGGATTGCGACGACGTCGCCCAGGCCGAGCCGCTGGTCGACGTGCTGCGACGGTGCTCGGCGGGGCCGGCGCTCGCCCAGCCGCTCGAGCGAGCACGGCTTCGCCAGGCCGCGGCGGACCTCGCGCGGCTGCGCACCCGGGGCGGCCAAGGGGCGCTCTTGCTGATCCAGGAGGTCCATCGTGCGGATCCGTTCACGCTGGAGCTGCTGGCCGCGATGAGCCGGGCGCTCCAGGGCGAGCGGCACTCGTTCCGGCTGGTCGCGTCGATTCGGGCTTCGACACTTCAGAAGGCTCCGTTCGCGCGTGCGCTGACCCACGGCCACGTGATCTCGCTCACCTCACTCAGTCCGACCCAGGTCGCGGTCGCCGTGGGGAACATGCTAGGTCGCCGGCCCCCATCGGCAGAGCTGTCCCGGCGTCTGCACACGGTGACCGCCGGCCAGCCGCTGTACGTCGAGCAGGCGGTCCAGCGAATGGTGGCGAGCGGAGGGCTCGAGGCCCAGGACAACCGACTGCTCTGGGCGGACGAGGCCACTGAGGTGCCCGCTCCAGACGCGGCGGTCAAGAACGCCGAGCGTGCCCTGCGGGGGCTGCCGGTGGCGTGGCTTCGCATCGTCGAGGCCATCGTCGTGGCCGACGACGCGAAGTGCACGGCCACCCTGGCCCAGATGACGGGCTGGCGTCCCGCGGAGGTCCAGACCGTGCTGGAGGAGCTCCACGAGGCGGGCGTCGTCGTCTATCGACCCAGCGGCGAGGGACCCCTCGAGTGGCGCCATCCCTGGATGCCTCGCCTCGTCGCGGACGTGATGCACCCCGCGCGCGCGTGCGTGCTGCGGCGGCGGCTGGCCGAAGCCAGCGGCGAGCTGCCGCCGAGCAAGGGTGCCGTGCATGCCCTCGTCGAGGTGGGCGAGCACGACCAGGCCGCGCGGTCGGCGGTTGCGCTGGCTCGCGCATTGCTGAAGGGTCACGAGGTCCGGAGCGCGCTCGAGACGCTCGAGCCGGTCGTCAGGACGCTTGGCCAAGCGGAGATCGGCGCCGACGGGATCGAGCTGCTCCTGTGCTTCGCGGACTGTCTGCGCCGGGTCCGACCCACCGATCCGGAGAACGGCAAGCTGCTGGCGCGGGCGCGGGCTCTCGCCGAGGAGGAGGGCAGCGAGCTGACGCAGGCGCGGCTCGATCTGGCGCAGGCTCGCCTCTTCATGGCCATCGGCCACTACGGGAACTACCGCAAGTACCTCCTCCAGGGGTGGGGTCGGGGGTCCACGCTCGACCACGCCCCGTTGGCCGCCGCGCTCGCGACAGAGCTCGCGCGCAGCTATCGCTGGCACGGCGACCTCGGACGCGCCGAGACCTGGGTCGAGCGTGCGCTCGGGGCGGGCCAGGACAGCGGCGACCTCGCGCTACTCGGCGAGGCCGTCCTGCAGTCGGCCGCCTGCATGACCGCGCGAGGTCAGCTCGCCGACGCCGAACAGGCCTACAGCCTGGCCCTCGACGACTTCCGGCAGGCCGGCGACGATCCTGGCTTCTGGCGAGCGCTGGCCCAGTGGACCAACGTGCTTCGGCTCCAGGGCCGCTACTCGGAGGCGCTCTCGCAGCTGCACCAGCGCCTCCCCGAGGCCAGCCAGAGCCAGGATCCTGCGCCCTACGTGGAGCTACTCCAGGCCGCGGCCTGGGTCGAGCTGGACCTGTCTCGGCTGGGCCGGGCCCAGGAGTACACCGACGAGCTGGCGGCGGCGGTGGGCCGGGGGGAGCATCTGCACCTACGCCTGCAGACGAAGCTGCTCACGGGGCGGATCATGCTCGCCTCGGGCCAGCTGCGGTCGGCGGCCTACCTGCTCCAGGAGGTCCAGCGAAGCGCGCGCAACGCGGAGCTGATCGTGCTCGCGGAGCGAGCGCGGGCGTCGCTGGCGGAGACCCTGCACCAGCTGGGCGATCACGCCACTGCGGCCTCGCTGTTCCAGTCCGCGGTGCTCGGGCTGCTCGGCGCGGGAGACCTGACGGTGCTCGCCGAAGGCGTTCGGTGCCGCGCCCGCACGCTGGCGACCCGTCAGGATCCGCAGGAGATCTTCCGTCCAGTCGGCCGGCTCCTGCAGGAGGAGCCGATGGCGTTGCTCCGGTTAGAAGAACAGCTCGCGCGTGGTGAGTGGCATCACGCCCGCGGGGCAGAGGAAGCTTCGCGCCAAGCCTACCGGGAAGCAGCCATGGTCCTCAACGTCCTGGCCACATCGCTGAACGACACCGACCGGGCTGCGCTTCGCGTACACCCCTGGTCCACCCGGATTCGCCAGGGACTTCGGGCCGCAGCCCGGTGAGCCCCGCTGCGGAGTTCACCCTACCGCAGGTGATCGGTCCGTACCGGGTGCTGCGCCCGATCGCGCGCGGCGGCATGGCCGAGGTCTACGAGGTCGAGGAGCGCCGCACCGGCGAGCACCTCGCGGTGAAGCTGCTCACGCAGACCGGAGGCGCGCTTCCACGCTTCAATCGGGAGTACGAGGCGATGATCCGCCTCAATCACCCGAACATCGTCCGCGTCTACAACTACGGGCTGCACGGCGCGCTGCCGTGGCTGTCGATGGAGCTCGTGGAGGGTCTCGCGATCCAGGCCTACGCCAAGCGCTGCGGGAAGCCGGGCTCCGACGAGCGGACCGACGAGGTGCTCCGCCTGGCCCACGATCTCGCGCTGGCCCTGGACCACATCCACCAGCGCGGGCTGGTCCACCGTGACCTCAAGTCGGCCAACGTCCTCGTCCTCCCGGACAGCCGCGTCAAGCTCATCGACTTCGGGACCGCGCGGGTCAGCGACCCGGTGCAGGCGATCACCCGCGAGGGGGAGTTCATCGGCACGTTCGCCTATGCGTCGCCCGAGCAGCTGCTCAACCAGCCCGTCGACCACCGCGCGGACCTGTACAGCCTCGGGGTCTTGCTGTTTCGGCTCGCTACCGGCAAGCGGCCGTTCGAGAGCGAGGCACTCTCGGAGCTCGCGCGTCAGCACATCAAGGTCCCTCCTCCGGCCCCTCGGTCACTCGCGCCTCGGCTTCCGGCCGGGCTCGAGCAGATCATCTTCGCCCTCCTCGAGAAGTCCCCCGATGACCGTCCGCCGTCCGGCCGCGAGGTCGCGGATGCCTTGGAGGAGGTCGCCGGGCGGCCACTGCTGCTTCCAGGAACCCTCGACGTCGACCGGGGGCACGAGCGACTGGTCGGCCGTGAAGACCAGATCCGGCAGCTCTGGGGCTTTCTCGACCGCGGCGCCTCCCAGGCCGCGGCCATGGCCCTCGTCGTGGGGCTGCAGGGATCGGGGCGGCATCAGGTCCTCAAGGCCATGGAGCGGGAGGTCCACGCGCGGGGCTGGCGCAGCTTCAACCTCTTCTTCCGATCAGGGTCCCAGGACATCGACCAGCTCGGTGCCACTCTCCGATCGGTCATGCGGTCGTTCGATCACGGCGTGGAGGGGCTCGAGGAGCCCGCTCTGGCGCTCGAGGAGGCGCTCCGCAGCCGAAGCCGGGCGTTGTCGGACCGGCTGGAGACCATCGCGACGGCGGGCGCGATTCTCCTGCAGCTCCGCACGAGCGTGGACGGAGAGCCGGTGGTGGTGTTCGTGCGCGGCCTCCAGCAGGCCGGGGCGGCAGGCTTCGAGGCGCTGGTGTCGCTTCGCAGCGACCTTCGCGCGGTGCACGCCCCGGTCCTGTTCCTCGGCGATGCCACCGAGAGCGCGGATCAGCCAGGGTCGATGGCCCAGATTCGCCTGCACGACGCCGAGCGGGTCTACCTGCCTCCGATGGGGGAGCGGGAGGTCGCCCTGCTCGTGGGCGGCCTGCTGCATCGTCGGCCTCCACCCGCCCACATCGCGCGACAGATCCATCGTGCGTCGGGCGGCCTGCCCACCTACGTCGAGTCTGTCGTGAAGGGGCTCGTCGCCAGCGGCATCTTGCGGGTGCGGAGTCGAGACCAGAACCGCATCGAGTGGGCGCGGCAGGACAGCTTCCGGATCGCCGTGCCGGAGCTGGCGAGGGAGCGGGTGCTGGCGGACCTGGCCAGCCTCCCCGCGGATCGTCGGCGCGTGCTCGAGGCGCTGTCGATCGGGGGCGGGGAGGCCTCGCTCGGCACGCTCGCTGCCGCGCTGCAGCTCGAGCCCGACGAGCTCCGACCGGCGCTCGGAGAGCTCGCCGAGCGAGGCTGGATCCACGTGGTGGACGGCGACGAGGCCTATGTGAGGTGGCGGCACGGGCTCGCTGAGCCCGTGGTGCTGGAGCAGATCGGCGCGAGCCGGCGGAGGGTGCTGGAGCGGCTGCTGTCGGCTGCGCTGGCGGACGAGCCGGCGTTTGCCGCGCAGATTCAGCTGCTCCTGCGAGTGGGAAGACTCGAGGAGGCCATGCTTCGCGCCCGGGACTGGGCCCTGCACCACTACGTCACGGACCGCCCGATGTCCGCACTCGAGGTGCTCGACGAGGTCGTCGTGGAGCTCGAGCACGTGGCCGGGCACGCGCTCCTGCGCGCGGAGCTCTACCTGGTCCACGCGGCCTGCGTGCTCGCTGCACGCCCGACCGACGCACAGGCCGTGAAGTCCCTCAACCGGGCCGAGGCGCTCTATGCCGATGCGCCGCAGGCAGAACCCGACGCGCGGCACTCCCGAGCCGAGATCCTGCTCACTCGTGCGCGGATGCAGCGAAACATCGGTCACTTTCCCAACTTCAGAGCGCACCTCGAGGACGCCTGGGCGCAGGTCGAGAGCCACGATCCCACGCCGCTCGGCTCCCGCATTGCGACGTACCTGGGGTGGTCTGCGCGGATGGCCGGTCGCATGGACGAGGCGGCGCACTGGCACGGGCGCGCCCGGCGCCTCGCGGGCTCGGTGGGCGAGCCCCTCGCCCAGGCTCGAGCAGACGCCGGGGTCGCGGCCTGGGAGCTCGCGCACGGGCACCTGTCCCAGGCCGAGCGAACCTCGCGCAGCGCGATGCAGCGCTTCGGGCAGGCGGACGACCTCGAGGGCCTCGCCGAGACGATCCCGCTGTACACGCAGACCCTGCGCCTGCAAGGTCGGTTCTCCACGGCGCTCGACCTGCTGCACGCCCAGATGCCCGCCATGCGAGAGAGCGAGGTGCCGAGCTTCTACGTGAAGCTGCTGCTCTCCAACGCGTGGTGCGAGATCGAGCTCGGCCGCCTCGGCCGAGCCCAGGAGTGCGTAGACGAGCTGGCCGCGACGGTCCGCCGCGACGAGCATCTGGACCTGCGGCTGGAGGCGAACCTCGTGTGGGGCCGGATCCTGTTGGCCTCGGGGCTGTTCGAGGAGGCCATCACGACGCTGGCGGACGTTCGCGACACGGCGATCCCTGCGGGCCTCACGGTCACCGGCGAGGTGGCGCGCGCGCTGGAGGCCGAGGCGATGTGGTCGGGGGGGGATCAGCGCGCCGCGGTGAGGGTGTTCCAGACCGCGCTGGCCGCCCTGCGGCTCGCCGGCGACCTGCCGGCGCTGGCCAGTGCGTGCATCGCCCAGGCCCGGGCGATGAGCGACACGGTAGACCCCGACAAGGTCTTTGCTCCCGTCGAGGAGTGGCTCGAGGGGCAGCCCACGGCGTGCGCCAGGATCGAGCGGCAGATCGCGCGGGGGCGGTACCTCGAGTCGATGGGCAAGCCCGCGGGGGCGGCCTTCGACGAGGCCGACCAGATGATCCTGAAGCTCGCCGAGGGGCTCGAGGCGACTGACGCGGCGGCGCTTCGCCTGCATCCCTGGACCCGGTTCATCCGCCGTGCACGGCGGAGTGCGTGAGCGAGGTCGACCGGCTGCGGAAGGCGCTGGTGGGCGTCGAGAAGGCCGCGCGGGACCAGCCGTGGGCCAAGGAGCGACCGTGGCGGGCCAAGACCCACGTCGGCGAGGAGCAGGGCGTGGTGGTCGTGGACCTTCACGATCTGAAGGCCGGGAACGCGCGCAAGGCCGTCGACGCGGTCGTGGCCCAGGGACCCCCGCGAGCCGGCGGCCTCGTCTTCGTGGTGGGCCAGGGTCGGCACAGCGTGGGGCGGGGAGTGCTCGGCAACGTCGTTCGCTCGGCGCTCGGGGCGCACTGCAAGGGTCGGGCGAAGTGGCGCGTGCGCCTCGTGGGGCCTGCCCGCGTGGCCTGGATCACGGACCCGTCCAAGGCTCCGAAGGCCCTGACCGGCGGCGGAGGGGTGGGCTTCACCTTGTGGCTCGCCGTCTTCGGGGCGGCGTTCCTGTTCGCCGTTGCCCGCGCGCTCGGGTGGGTCTAGGGTTCCGGGCGTCGTCCTCGACGGGCTACGGGAGCTCCTCGGGCCATGCGAGCGTGTAGCCCCGCGGGTCGGCTTCCACGTAGGGGCGCACGGCGTCGAGGCGGGGGCGCAGGAAGCCCCAGAGCCGCTGGGTCAGGGCGCTGTCTGGATCGTACCGGTCGTGCTGCTCCTCCGGATCCGCCGCGACGTCGAAGACCTTGACCGCCTTTGTCTCCACGCGCAGCTGGAGCTTGTGGTCACCCTGGCGCACCGAGAACACGGGACCGGTGTAGGCCTGGCTCGAGGCGAACCGAACCCGATCAGCCGGCGCTCGGCCAAGCCGCATGCCCGTCATCGTGGTGGGTCGAGGCAGGCGCCAGAGGTCGAGGAGCGTGGGGGCCACGTCGACGTGGTGTACGGGACCCGGGACGGTCGTGGGCTCGAGGTTGTGGGCCCAGAACCAGAGCAGGGCATCGTTCTCCTCCGCGTGGAGGAGCTTGCCGTGCTCTGTCACGCCGTGCTCCCAGAGCTCCTCGCCGTGGTCCGTCCACAGGACGACGAGCGTGTCGTCGAGCAGGCCGAGCGCCTGCAGGTCGCGCCACAGCACCGCGAGCTGGTCGTCGAGCCAGCGAACCTCCGCGGCATAGCGCACCCGGAGGTGGGCCACGATGGCCTGGGCCGTGGCCTCGTCGACCGCTCCCTGCTGGACCGCCGACACTGCCTGACGCTGGCCTTCCGCCTCCCCCAGGTCGAACGGGACGACGGGCAGCCCCTCCAGCCCCCCGAGGTAGGTCGCTGGGGGCGTGTATGGGCGGTGCGGCTCGAAGAAGTGCAGGTGCACGAACCACGGCGACGGCAGCCGCATCCGTCCATCGTCGAGGAGCAAGCGCTGGGCTCGCTCCCAGGCCTCTGCCACCGGCCCGAACCCCCGGTTGGAGATCATGCCGTAGCCCTGGGCGTTGCCGTAGGCGCCGCTGAAGAACCCGTTGGTGGTGACGAGCAGGCTCCGGAAGCCCCCGTGCTCGGCGAGGGTGCGGGGGAGCGTGGGCTCGGGGGCGGGGATGGTGGCCAACACGCCCGCCCCCGACGCCATCGGCACCATCCCACGGGCCGCGGCCCGGTCGAGGTTGCTCGCGCCCGCGAGCACGCAGGCGGTGGACGCGACGGTCCAGTTCGAGCAGGCCATGGCGTCGTCCACGACGACGGCAGACCGGGCGAGGGAGTCGAGGAACGGCGTGTGCGGCCCTCCCCCATGGTGCCCGACGTGGTCCTTGCGGAGGGTGTCGATGCTCAGCATCAGCAGGTTCGTGGGCACCGGCCCCTGGAACCGGAGCGGCGTGAGCGGCGTGGTGGGCCGGTCTGCAGGTGCCGCGCACGACAGGAGGCCACACGCGACGGCCCATCCTGGCGTGGGGCGTAGCATGAGCACGGATTACTGCGGAGCGTCGCCGCCGCCCAGCTCACCTGGACAGTGATGGCGAGCAGAGGAGGAGCCCCGTGCTGCGGATGGACGATGCGACCGTGAGCGTCGGCGGCCAGGACCTGCTCGTCGGCGCCTCGCTGCACCTTCGGCAGGGGGACCATGCGGGGCTCGTGGGGCGCAACGGGTCGGGCAAGACCACCCTGCTGCGCGTGCTGGTGGGCGAGCGGTCTGCGGACCGCGGCCGCGTCGAGCGCCGCAGCGGGATTCGCATCGGCTGGCTACCCCAGCAGGCAGTGAGCGGGAGCACGAAGACGGTCTGGGAGGAGGCCCAGGGCGCGATGACCCGCCTCAACCAGCTGCAGGACCAGCTCACCCGCGCCCAGAGGGCAGTGCAGGAGGAGGCGTCCGAGGACGCGCTCCAGGCCCTCGACCGAGCCACCGAGGCCTTCCGCATCGCTGGGGGATTCGCCGCTGACGAGCGGATCGGCGAGGTGCTCCACGGCCTCGGCTTCGGCCCCGACACCTGGCACCGCAGCTGTGAGACGTTCTCCGGTGGCTGGCAGATGCGGATCGCGCTCGCCCGACTCCTGCTGTCGGATCCGGACGTCGCGCTCCTCGACGAGCCCACCAATCACCTCGACCTTCAAGCGCGCACCTGGCTCACGGGCTTCCTGTCGCGCGCGCCCTGGGCCTTCCTCGTGGTGAGCCACGACCGATGGCTCCTCGAGCGCTGCGTGACGCGGGTGATCGAGATTCGCCACCGCACCGTGCACGACTACAGCGGCTCCTACAGGAGCTACCTCGAGCAGCGGTCCCTCCGCGACGAGCAACTCCAGAGCGCGTTCGAGCGCCAACAGAAGGAGATTGCCCGACTGGAGGGCTTCGTCGAGCGCTTCGGGGCCAAGGCGACCAAGGCCTCCCAGGCGCGGAGCCGCAAGAACCGGCTGGAGCGGATGGACCGCGTCGAGGCCCCCGAGGCCGACGGTCGAGCGCCTCGCCTCGCCCTGCCCGAGCCCCCCGCGGGTGCGCACGAAGCGCTCTCCCTCGTCCGCGCCACGCTCGGCTGGGCCCCCGATGCACCGCTGCTCCGAGACGTGGACCTGACGCTGGCGCGCGGCACGCGCACGGCGCTCCTCGGTCCGAACGGCGCCGGAAAATCCACGTTGCTCCACGCCCTGGCTGGCCGGCTGAAGCTCCTCGATGGCCGGCGGGTGGTCGGCGACCGAGTGCGGATCGGCGTCTTCGACCAGGACCTGGCCGCCACCCTGCCCGCGGAGCCCTCGGCGCTCGAGTACCTCACCGGCGAGGTTCCGACCGCGCTGCCGCAGCGCATTCGGGCTGTGCTCGGCGCCCTCGGCCTCTCCGGGGGCATGGCGGATCGACCCATCGGCAAGCTGTCAGGAGGGGAGCGCGCGCGCGTCGCGCTCACGAGCCTCGTGGTGAGACCTCACAACGTGCTGCTCCTCGACGAGCCCACGAACCACCTGGACGCCGAGACCACCGCCGTCCTGGCGACCGCGCTCGCCGCGTGGCCGGGGGCCTTGTTGCTGATCACACACGACCGGTGGCTCGTCGAGGCTGCTGCCACCCACGTGGCACGAATCCGACACGAAACTGTGGATGTACACGAAGGCGTGACGGCCGCCGACTTCGAGCGTGCTGCAGCCTTCGCCAGTGCGGAACAGGAGAACCCCCAGGCGGTGGATCACACCGAGCGCAAGCGACGACAGCGGGAGCTGGAGCGGGCTCGCAGGCGAGTCGCCGAGCTCGAGTCCCAAATCCCGGAGGCCGAGGCAGAGATTCGGCGGATCGACGACGCCCTCGTGGAGGCGGCGATGGACCATCTTCGGGCAGCAACCCTCGCAAGAGACCGAGAGACAGCATCGGAGAGGGTCGAGGCGCTCTATGCAGAGTGGGAGGCTCTGGAACGTGAAATCACATTGCACAGCGACCGGCAGTATGTATAGACTCGGCGCGCATCCGAGGAGACATCAAATGCGATTCCTGAGCGTGATCCTGTTCGCGGCTTCAATGAGCTTTGCTGCTGCCTGCACCGGCTCCGACGACGACGGTGACGAGAAGACCGGCGAGACTGCGGCCGAGGAGACCGGCGGCGACACCGGGATGTGAGATCGGTGGGTGCTGCGCCGCTCCGTGGGCTCGAGCCTGTCGGGGAGGCTGGCGCCCCCTCCTCGGTCATCTCGACCGTCTGCCGGGATCGGTGGACTCGTCAACGAGATGATTCGAGAATACGCCTCCCGCCTTCTCGAACCGAGTTGGCGGGAGTTCCTTTGTCGGACGTCAAAAAATACGATGGCAGCGCGGTCGACGTGACGTGGGACCGCCGGCTCTGCATTCACGTGGGTGAGTGCGGCCGGGCGAAGAACGACCTCTTCGTTGGTGGGCGCGACCCCTGGGGTCAGCCGGACACCACCCCTGCAGACGACGTGGCAGAGACAGTCCTGCGATGCCCCACGGGCGCGCTCGCGTTCGTTCGTAAGGACGGGGGCCCGGCGGAGACCGCAGCGGCAGACAACTCGGTGGTCGTAGCCAACAACGGTCCGCTCTACGTCCGCGGCGATCTGGAGATCGAGGGGGCTGCCCCCGACATGCCCGGGGTACAGTTTCGCGCCGCGCTCTGTCGCTGCGGGCACTCGAAGAACAAGCCCTTCTGCGACAACAGTCACGAGGCCTCGGGCTTCGTCGACCGGGGGGCCATCGGGGATCCCAGTCCGGGCCGTGACGCCGCGGGGGGCACGCTCGAGGTGAACCTCGCACCGAACGGTCCGCTGCTGCTTCAAGGCAACGTGCAGCTGGTCGCGGGGAGCGGCCGCGTCGCCTGGGAGGGCACCAAGTGCGCGCTCTGCCGCTGCGGGCAGTCGAAGAACAAGCCCTTCTGCGATGGCTCTCACCGGGCCGCGGGCTTCGACAGCTCCAAGTAGCGGGCGCGGCTCAGTCGAACGAGGCTCCCTCCTCGAGCTCGTGGGTGACCGCCTCGAGCCAACGACGTCCTTCGTGAGCTTCATGCAGCGTCATCGTTCTGGGTCACGTCGACGAAAGGCTGGCCTCTATCCTCGTCGATGCACAAACACGACCCGGATTCCTGAAGCAGCGCTCGCCTCGTACCGACAAGGCAGGTGTAAGCCGGTGAGCCCGCTTCCCGCGGACTGGCCGGTCGGTCCAGACGCGAGGCGCTGCGACGTGAGCGCAGCTCGGGCTCCACGTGCCGCTCCCGTCGCAGCGCCACGTTTGGACCACGGACAGGGTAGAGCACGACGTGTCCACCCTCGTGCTGCAGTCGCATCGCTCGCCTCGGATGGGGGCCTGGTGGCAGGCGTGTCTCCAGAGCGTGCAGGCCTGGGCGGACGCGCGCGGGTACCACTACCGCTTCGTGGATGACGCGCTGTTCGACCGCCTGTCCCCCGACGTGCGGGCTCGCTGTGCAGATCGGCGGGTGATCGCGACCGACCTCGCGCGGCTCGCGCTCCTGCAAGAGGCCCTCGACGAGGGGCACCAAGCGGCGGTGTGGTGCGACGCCGACGTCTACGTGCACGCCCCCGACCGGTTCCTGCTCCCCCCGGCGTCGTACGCGCTCGGCCGGCAGGTGTTCGTCCAGGGCCCGCCCACCGGGATCCGGGTCTACCGACAGGTCCACAACGCGGTGATGGTCTTCCGACGGGGCAACCCGTTCCTCGCGTTCTACCGCCACGCGGCCACCCGCATCGTCCTGCGCCACGAGGGGCCGATGGTCCCCCAGCTGGTGGGCCCGAAGCTGCTCACGGCGCTTCACAACCTGGTCGGCTGTCCGGTGATCGAGACGGCCAACATGCTGCCGCCGAGGGTCGGTGACGACCTGCGGTCGGGCGGGGGAGCCTACCTGGACCGCTACCTCGACGCGTGTGCCACGCCCCCGGCGGCGGTGAACCTCTGCGCGTCGCTGGTCACCGACGAGGAGCGGATGCTCGCGGTGATTGCCGCACTGGCGCGCACCCCTCAGCTCCGACGGGAGCGCTGATCCGCCTGCCACCACCGCCAGAGGCCCCGGCCATTGTCGAAGGCAAGGAACAGGGCGAGGATGGCGATGAAGTACTCTCCCAGCACGAGCGCGACGACGCTGGCGATCCCCGCGGTGCCGAGGCCCACGCCCCATGTCACCGGCATGGCCACCGCAGGCGCGCGCAGGTGAAGGAACGCGGTAAGCGCCGCGCCACCGTCGAGCGGGCGGATCGGGAGGAGGTTGAGCCCGCTCCACAGGGCCCCCACGTACGCGAGGACGTACAGCAGCGCATCGAGGTAAGCCCATGGCCCTGCGCCCTCCAGCGCCCACGCGCCGAGGGCGGCGAGCCCGGCCAGCCCGAGGCCCGCGGCAGGTCCTGCCAGCGCGATCGCGATCCGCTGCCTCCGGTCCGGGGTCTGGGTGTAGGCGCAGAAGCCGCCGAGCCCGTGCACCGCGATCTCGATGGGAGCGAGCGCATAACGCCGCGCGACGAAGGCGTGCCCCAGCTCGTGGACCAGGATCGACACCACCATCCCCACGAAGGCCGTCGCGAGGAGGGGCGCGGAGAGCCCGGCCCCGAGGAGCGCCCAGACGAGGGGAATCACCAGGAAGACGACGATCGACCAAGAGAACGTGGTCGGGAAGCCAGCGATCCGCAGCTTGACGGCGGGGGTGAGCCACCAACCGAGCCCGCGCGCGTGCAGATGGTCGGTCGTGGCCCGGGCCCGGCGCTGGCCGAACCCAGACGAAGCCGCGAAGCCGCGGGCCTTCCCCGAGCGACTGTAGGTCTTCTTGCGCCGGGAGGCGTAGCGAGGGCCTTCGTCGGGGTCTTCGGCGGACATTGCGCTAGTCTAGCCCACCATTCGCTTCGGCGAGACGAGAGGTTGGCCACAGGCGCGTCACCCCCTGGGGAACCACGATCTCGACGGCGTGGAGATCGCCCCGGCGCCACAGGGTCCCTCGCAGGCGCACCGGCTCGGCGACGAAGGGGAGGATCTCCTCGTGGACGTCCGAGCGCTCCGGGCCCACCACGACGACGTGACTTCGTCGGCCGTCGGGGGCCTGGGTGACCAGCACCGGAGGGATTCCGCCGCGCACGCACAGCTGCGCGCACGCCCGGTGAGCCTTGCCGGAGCCGGGTCGCATGCGGCCGTGGTAGCACTTGGAGTCCACGATCTCGCCGGTGAGCGAGACCTCACCCAGGTTCGTCCAGGTCATGCCTCGCAGGGCGGCTTCCTCCTCCTGGGGGAGCTCGGCATCCTGCATGTTCCAGACCTCGAGGAACCGACGGCCGTCTCGCGCGAGTCCCTGCCCGCGCGCAGACACCACGGCGCCGTCCTTGTCGAGGAACCGGCCCTGCAGCCCGAACTTGCTCCCGATGCTCAGCAGGACGGTCTGCGGCCCGTCGTCGCCGGGAACCACGAGGTGGCCGTAGGGCGCTGCGTGGTAGACGCCCACGTGGGTCTCCTGGCTTGTGCGCGCCTCCCCGGGCGAGGCCTGCAGCTGCGGCACCAGGGCCGCGACGGCCGCGAACAGCACGCCCAGCGCCGCCGCCGTGCCCAGGAGGAACCGCAGGGTGGCGCGCGAGGGCGACGCCCAGCCGATGAAGAAGTCCCGCTCACCCGGTGCATCAGCCATGGTCGGCCTCCCGTGTGGTTCCCGGCCTCGGATCGACGTAGACCCGTCCGTTCCGCTCCTCGACCGGGTAGATGGGAAGCTCTTCGGTGAAGGGCGGGGGGGACTTGCCGTCCTCGGGGCGGTACTGCCAGCCGTGCCACGGGCACGTGAGGCAGCCGTCGATGATCCGGCCCTCGTCGAGCGGGCCTCCCTGGTGGCGGCAGACCGCGTGGATCGCGTAGAGCTGGCCCTCGTGGAGCATCACGGCGATCCGCTCACCGTCGGGCGGCAGCACGGCCCGGGGCACCCCCTCCACGAACGACGACCGAGGCCTGGCGTCGAGCCAGCCCTCCGCGACGGGGCTCGGCACGTCCGCGGCGCGGCTCCGTCGGGCGGCGAGCACGTGCAGCCCGCCCACCCACGCGACGCTGCCGCCCAGGAGCAGCGCGTTGCCGAGGTGGGTGTCGTGCTGGAGGGCGCCGAACGCCACGTCGGCCACCGGCAGGCGAGCGGGGAACCACGCGGCGTAGAACACGGCGACGAGCAGCGCCGGGCCCAGGATCCACCACACCCGCTGGTGCACGTCCCGGTACGCGCGCCTCATGGGGTCTCCTCGGCCCAGGAGCGGCCCCGGAGCCACCACAGGGCCACGATCGGCCAGAGCGCCGCGACCCCGGGCAGCAGGATCGGCCGGAACAGCCAGGAGCCCTTGGCCGAGGGGTCGACCCGCTCCAGACCGAGGATCAGGAAGGGGATGCCCACGAGGACCCCGACCGCGAGCCACCCGCCGAAGAGCCACAACACCCACTGCGCTTCGTCCACGAACCCTCCGGTGGCAGACGGGTACCGAGTACGTCACGGCGCCGAACGGGTTTCAAGGTCCCGCAGCGCGCCTGGGGAGGTCATGCTAATCGGGCCCGCGTGGGCACCCCTTCCCCGCGTCGCGTCTACTTCGTGGATGTTCTGCGCATCCTCGCCTCGCTGCAGATGATCAACGGGCACACGCTCGATGCGCTGTTGCTTCCGGCGTGGGAGAGCGGTCCGACGTTCAGCCGCTACGTGTGGTTCCGCGGCCTCGTCTCCGTGGCCTTCCTCCTGGTCGCCGGGATGGCCTACAACCTGGCCACGCTGCAGCGGTTCGAGGCGCACAAGGCAAGCCCGGACGGCGCACGCAAGCGCTTCCGCCGCGGGCTGGATCTGATCCTGATCGGCTACGCGCTGCGGATCCCGTGGGCCGTCGTCTATGGCGGGCCCGAGGGAGCGATCGAGTCGGCCTGGTACCGTTTCCTGGGCTGCGGCGTACTCCAGTGCATTGGAGTCACGCTGCTCATGCTGGAGTCGCTCACCTGGGTCTCGCGTAGGCCGCAGCAGGTCGTCACGGCCTCGGCGGGGCTGGCCGCGGCGATGGTCGTCCTCGCCCCCTTCGCCGACGGACTGGTCCCCTCGGGAGTCCTCCGAGGCGTGGTCAACTACGTGAGCCACCAGGGGGGCTCCCCGTTCCCCGTGCTGCCGTGGGGCGCCTTCATGCTCATCGGCGTCGTGCTCGGCGCTGTGGTGCTGCCCAAGGGGGCCGCCACTCCGCTGTGGCAGCGACTGCTCCGGATCGGGGCGGTGTTCGCGGTGTCCTACGCCACCTTCCAGTGGCTCAAGGGGGTCGACTTCCCCGGGGTCACCGAGATCACCACCTACTCGTCGAAGCCGGTGGCGATCTTCGATCGGCTGTCGGGGATCATGGTGCTGGTCGGCGGGCTGGCGGTGCTGTGTCACCCGATCCGCAGGCTCCCCGCGGTCCTCGCCATCGTGTCCGGGGAGACGCTCGCGGTCTACGTGATCCACCTCGTCCTGCTGTTTCACCCTCCGTTCTACCTGGCGGGACGGATCGGGCGGTCCTCGCTCGAGCTCGGACCGGCGCTCGCCGCGTCCATGTTCATGATCCTGACGACCACGGGGCTCACGCTGCTCTGGCACGAGCAGAAGCGGCGCAGATGGCTGCGACGCCTGCGGGACCAGCTGGTGGCCTGGGCCTTCGGTAGATCGGAGCGAGGTGTCCGTGCTGGCGAGTAGCCCTTCTCCTGCCGCCTGGGGCGACGTGGTGCTCGACGTGGTGCGGCACCGCGCGAGCGCCGGACCGCGCCTCGACGCGATGCTCGCCCAGCGCCCCGACTTCGTGCCCGGACTGTGCCTCAAGGGCTTCGGGCTGCTCTTCACGGGACGGCGAGCGCTCCGCGAAGAGGCCCGGACCTGGTCGGGGCGGGCGCGGCGCGCCCTGCTGACTGACCCGGAGTCCCCGAACCGGCACCTCGTGGCCGCCCTCGACGCGTGGATCGACGACGACGGCTGGGCCGCCGACGCGGCGCTCGAGCGGCTCCTGCGGGAGGCGCCCGAGGACCTCTTCGCGCTCAAGGTCCAGCACGGCCTGCTCTTCGTGATGGGGCAGTCCGCGGCGATGCGGGATCGACTCGAGGCGCGGACCGAGGCCTGGCCTCACGATCACCCCCACCGGCGCTACGTGGTCGGCTGCCTCATGTTCGCCCGCGTGGAGACCGGCGACCTCGGCGCAGCCCGGGAAGCGTGGGCCTCGTGGGGCGAGCCCGCCGACGACCCGTGGGGCCTGCACGCGGTCGCGCACCTGCTCCACGAGAGCGGCGATGTCGAGGCGGCCCTCGGCTGGCTGCAGCGCCGCCGGGAGCAGTGGGCCCCGTGTGATCGCTTCGGCAACCACCTCGACTGGCACCGCGCGCTCCTGCAGCTCCGCCTGGGGGCCCCCGAGGCGGCGCTCCAGATCTTCGACGAGCGCCTCCGGGGCGTGTTCGACGGCAACTACCGCGACATGAGCAACGCGGTGTCGATCCTGTGGCGGCTCGAGGTGCGAGGCGTCGACGTCGGCGAGCGATGGCGAGAGCTCGCCCACGCGTCCCGCGCGTTCCTCGACGATCACGGCTCGGCGTTCGCGGATGCGCACTACCTGCTCGCCCAGCTCCACGGAGGCTGCTCCGAGGGCGTGCGGCGCCTGCTGGACAGCCTCACCGCGACGACCCCGCCAGACGGCTACCAGGCTCGGGTCGTGGCGACGGTGGGGGCACCTCTGTGCCAGGCGCTGGCGCGGTGGAGATCGGAGCCCGCAGCCGCGCGGGCCGAGCTTCGCGCGCTGGCCCCGGACCTCGCGCGCATCGGGGGCTCGCACGCCCAGCGCTCGCTGTTCGACGACGTGCTCGCCTACCTCGAGACCGGTACCCGAGGCCGATGAGGCTGCAGGATCTCGACGCCGCGCTTCGGGCGGCCCTGATGGCGGCGTCGGAGCGACAGGAGCTCGCGGTCGGGGAGGTCCTGGTCCGGCGAGGAGATCGCGGCCGCACCCTGTTCCTGGTGATGGAGGGGACCCTCGCCTTCGATGATCAGCCCGTCCGCCCCGGAGCGGACC
>CAYMSU010000007.1:0-35754 GCA_964393165.1 uncultured Enterobacteriaceae bacterium
GCCCCAGGCCGTTTGGTGTGAGGCTCATAGAGCGTGTGAGCTTGCGCCGGTAGCTCGAGGCCGGCCGCACGCTCGTGCCTGGACGACCCGAGGATGACGCGCTCATGCGACTCCTGGCCTCCATGGCATGCTCCGATGGCGAGGTCCACGATCGCGAGCTCGACTTCCTCGTGAAGATCCGGCCCGATCTCGGCTCGAGAGACGCGGTCGCCCGGTGGACCGTGGCCCAGGCACGCCCCGTCGACCTGCGGCAGCTCGCCACCATCATCACGCGCCCCGACGACCAGTGGAAGGCCCTTCGCTACGCGGCGCGCATGGCGTGGAAGGACGGGGAGCTCGCGCAGGAAGAGAGGCGTCATCTCGAGTCCCTGGCCTACGCGCTCAGCTTGCCCGCGGGGGCTGTCGAGCGCGTGCTCCGCGAGATGTCACCCGACGACGGCAAGCGGTTCACGGCCGAGCGGATCCTCCGCACCCTGATGGACGTGCACTGGGATGCCGTGCAGCTCGCGGGCGGACAGCTCGCCTCCCCGGATCTGCAGCAGGTCTCGCCGCTACACGTCGAGGTGGTGGCGCGGGTAGGCCTCGAGAAGGTCGAGGTCATGGGCCTGTGCACGCAGGGGGTGGTGGCGCGGTTCCGCGAGGGGGCGGCCTTCGTGCCGTGGGGTGACCTCGTCACCTACACCCATGCCCACGGACTCGGCGAGGCGCTCTGCCTGCACACCGAAGATGGGCGGCAGCTCACCTTGGTGGACCAGAGATTGTCCGGCCTCGCGATGCTCCTCGATCGACTGCTGGATCTGGACGGCGACCGGCGCCAGGCGCAGGCGGTCCAGATCGACACGCTGCGGCAGGGGGAGTAAGCCGCCGCGGCGCCGCTCCCGCTGTCGGAGCGCAACGAGGAGCACATCGCGTGGCACTGGCGCTGTTCGACCTCGACTGGACCCTGCTCGACGTGAACTCCGGGCGCCTCTGGGTGCGCGCGGAGTGGCGGGCGGGGCGGCTTCGGCTTCGCGAGGTGGCCTGGGCGAGCTGGTGGCTCGCGCGGTACAGCCTCGGCTTCGCCTCCGGGCTCGATGCGGTCTTCGAGGCTGCGGTCCAGGGACTCGAGGGCCAGTCCGAGGCTGAGCTCGAGGCCCGCGTAGAGGCCTGGTTCCAGGCCGAGGTCAGGCGCCACCTGCGCCCCGGGGCTCGGGCGGCGTTGTCCCGCCACCGGGAGCGTGGGGATCGCCTGGTCATCGCCACGTCGGGCACGACCTACGCGGCCCGGGCCGCCGCGGCGGCCTTTGGCCTCGACGCGTTCGTGAGCACCGAGCTCGAGGTCGACGAGGGGCGCCTGTTCACCGGGCGCATCGCCACGCTGGCGGTGGGGGCCGGCAAGCGCTTGGCGGTCGAGGCATGGGCCGAGCGAGAAGGGGAGCGCCTCGACGATGCCACCTTCTACACGGACTCGTACACCGATCTGGCCCTCCTCGAGCGAGTGGCGCACCCGGTGGCGGTCCACCCGGATCGCAAGCTCCGCCGCGTGGCGCGAGCCCGCGGCTGGCCCATCGCGCACTGGGGGCAGAGCTCGGCCCCTACTCCACCTGCAGGTCCGTCGGGATCCCCTTGATGCTCTCCCCCTTCTCGACCCCGTGGCGCTCGAACCATCCCTGGTTCATCTCGAGCGCATACCGGGCGGGCACCAGTGAGGAGACCTGCTCCGTGTCGAACGGCTGCATGTCCGCGATCCGCACGATGCGGCCGAGGCTGTCCGCGTAGGCGATCGACAGTGGAATGCGCGTGTCCTTCATCCAGAACGCCCGCTTGCGGCTGTCGCTGTAGACGAACAGCATGCCCCGGTCCTCGGCCAGCTGGTCGCGGTGCATGAGCCCCTGCTGCCGGCTCGCGAAGGTGTGCGCAATCTCGACCTCGACGCGCTGCCCGCCGACGTCGAGGACGGCGGTGGGGAGCTTGCTGCTGCAGGCAGACAGGACCATGAGCGCGATCACAGGAGCCTCGGGTGGGTCGTCTCGCGGGGCAGGCCGAGCTGTTCCCGCCCTCGCGGCGTCACCACCCTGCCCCGGGGCGTGCGGTGGAGGTAACCCTGCAGGATGAGGAAGGGCTCATAGGTGTCCTCGATGGTGTCCGGGGACTCGCCGATCGCGTGGGACAGCGTGTCGAGGCCCACAGGTCCGCCGCTGAACTTGACCGCGATGGCGTGCAGGATCTTCCGATCCATGCCGTCGAGGCCGTGCTCGTCGATGTCGAGGCGCTCGAGGGCAGCGCGGCTCACCGTCTGGTCGATCCGCCCATCCCCCTCGACCTCGGCGAAGTCCCGCACGCGACGCAGGAGACGGTTGGCGATCCGGGGAGTGCCGCGGGAACGGCGGGCGAGCTCCTGGCACCCCTCCGACGTGAGCACCACGCCGAGGCGCTCGGCCGAGCGGGTGAGGATCGAGGCCAGCTCCTGCGGCGTGTAGAAGTCGAAGGTGGCATGGATCCCGAAGCGGGCGCGCAGCGGCGCGGACAGCATGCCCGAGCGGGTGGTGGCGCCGACGAGCGTGAAGCGCGCGAGCGGCAGCTTGATGGAGTTGGCCCCGGGCCCCTGGCCGAGGACCACGTCGATCTCGAAGTCCTCCATGGCTGGGTAGAGGACCTCCTCCACCGCGCGGTGCAGCCGGTGGATCTCGTCGATGAACAGGACCTCCCGTGGCTGGAGGCTGTTCAGGATCGCGGCCAGGTCGCCCTTGCGCTCGATGGTCGGGCCGCTCGCCGTGCGCAGCTCGACGCCGAGCTCCTCGGCGAGGATGTAGGCCATGGAGGTCTTGCCGAGCCCCGGAGGCCCGGAGAGCAGCACGTGGTCGAGGGGCTCGCCCCGGCCGAGGGCCGCCTTGATGTACACCCGCATGTTGTCGCACACGCGCTCCTGGCCGACGTAGTCGTCGAGCGTGCGCGGTCTCAGTGCGGGATCCGGAGCGTCCTCGCGTGCATCCATCAGGCGTTCGGGTGCGTCGCTCATCGGGTGCTCCCTGCCAGTGCCGCGAGCGCGGCCTTCAGTCGCTCGGGCAGCGGCGCGTCGGTCGGAACGCCCTGAGCCTCGAGGGCGGCGAGCGCGCGGTCGATCTCCGTCTTGCCGTAGTCGAGCTGGGCCAGCGCGAGCGGAAGGTCGTCGGCTGGCGCGAGGCGCGGGCGGGCGGGACCGGCCGTGGCTTCGAAGCCGTAGCTGCCCGTAGGGAGCTTGCCCTTGAGCTCGAGGGCGAGGCGCTGGGCCTTCTTCTTTCCCACGCCTGGGATCCGCGCGAGGGTGACCACGTCGTCGGTCTCCACTGCGCGGTGCAGGTCCCCTACTGTCAGGGCCTCGAGCGCGGACAGCGCCATTCGCGGGCCGACGCCGGTGACTCCGAGCAGGACGTGGAATGCCGCGCGCTCGAGGGGCGTGGCGAAGCCGAAGAGCGTGATCGCGTCCTCCCGGACCTGGGTGGAGACGTGGACCGTGACCGCATCCTCTCGTTGCCACGCGAGCATTGCGCGGCTGGTGGCGTGCACCTCGTAGCCCACTCCCTGGACGTCGACGATGCCCCGACCGGGCTCCCCGGGGCGTGGAACCTCCCCTCCCGGCACCCAGCGCCCGGTGAGCTGGGCGATCACGCCACGGCCCCGTTGCGCGCGTGGCTGATGTGCGTGATCGCGATGGCGAGGGCATCGGCGACGTCCGCGGGCCCCGGGGGGAGCGGCTCTCCGAGCAGCATCTGCACGACGCGGGCAATCGCCGCCTTGTCGGCGGAGCCGTGGGCGCCGATAGTCCGCTTGACCGTACGGGGGTTGTAGTCGACCGGGCGGTGACCGGCCTGCGCAGCGGTGAGCAGCGCCACTCCGCGCGCCTGACCCAGGCGAAGGGCGCTCTCGGCCGACCGGTGGTGAAACACGGTCTCGATCGCCACGCCGGTGACCTCGGGGTGAGCGCCGAACACCTCCCGCAGCCCGTCGTGGATGGACAGCAAGCGCTGGTCGACGGATGCGTCGGGCCGGGTTCGCACGCAGCCGCCCGTCACCAGCCGGAGTCGGCCGCGAGCGAGCCGTACGATGCCGAATCCGGTGACGCGGGAGCCTGGATCGATGCCGAGGACGACCATGGGAGGCCTGGGGAGGGGAGGAGGGAGGACCCGCGCGGGGGGAACGCGCGATGAAGGGGTCATCTTACCGCGAGGGGCTACATGGCGGCATGTACAGGATGACGCTGGCGACGTCCGTACGCCGCGAGGGCCTCGGGCTGCACTGCGGGGAGCCGGGCGCGGTCACCCTTCGGCCGGGGTCGTGGGGGAGCGGGCTCGTGGTGTGCGTCGACGAGCACCGCGCACCCATCGGCCCCGACGTCGTCGGCGCGGGCGAGGGGAGCGCTCGGATCGAGGTCGCCGGGAGCCGGGTCCGGACCCCCGAGCACCTGCTGGCTGCGCTGGCCGGTCTGGGCGTGACCGACTGCGAGATCCACGTCGAGGGGCCCGAGGTCCCCGCGCTGGACGGCTCCTCCGCGCAGTGGGTGGACGCCGTCGACGAAGCCGGCCGCCAGCGGGGCCCGCGGCTCGAGGCCCCGGAGCTTCCCCGGCTGGAGGTCGTCGCGGCCGGAGGCTGGGCCTCGGCGAGCCCGGGGCCGGACCGGCTCGCGGTCGAGGTCGACTTCGGGCGGGGAGGCCCGGCCGGGTCCCTCGAGGTGGCCCGCACGGAGGTCGTCTTCCGGGAGGAGGTCGCGTTCGCACGTACCTTCGTGCGCGCTGCCGACGTCCCGAGGCTGCGGGCGGCTGGTCGCGGTCGAGGCGCGACCCCCGAGAACACGGTGGTGTGGCCATCGTCCACGCTCCGCAGCCCGGACGAGCCGGTGCGACACAAGCTACTCGACGCGTGGGGAGATCTCTCGGTGCTCGGGCCCTTTCGGGGCCGCATCCTGGTCGTTCGTGGGTCGCATGCGCTCCACCACGCGTTGGTGCGGGCGATCAGCGCCGCTTTCGGGCGGTGACCAGCCACAGCCGGTGCAGCGGCCCCCAGACCGGGTGGGAGCGGCACGACTCCTCCCAGGCGAGCAGCTGCTGAAGCGACAGCGCATCGGGAGCGACGCCCTCCAGGGGGCCATCGGGGATCCAGTGGCTGGGGACCACGCTCTCGAGCTCGAGCCCCGCGCTCGCGATCCAGTCCCGGAGCGCGGGCTCGTCGTAGGTCCTCACCCAGCGGTCTCCAGGAACGTGCACGACGCCGTCGCCGTCCTGTTCCAGGGCCGCGGTCAGGGATCCTGGGGGCGCGTCCTGGGCGGCGGCCCAGCCCCACCGCGCCTCGACGGACACGAGGACCTGCCCTCCGGGCGAGACCCGGTCCGCGATGGCGGTGAGCGCAGCCACGTGCTCGGGCACGTAGCAGAGGACCTCCGCCGCGATGGCGACGGGAACGATCACGTCGGGCAGGTGGTGCACACTCGCCCAGAACAGGTCGAGGGCGCCGGCGCCCTCGTGGGCTGCGGCGTGCCACGCGAGCCGCCGGAGGGCCTCGAGATCCGGGTCCACCGCGTAGACGGTGTGCCCTCGACGCAGCAGCGGGATCGCGAGGCGACCTACGCCACAGCCGACGTCGAGGATCGCCGCCTCGGAGTCCTGGAGCGCGGGCGCCCAGTGGTGCAGGTAGAGGTCCGCCTCCGCCTTCTTCAGGTGATGGACGGGCGATGCCTCATCGAGGAAGTCCATGTACTCGGGGTGAGAGACCCATCCCGCGCGGGCGCCGTCCAGGTAGGCATGCGCTTCGTCGCCGGTGTCCCGGACCCAGCGATCGGCGGTCGGCAGCACGAACCGCTGGCCGCGGAGCGGGGCCAGCGCGGCGAGCGGATAGGGCGGGCCCCCCTCGAGGGGCACGACCTCCCCGCGATGCTTGGCGTGGCGCAGGCTCATCGCGCTGACCTAGCTCGTGGCGGGGCGCGAGGGTAGGGGAGGCATCGGAGGCCCGCCCGTGTGGATGTTGCTGTTGTGGGGGTGCGCCCCCAAGGAGTGCCCGCCAGAGTCGTGTGCGCCCGACGAGCCGGCGGTGGCCCCGGAGACGGCTGCGGTCACCCCGTTCGAGCGGGAGGTGATCGCGCCGATCCTCGCCGACCTGAGGGCGGGCGTCGAGCCGTGGGACGACGAAGGGCTCGGCGTGTGCCGAGGAACCCGTACCTGTGAGGAGTGGCTCGGCGCCTCCCCGGGGGCCCTTCCGGCGGGGGAGTACGTCGTCCGGGCCAACCTGCGCGTGCCTGCCGTCGCCGCGCCCGAGGGGTGGTCCGTGGTCTTCGAGACCGAGTGCACCGACGAGGCAAGTGGCCTGGTTCGCTACAACCGCACCTACGACGTCGTGTACCCCGGCGCGGAGCGGCCGTTCCGGATCGGGGCGCTCGCCCGGATCGTCTCGCCGGCGCCCGATGGTCCGCGGTCGTGCAGCTACGCCCTGTCCATCCCCCACCCCGACGAGCCCCGTCGGCATGCGGGGCGATGGCAGACCCAGTAAGGGACCCGTTGCCGAGGGAGGCTCGATGCGACGGTTCTACTTCAAGAACACTTGAACGACCTGCCGGAACGCACGCGTGCTCGTGCGAGAGCTCAGTGAGACTGCAGGGATCGAGATCGAGGAGCGAAACTACGCGCGCAAGCCGCTCACCGAGGACGAGGTGCGCGAGCTCGTCCAGGCGGCGGGGGGCGTGAGCGCGGTCCTCTCCACGAGGAACAAGGAGGTCAAGGCGGCGGGCTGGGCATCGGCGGCTCCGGAGCAGGAGGCCTTCGTGGTGGCCGCCGCCGAGGTCAACAACATGATCCGCCGGCCCGTGCTCATCATGGACGACAGGGTGGTGGTGGGCCATTCCCCCGACGCGACTCGCGAGGCGATCACCGGAGCTGGGTGAACAGGCGGGTCCATGGCTGCACAACGTGAGCCACAGCCGTGTTAATCGGCTCCCGCAACCCGAGGGAACGATGAAGCCACTGTCCATCTGCGCCTTCTTGAGCCTGTTCGCGTCGCTAGCATGGGCTCAGGGCAGGCCGTCGAAGCCGGAGATGAACGTCAACGTTCCGGACTTCGCGCTCAACACCAAGGTCTACGACTTCCCGACCGGGCTGCGCATCATGATGCAGTCGGACCGGAGCCATCCGGTCGTCAGTGCTTGGATGCTCGTCAACTACGGCACCAAGGACGACCCGGAGGGCAAGGAGGAGACGGCCCACTTCGTGGAGCACATGTGGTTCCGCTCGAAGCACGGCGAGCTTCCCCCAGTCATGACGCTCATCCAGGACCTCGGGGCGAGCTTCAACGCGACCACGCGCAACGACTGGACGGACTACCGCACGGTCACGTCGTCCGAGTACATCGACATGCTCATGCGGCTCGAGTCGCTGCGCCTGACCGACTTCTACCGGGGGGTCACCGAGGAGGAGATCTCGACCGAGCGCGAGGTCATCCGAAACGAGTGGCGACGCCGGAGTGAGCAGGGCTACAGCCTGCTGTTCGACTTCATGTACGAGTCGATCTACCCCGACTGGCACGGGTACCACGACCACTCGAACCACGAGTCGATCGACAACATCAAGCTCGCTGACCTCCAGGCGTTCGTCGATGAGTACTACAAGCCCGAGAACACCACGATCATGTTCATCGGGGACTTCGATCCGAGCGAGGCCACCAGCCTGATCTTCGAGAACTTCGCGCCTGAGCTGCTGCATCCCGATCTCACGCCGGAGATGTACTTCAATGCGCCGAAGCCGGGGATCGACAATCCCGACCGGAACAACCCCGACCACTGGCTCACCGGCGCGTGGGACCCGGCGACCTTCGAGCGCGACAAGCGCGGTCGGTGCGACGGGTGCCAGCCCTTCCAGTTCTCGTCGCGCGACCAGCCGCGGATCACCGAGGATCGGCCCCCGGTCCCCGAGGTAGGTACCACCGAGGTCAAGGAGGAGCAGGCGCCCGTCGACAACCCGCTGGTGGTCGTGGGGTGGTCGCTGCCCGGGGGGTTCCGGTCCGACAACGCGAACCTCGCGCTGCTCGGGAACTTCGCGGGCGGCGCGATGCAGCAGGGATTCTTCGAGGACCGGGACCGCCGGCGTATCGGCGACGTGGGCTGCATCGTCTCTCCCGAGATCGAGAACACCACGATCGGGTGCTACGCAGAGATCCTCGACGACGACCTGGATCCGCTACGCGTCCGCGACAAGATGCTGGACCAGCTGCCCCAGCTGTGGAATCCCGAGCTTCTCCAGTTCCCGCAGTACCGTGCGTCGTTCAAGCGCGCGCAGATGGAGAGCCTCGCCGGCATCCTCACGTCGCTCGACGGCTTCGCGGCGGCGTTCGGTGGCCGAGCCGAGCTGATCGTGCCCACCGCGCACTACACGAACAATCCGCGTGCGCACTCCGCCCAGATGAACGTCACGATGCAGATCGACCCCGCGACGATTCAGCAGCTCGGCTACGAGTACCTGAAGCGCGAGCGGGCGGCCACGCTCATCCTCCGACCTCTCCCCGAGGAGGAGATCGACATCGGGTCGGAGAACTCCTCCTACGAGGGCGCGAGCGCGACGGACCAGGTGGTGTTGGCGTCGACCGACGACCTGTCCAAGGTCACCGCCGAGCAGGTCGCCGAGTCGTACGTGGACCACGACCTGTCGAAGATCCGCGACATCGAGCTCGACAATGGCATGCGGGTGGTGGTCCTGCCTCACGGGGAGGCGCCGATCGTCCGCGCGTCGGTGGTCATGGGCCGTGACGGCACGAGCGAGGTGCCGCAGCTGTTCCAGTTCGTGCAGCGCTTCACGAAGAGCGTGGGCCACGACCCACTGCCGATCGCAGCGCAGCCCAACTACGCGATCAGCCGATACGCCAACGGGCAGACCGAAGGCCGGCCGTTCTGGGGCTCGTTCGCTGCGAACGACGGAATGGTCTGGACCTACACGGCACCCTCGGGCAACCTCGACGGTGCGCTGTGGCTCCTCCGTGAGGAGGTCGAGACGGCCCGGCCCTACGTCGATGGCAAGGTCTCGTACATGGACGCGGTGGAGCGTTCCATCAAGCGGAACTGGCGCACCCGCACGTGGCACATCGACACGGTCGCCAACAACTACCTGTTCCCGGGCCACGCGAACGGTCGAGAGCTCCGCTGGGAAGATCTCGAGGCCATGACGAGCTGGGGCGGGAGCGAGGTCAACGACTACCTCGGCCGTCACCTGCGGCCCGACAACGCCACGCTCGTGTTGGTGGGGAACATCGACGGCGCCAAGGCCGAGGCGCTCGCGAACAAGTACTTTGCGAGCTGGAAGCCTCGGAACGGCGCGGGTGAGCCGCCGCCTCCGCCGAAGCCCGCGCCCATGCCGACCGAGGAGTCGCGGGTGGTGATCTTCAATGACGCCGGCCGCACCCAGACGCAGACGAACGCGTCGTGTCGGCTCAACTACACGGACCCCTCCCAGAAGGAGGCGGTGGACCTGCTGTCGTCGCTGGTCCGGGACCGGGTGTTCACCCAGCTTCGCGTGAAGGAGGGCCTCGCTTACAGCCCCGGCGGGTTCTCGGCGGTGTTCTCCGACGGCTCGGCGCTTCTCGGATTCCGGAGCCTCGCGGTCAACAGTGGCGTGCGGCGCACCCTCGAGTACTTCAACGAGGTGCTGGCCGACGTCGAGGCGGGGAACGTCGACGAGGAAGAGCTCGTCAAGCACCAGCTTCGGCGGGCACGCACGGAGGGCGTCGGCTCGCAGTCGATGGGCCAGATGAGCAACAAGCTCATCGAGGTCGTGCGCGAGGGGCGCGACTGGGACTGGGTCACGGACCGAGGGGCGGTCATCGCCAAGGTGAGCGTCGATGACCTGCAGTCCCTGGTGAAGGGCTGCTCTGACCACATGATCACCACGCTCGAGGGTCCGGTCGATATCCTCTCACCGCAGCTCGACGAGATGGGCGTGGAGTACGACGTCTACGAGTGGAGCGCAGCCGGCACCGAGCTGCTGTGGAAGCACGATCCCAAAGCGGCCAAGAAGCGAGAGCGCAAGCGGGCTCGAGCAGCCAAGAAGCGGGCGAGGAAGAAGGAGAAGGAGTAGCCGTCCCTCGCTCCTCTCGCCGCCCATCCTCTCGCCGCCCATCCTCTCGCCGCCCATCCTCTCGCCGCCAATCCTCTGGCCGCCCAGAGAGGCGAGAGGCGATTCCTAAGAGTAGGCCCCGGGTCGCGCGCGTCGACTCGGGGCTTCTACGTCTCTCGGGGTGCTCGCGGCAGGAAGAACCGGCTCGCCACCATCAGTTGTTCTGGTTCGCCAGGTAGACGAAGCCCGCGGTGGCCCCGGCGCCGGCGAGGACGAAGCCCGTGACGACGCCGATGACCCGATTTCGGCGACGTCGCTTCAGCGAGGCTCGAGGAGGGTCGAGCACGTAGTCCGTGGGCTGGAGCAAGAGCAGGGCGAGCTGGCTGTTCGCGCCCACGTCGAGGGGCGCGGCCGCGCCGATCGTGGCGGTGAGGCGCGCTCCGTCGCCGATCAGCTCGAGGAGCCTGGGAAGCTCCTCGACCGCATGCAGCGCAGGGTCGAGCGCGTCCATGCGGTCGAGCTCCAGGGTCTTCGACAGCGCCTCGGTGCGGGCGTCGAGCAGCTGGAGGAACAGGGTCGTCGCATCGACTCCGACCATCAGCACGTAGTCGATGTCCGCCGAGCGGTTCGCCAGCGCGTGGTAGAGGGACGAGGTCTGCTGACTGCGGCCTACCCTCGAGTCGGCCGCCTGGCCCAGCAGGGGCCGCCGCATGGATACCTTGACGTCCTTGATGGTCTCGGGACGCGCGCTCTGCGGAGCGCCCCCCTGCTCCTCGGGCACGTCGACCCCCACGATCGCGTAGCCCAGGGTGCCCTGGCCACGGGCCACCACGTGGTGCTCGCCGGGCACCAGACCGGTGACGGAGACTGGTGCCGAGCCGTGCTCCACGCCGTCGACCCACACAGTGGCCGGAGAGTCCGTGTCGATCTCCAGCCTCACCGGGAAGAGCGACAGGTAGGTTCGCTCCCGTTCGTAGGCCTCGACCACGTTGGGGGGGAACAGGGCTGCATTGAGGGGGCGCTGCGGGAGCAGCGCAGCGGCGTTCTGGAAGGCCACTCGAGCGGCCTCGGGATTCGGCTCACTCGCGTAGAGGTGGCACGTTCCGATGTAGACCCACGCCTCCCAAAGCGCGGTGACTGTGTTGGTTGCGGGCATTGCCCGGAGGAAGTCCCCGACCGCTGCCTGGAGCGTGGGCAGCGCTCCGTCAGGAGAGGCCTGGTGGTACAGCCCCTTCCCCGCGTAGAGCTTCTCGATAGCCACGTCGAGCAGGCCCTCCTCGACGATCACTCGCTCCCGACCGCGAATCCGGAGTCCCACATCGTCGGCATCGAGCGGCTCGAAGTCACCCGTGTCTTCGATGGCGCGCACCAGCAGCCGGATGGCGCGGGCCTGCTGGTCCACGTCGAACCCCTGGTGGTGCATGCCGACAACCGCGATGGTGGGCCGATCTGCGGAATAGGCGACCGACGTTAGGGTTACGGGTGCGGCGGCGACGAGTGCGAGACCGAGGAGCGCAGACATGCCATCCCATGGGAGAGCGTCGACTCTAGCACCAGTGGTTGCTGTCGTGCTGGCTGCGATCGCGCCCTTCGCCGCGGCGGCAGAGCCTGTGGGCTCGGCGGAGGCGCTACTGCGCCAAGGCCGCTTCGATGATGCGCTCGATCGCGCCAGTGAAGAGGTTCGGGCGAATCCCGACGACGTGCGTGCCCAGGAGCTCGTGGTCGACATTCTGCTCAGTGCGGGAAAGCCAGGCGTCGCCGTCGCCCGGGCGAGCGCATGGATCGAGCGCGACCCGGGGAACCCGGACGCGCACTACCTGCTCGGCCGAGCGTCGCTCGAGGTCGGCGAGAGTCGACGTGCCTACGAGGCAGCGCTTCGACTCGCCCCCGGTCACGGACGGTCGCACATGGGGATGGGCTCCATCCACGAGGCTGCGGGGCGCACAGAGGCCGCGTCGGCCGCCTATGCCGCTGCGGTCGAGTTCGAGCCGGGCCTCGGGGAAGCGTGGCTCGGGCGTGCGCGCACCCTCGCTCAGGGTCGACAGCCCGAGGCAGCGTTGCGTGTCGCCCGGGAGGGACTGGGTCATGTCCCCGGCGAAGCAGGCCTGGCGTTGGTGGTGGCCCAGCTCGACCCCCGCGGGGCTCGGGGGGTGCTGGAGCGAGCGCTCGCCGAGGTGGGGCCGGACGCCCAGCTCTACGGCGCACTTGCGGAGGTCCACCTGCTCGGCGGTCGCGCGAGCGCCGCCCGGGAGCTCGCCGACAAATCGGTCGCCCTGGCGCCCCAGCTTCCTGGGCCGCGACGGACCCGCGCGCTCGCTCGCGAGGTGGAGCGCGGCTGGTTGTCGCCAGATGCGCTGGCGGCCCTTCGCGCCGCCCGCCGGACGGCGGCCTCCGACGCTGCCCGCGGCGCAGTCGCGCTCGGCAAGCTGGTGGCGTCGTCCCCACGGTCGGCGATGGTGCGGCTGGAGCGGGCTGCGCTGCACGCGTCCCGCGGCGACGAGGAGGCGGAGCTCGCCGACCTCCTGGCGGCGGTGCGACTGGATCCTGGCAATGACGAGGTCGCGGCCGTGGCAGGGCTCACCCTGATGGAAGCAGGGAGGGCCTCGGAGGCGCGTCCGCTGCTGCAGCAGGCGCTTGGCACGCGCCCGTGGGACCCGCAGCTCGGGGTCGCGCTGGCGCGGGCGCTGGCGGGCTCGGGCGCGTCGACAGATGCCCGACAGCTCCTCGAGCGCGTGGCGTCCGCCCATCCCACCTACGTGGAGGCGCAGCTCGCATATGCACAGTCCCTGCTCGACGCAGGAGATCCGGCGCGCGCGTATGGCGTGGCCAAGGTCAGCATGCAGCTCACGCAGGATGCCAGACTCCTCGCGGCGTTCGTCAAGATCGCACCGCTCGCTGGCCGCGCTGCCGAGGCCGCCGACGTGCTGACGCCACTGGCGGAGCGCTCGGGTAGCGCGCACCTTCGCCAGGTGGTCGACGAGCTTCGGCGCCAGGCGCAGTAGAACGCCTACGCCAAGGGCCACACCCCCTTGCGCAGGGCCAGCGCCACGTGCTCGCCGGACGCGGGCCGGCGGTCCGGGTCCTTCGCGAGGAGAGCCACGACCAGCCGGTCGAGCCAGGCGGGAACGTGCTGCTCCGACAGATCGGACGGCATCCAGGGCGCCTCTCGGAGGTGCTTTCGCATGATCTCCCCGGGCCGTCCCACGAAGGGCGGCTGGCCGGTCAGCATCTCGAACAGCACGATGCCGAGCGCGTACAGGTCCGTGCGAACGTCCTGCAGGTCGTCCTCGATGTACTCGGGGGCCATGTACTCGAAGCGGCCCAGCCGCTCGCCCTTCAGCGTGAGGTGGGGCTGCACCGAGCTCTGGGACAGGTGAGCGAGCCCAAAGTCCTGGAGCTTGACGCGATGGGGGTCGCCCCCCTCATCGACGAGCAGAATGGCGTCGGGGTCGATGCCACGATGTACGACGCCGCGGCTGTGGGCCGCGGAGAGCACGCTCGCGACCTGGGCACCGATGTGGCGGACTTGGTGAACGGTCAGACTGAGATCGCAGATCAGCTCGGACAGCAGCTGCCCCTGCCGAAACTCGGTCACCATCCAGGGCACGCCCTTGTGCGTCTGGCCGTGGTCGAGGACCTGGAGCACGTTCTCGTGGTGGAACGAGGCCAGGAGCCGCGTCTCGCGGTAGAAGCGGGCCACCGCCCGGGGGTCCTCGAACAGCTGGGGCTTGAGCAGCTTGATGGCGACGCGGCTGTAGTCCGACAGGCGACGGCCTTCCCAGAAATCCCCGAAGCGACCGGGCTGCAGATGGGCGGTGAGCTGGTACTTGCCCACCAACACACCGCCGACCATCCCGTCATCCGGTTGTGGCAAACCGCCTCCCGCGCCTCCATGGTAGCGCGTGCGGATCCCGAAGGGGCCATGACGCCGTGATAAAGCCCCACTCCAGGCGGGGAGGACAGCGTGCTGCGGGTGGCGATTCTCGGAGCAACCGGCAGAATGGGTGAGCTGGTCTTGGACGAGGTGCGGTCTGCGCCAGACCTGTCGGTCGCGGCGGCAGTCGCTCGCTCTGCTCGCGAGGGTGCGGCGCCGGTCACCGCCGTCGGGGAGGGGTGCTTCGGCAGTGCAGAGGTCGTCGTCGACTTCTCGCTCCCCGCGGGCCTCGCCGAGGCCCTGCCTCACGTGGGTCGTCGGGCACTCGTCTCCGGAACGACCGGGCTCGACGAGGCGCTTCACCGCGACCTCCGGGCGCAGGCCGAGCGTGCGCCGGTGCTGGTGGCCGCCAACTTCTCGCTCGGCATCCACGTTCTGCGTAGGCTGGTGGCCCAGGCCGTGTCTGGGCTACGCCCTGTCGACGTGGAGGTCGTCGAGACGCACCATCGGCACAAGGTCGATGCCCCCAGTGGGACCGCGCTCGCGCTCGTCGACGAGGTTGCGGCAGCGCTCGGCGTGGAGGCCGCCGACGCGGTCGTCCACGGCCGCAACGGCAAGACCGGCACGCGTCCCGCCGGTCAGATCGGCGTGCACGCCCTGCGCGGCGGGGACGTGGCGGGCGAGCACAGTGTGCACCTGCTCGCCCACGGTGAGCGGCTCGTGCTGAGCCACGCGGCATCGGGGCGTCGGACCTTCGCCAAGGGAGCGATCCGTGTGGCACGGTGGCTCGCTGGGAAGCCGCCCGGCTGGTACACGCTGGACGACATGCTAGGCTCAAGCGAATAAGCGAATCCGAGCATGCCTCCGACGAAAGACCAAGACGACGAGTGGTGGCCGCCGCTGAGGGATGTCGACAACCCCACGGCGGGCTTCCCCATCGGCGCCCTCGGGGGTCTCCACACCGCCGATGCCCCGCCTTCCGCAGATCCGGATCGGGATCCCGGGGCTGATCGCGAAGTTGACACGGAGGACACCTTCGAGGTCCCCGACGGCGTCGACCCAGGCAGTCAGCGCGCGGGCGGCGATCGGCGCGAGAGCGGCGCCGTCGAGCCCGACAGCCCGCGGCGGAGCCGCGTTCATCCGGTGGTCCTTGTGTTGTCACTGGTGGGGGGCGGGGCGCTCGCGTTGGCCGTGGTGGCGTTGATCGGCATGCTCCTGCTGCTGGGGTGAGCACGTCAGGTTGCTTGAGGGGGGCGAACGTGGAATGGTCATCGCTCGGAGAAGGACTGATGATCACACCATCCCCCGGCGCCGCCTCGCTCGGGCCTCTCGGCGTGGCGGTACTGCTCGCCCTCGTGGGCTGCGGGAACCCGTGCGAGAGCGTCTGCGACGAGATGGCGGCGGTGGCGCGCCAGTGCCAGTTCCAGGTGAGCGGCGGCGACATCGAGCGGTGCGTGAGCGCGCAAGAGGGTGTCGACCGAGACACGAGGCGGATCTGCCGGGATTACGGCGATCGGGAGGTCATCCGGGAGGCATGGACTTGCGAGACCGTGGGGCAGTACTTCCGGGAACGGAACGAGCAGTGACCGAGCGCCCGTCGCGGAGGGAGCAGGTGAGCAGGCAGTCCCGGCCGCGGTCGTTCGAGCCGGAGGTCTTCGGCAGGTACTTCCTCGTCGATCGCATCGCGACCGGTGGCATGGCCGAGATCTTCAAGGCGAAGACCTTCTCCCACGGCGGCTTCGAGAATCTCCTCGTCATCAAGCGCATTCTCCCCCACATCTCCGACAACGTCGACTTCGTCGACATGTTCATCGACGAGGCGAAGATCTCGGCGGCCCTGCAGCATGCGAACGTGGTGCGGATCTACGACTTCGGGAAGATTCTAGAGAACTTCTTCATCGCGATGGAGTGCGTCGACGGCAAGGATGTCCGGAACATCCTTCGCAAGCTCGCCCGCCAGCGCACGTTCCTACCCCCGCGGTTCGTCGCCTTCATCGCCCACGAGGCGTGCAAGGGCTTGTACTACGCGCACACGCGCACCGATCTCCACGGCCGGCCCTACGGCATCGTCCACCGCGACGTCTCCCCGAGCAACATCCTCGTCGCGTACGACGCAGATGTGAAGATCGTGGACTTCGGCATCGCGAAGGCGCGGTCCAACGCCTACCAGACCCGCGACGGCATCCTCAAGGGCAAGTTCGAGTACATGTCGCCCGAGCAGGCAGACGGAGGGCAGATCGATCATCGATCGGACCTGTTCTCGCTCGGCATCTGCATGTACGAGATGATGACGAACCGGCGCCTGTTCAAAACGGACAGCGAGCTCGCCACCATTCGGCGCATCCAGGCGTGTGACTTCCAGCCGCCTCGTGCGTTCAACCCAGATCTGCCGCCCGAGCTCGAGGCGATCTGCCTCAAGGCGCTCTCCCGGGATCCTGCCGACCGCTACGCCTCCGCCAAGGAGATGGGCGACGCGCTCCGCTCGTTCCTGTTCCCCTCCACCACGGAGACCCTGCGGCAGGAGCTGCGGGAGTTCATGTACGAGGTGTTCTCCCTCGAGATGGACGAAGAGCGCCAGAGGCTCGAGTCGGGCACGAGGGTCGCGGTGCAGCTGCGGGAGCAGCTCCCGCCAGATGCCTGGGAAGGCGACACGCGGCCGTCGATGGTCCCGATGACCGACGTGGGAGCCTACCCTGCGCGGCGACCGGGCTCCTGGCTCGCGGGGGCCGGGCTCATGCTGCTCGGCGTCGCCGCCCTCGGCACGGTCGCGCTGGGGTACTACCTCACGGTTGTCGAACCGGAGCTCGGTCAGTCGTTGATGGCCCAAGTCGAGGAGGCGGTGGGGGTCACCGCGCCGTCTGCGCCGACGGGCCTCGAGGTGGTCGTGCGTCCCGACGCCCGAATCCTGATCGACGGCGAGGAGCGGGGCACGAGCGGAAGCCTGTCGCTCGACGATCTGGCGCCAGGCTCCCACGTCATCCGCCTGGAGGCGGCCGGCCACGAGTCCCTCGAGGAGACCGTCGAGGTCGAGGCGGGGCGCGTCACGCGCATGGTCTTCGAGCTCGACAGGGAGTCCAGCGAGCCCCGCCGGCCGCGGCCGCGGCCGGCCCCTGCCCCGGTGGCGCCCGAGGTCGTGGCCCCGCCGCCTCCGGCGCCCGAGCCGCTGCCGCCGGTCGAGGAGGTGCCAGACACACCCGAGGTATTGTTCGGGTCGGTCCCTCCGGGGGCGGTGGTGAAGGTCGACAATCGCCCCATCGGGACCACCCCGCTGCGGTGGTCGAAGGGGGAGGTCGGGGGCACCTACCTCGTCGAGATGACCAAGGACGGTCACCAGCCCGCGCGGGGCACCCTCGAGGATCTCCAGGCGGGAGACAACGTCTTCCGCCTCACGCTGCGGGAGGTCCTCACCGAGCCGCCGCAGCTCGAGGTGCTACTCGTGAGCGGAGGCTGGGCTCACGTCTACGTAGACGGTCGCAAGCTCCCTCGCACGGCGCCGCTGCGTGGCCTGGAGCTCCCCCCGGGGGAGCACGAGATCCGCGTGGTGAACGAGGGCCTCGGCATCGATCAGACCGAGACCCGAAGCTTCACCCCCGGCAACACGGTCACCCTGCGGATCAAGTAGACGCCGTCTTCTGGGCAATCAGAACGTGATTCGCCCCGTCAGCTGGGCGCCGAACGCGGGCTCGTTGAAGGCCCCCTGCTCGCCGGCACCGGTGAGGTAGTTGCGGCCGTCTCGGAAGAAGGTCCCGGGGATGAACGCCCCCGCGCGGCCGTCGAGCTCCACGTGGTCGATGCCTTTGTAGGAGATGCCGAGCTGTAGCTCGTGCCCGTAGCCCGCGTTGTTCGGGCCCTCCTCGCTGTCGTCGTTGACGCCTCGGGCGGTCCGCGCGGTCAGATACGCCGCGTAGACGTCGAGCCCGTCGAGCAGGCGCCGAGTGACCTGCGGTTTCACGAACATGGCGTTGGAGATCGACGTCCCGGAGCGGACCTCGTCGAAGGTTCGGACGCCGGTGCCATCCTGCAGTACGGGCATGGGCTGCTCGAACAGGAACATCCCCACGCTGTAGTCCCGGTCGAAGGTATAGGCGTTGAATGTGGAGTTCTGGTCTGTACCGTCTCCGCTGGCGAACCCTCCGCGCAGCTGGAGGGTCCACGGCTCGAGGTCGAGGGACACGTCGCCGGCTGCGCCGAGCGCGAACACCGTGGCCTCGTTGGAGCCGCTCAGGTCACCGCTTCCGAAGTGACCGACGCCCTCGACCGCGGCGTGGAGCTTGCCCAGCCGGATGTCGGCCGCGGCATCGACCGTGAACAGGTCGAAGCCGCTCGTGGCATCTGCGCGGTCGCGACCGTAGCGGTCGTACTGGAGCAGGATGCCGGCGGTGATGTCCTCGGTGCGGTAGGCGACGGCGGCGTTGACCGACGTGGTGTCGTCGCGCCGGCCGATCAGGTTCTCGGTCGGGATGTCGATTGCGGCGCGGACGTAGACCTGGTCCTGAACCAGGTACTCCCACATGACGCGATCCGTGGTGTCGCCGTAGTCCGCGAAGTCGGGATCGGTCGTGACTCCGTCGTTGAGCCAGATCCCGAGGCCCCAGTGCAGGGGGACGCGACCGACCGTGAACCGCCCGTACGGGGTGAACACCTCGCCCCAGGCCCGCCACAAGGTGAAGTCCAGCCCGGACGCGGTCCCCTGCTGGTCGAGCTCCGGGGCAACGGCGGCCGCACCACCCAGCGTCCGCGGTGCGGTGAGCCCGTACTCGAAGATGTCGGCGGGGTAGGGCGTGAAGCTCGGGTAGAGGGCCCGGTCCTGTCCCCAGAGGACGTTGTCGAGCCCACGGAACTCCGCGTACACCGAGACCTGGTCCGAGAGCACCACGCGGGGGCGGAGCCACAGCCGATGCTGCGCGTAGAGCGCTCCCCGCTCGGACACCCCGTCGCCCGCAGGCACGACGTCGCGAGCGAGCGAGAGGGTGTCGAAGGCTCGGCCACGGGCGCGGTAGAATCCCTCGAGCTGGACCTCGGCGGCGTGGGCTCCCGTGAGGGCGAAGAGCAGGGCGGGCAGGGGCAAGTCAGCTCCATTGGACGGGCCAATCGTCGGCGTCCGGGGCTTAACACACCCCACCGCAGAGGCCTGACAACGGAACTGCGCTGTGTGACTGCCGCCCAGCTACGTCGTGGTGCAGCCGGCGCTCGGCTTCAGGGCCGCCGGAGCGGTCGGCGTTCGTAACGTCCCGTCAGGCGGCGCTCTGCGAAGGCTTGACCTGCTCGTAGCGGGATTCGAGGTCGGACCACTCCATGACCACGGTGCCACCGCGCGGCTCGCGCTGGCGCTCCCAGTCTGCGATCGCCTCGAGACACGCGTGGTCGATGTGGTTCAGGCTGCCGAAGTGCACGTGAACCTCGGCCTCTGCAGGGATGCTCTCCAGATGCTTCATGAGCAGCGGCAGTCGAACGAACGTCGCCGCGCCGGACAGCTGAACATCGTAGATGTCGCGCTCGGCCTCGCCCTCGGGCGGCGCGTCTCGCTTGGTGACGGAGACCTCGAGGTGCGAGAAGGTCCACGCCATCTTGAGTACGGAGAGCGCGAGACCCACCAGGAGACCCTCGAGCAGGCTCGTGGCGACGATGGCGACCACCGTGGCGATGTAGATCCCGAGCTCCGCACGACCACGCTCTGCGAGGTCACGGATAATCTTCGGGTTGACCAGCTTGTAGCCGATATAGACGAGGACCGCGGCCAGGCTGGCCACGGGCACGAGGCCGAGCAGCCACGGAAGGGCGGCGACGGTGAGCAGCAGCCAAATGCCGTGGAGTACCGCGGAGTACCGGGTCGTGGCCCCCGCCTGAACGTTGGCCGTGGAGCGGACGATCACCCCCGTGATCGGGAGTGCGCCGAGCACGCCCGCGAGGGTGTTGCCGACGCCCTGCGCGGTGAGCTCTCGGTCGAGGTCGGAGCGCGGGCCGTCGTGGAGCTTGTCGACCGCGGCAGCGCACAGCAAGGACTCCGCGCTCGCCACGACCGCCAGGGCGAAGGCCGTGCCGAGGACGGCGGGCTCGAGCAGGGTCGCGAGGTCGGACAGCGAGGGGACGCGGATGAGCTCCGAGACCTCGGTCGGCACGTCGATGTAGGCAATGGGCAGCGACATGCTCGCGGAGAGGCCGGTCGCCACGCCGACGGCGACGAGCGGCGCGGGGATGGCCGACAACACGCCGGGGAGTCGCTCGCGGATCCAGTTCCACAAGACCAGCACGAGCAGCGTGGTGACGCCGATGGCCGCCGCGATGTGATGGGGAGTGCCCTCGATGGGCGTGAGCCCCTTCTGCACCGCCCACGGGATGGTCACGATGTTCAGCAGGCCGTTCGCCTTGGGGGTGTCGTCGACCATCACGTGGAACTGGCTTGCCGCGATCAGGATGCCGATTCCGGCGAGCATGCCGTAGATGACCGCAGGCGCGATCGCGCGGAACCACTGGCCCAGGCGCAGACGGCCGGCGACGATCTGGAGCACGCCCGAGACGAGGATGGCCGCCGAGAGTGCGCCGAGGCCGTGGCTCTGCACGAGGTCGTAGACGATGACGACGAGGCCCGCGGCTGGCCCGCTCACCTGGAGGGGGGAGCCGGCCAGGTTGCCCACCACGAGCCCACCGATGATTCCCGCGACGAGGCCCATCGCTGGGGGGACCCCGCTGGCGATGGCGATCCCCATGCACAGCGGCAGGGCCACCAGGAACACGACGAGCGAGGCAAGACCTTCGCGCAGCCAGTTGACTTGTCCCATGGTGGCATCCTCCGCATCGGCTTGTATAGGAGGCGGGGTCTCACGTCCAACGGGGCCACGCCGTGGGCCGTGGCGCTCTGGAGGCCAGTTGCCGGCACACCTCATCGATGCCACGAAGCGGCTCTCCGCTGCGGTCGGCGCTGTGGAGCCTGGCGAGCCCGTGGCGTACACCTACAACCCCCTGGAGTATGCGTGGTCGGCGCACGAGGCGTACCTGCGAGCCTACGGGGAAGGACGCGGACGGGTGGTCTTGGTCGGGATGAACCCTGGCCCCTTCGGCATGGCCCAGACCGGCGTCCCTTTCGGCGACGTGGCGATGGTCCGGGACTGGATGGGCATCCGGGAGGCGGTGGGGCGCCCCCCACGCGAGCATCCCAAGCGCCCGGTGGAGGGCTTCGACCACCCGCGCGCCGAGGTCAGCGGGACCAGATTGTGGGGGTGGGCGCGCGATCGCTTCGGCACCCCGCGGGCGTTCTTCGACCGCTTCTTCGTGGTGAACTTCTGTCCGCTCCTGTTCTTGCACGAGTCTGGGCGAAACCTCACGCCAGACAAGCTGCCCGAGCCGGCGCGCACCGCGCTGGTGAGCGCTTGTGACGCAGGACTGACGGAGATCCTCGAGATTCTCGCCCCAGCTCGGGTGGTGGGTGTGGGCGTGTGGGCTGAGGGTCGCGCCCGGGCATGCGCTCCCGATGGCGTCGCCGTGTCTCGCGTGCTCCACCCCAGCCCGGCGAGTCCCGCCGCGAATCGTGGGTGGGCGGAGCAGGTCGAGGAACAACTCAGCGAGGCCGGGGTCTCCCTGGCTTGAGCGCCCGCAGGGCGGGTGAGCGTGGGTCGCTCCGCGCATGGAGGCGAAGGGCCGGAGAGAGAGGGGGAGAAGCACCGACCGAAATACCCCCCCCGGTCGGTGCTTCTGGTGGGGCCAGGCCCCGCCGGAGGGTAACAGACGGGTCGCGTTCTCGCAACGGAGTGAGCTTCCTGACGGGGCCCCTGTGCGGACCGCGCATGTGACGGAAGCGGTGGTCTACCGCTTCTTGTTCTTGACCTCCTTGACGACCTCGCCGTTCTCGTAGTTTCGTGCCAGGATCACGGTATTCTCGACGTCGTCCTCGTAGAACGTCCAGGCGCCGTTCTTCATGCCGTTCTGGTACATCCCCTCGGATTCCTTGAGTCCGCTCTCGTAGTAGGTGGTCCACTGCCCCTGCCTGCGGCCTTGTAGGAAGTCACCTTCCTCCTTGCGATTGCCGTTGGCGTGCCACCAGGTCCAGGCGCCGGTCTGCTTGCCCTTGCTGAACTTGCCCTTCTTCTCGGTGGCGCCGTTGTCGTGCCACCAGATCCACGGGCCGTCGGGCTGGTTCTCGACGTACGCCCCGGACGCCGCCTTCTCGTCGTTGAGGTGGTACTCGACGTAGGGGCCGTGCATGACCCCGTCTCGCTCGCACCAGTACTGCACGCTCTTGTCGGAGCTGGCGGACTCCTGGGTGGTGGCCTCGGGACACGCCAGCGTGGGCAAGTCGGGCTCGGGGATCACGGCTTCACGGGGAGCGCCCGCGGGGGCCGGAGTCGGGGCCGGGGCCGGGTCGCCGCAGCCGAACAAGGACAGAGCGAGGACAGTCAACATGGCGCTATTCAACCACACGGATACAGCTCGGGGCCTGGAGGGGCGTTGGATCTGTGGGAAGTCAGGGTCATCCTGGTGACTGGCGAGGCGACGGTTCGCTGCTGCGCGCGTGTTGCGCGTGTGGGCTCGCGCGCTCGGGAGATGCCCCGGGGAAGGGCGAGCGCCCCCGTACGGTCCGTGGACGTAACCGCTCCTCGCGGTGGTCCCACCCGGGAGCACGAGCGGGAGCACGAGCGGGAGCACGAGCGGGAGCTCGGGCGCCAGCGGGTGGTCGGGAGTCCTGCTCGAGGCGGCGGATCGGCGAGCGCGCCGCGTGGTCGAGATGGCGGTCATGAAGCTCCTCGCGAGCTGTTCGGCGTGCGCGGGCGAGTCCTGAGGGCGATCGGATGAGCTGGCGGCGCGGGCGGTTCAAGGATCGAGACGTGTGGGTGGCGGTCGACAGTGCTGGCGCGCCACTCGTGGACGGCGGCCGAGTGCCCATCCGCTACAGCGAGCGGGAGGGAGCGAAGGTGTACCGTGCTGGCGCCTCGCGGGTCGAGCTCGCGCAGGAGTCGCCTGCACGGGAGCTTCCCGAGGGGATCTCCGCCGACGACGCGCCCGCCCGCAAGCCATCGGGCCGCGGCAAGGGATTCGGCAGCGCGGGGTCGCGGAGCGCTCGGCAGGCGCAGGCGGCAAAGGTCGAGGCGAGCAAGCTGCTCGAGGGGCTTCCCCCCGACACGGTCGTGGTGTTCACGGACGGAGGATGTCGGGGAAATCCCGGGCCAGCGGGGTCGGGGGTCGTGGTGCGACTGCCTGGTGGGGGAGGAGCGGAGGCTTGTCGGTCGCTGGGGCCTGCCACGAACAACGTCGCGGAGCTCACAGCGGTCGCATTGGCGCTCGACGTGCTCGACGACCTCGATGTCGCGGCCGATGCCCCGGTCGCTCTCCTCACCGACTCGGACTACACGAGCGGCGTGCTCACCCGCGGGTGGAAGGCCAAGGCCAACCGGGCCTTGATCCTCGACCTCAGGAATCGGCTCGAGCAACGCCCGGGCCTCACGATCCATTGGGTGGCCGGACACGTGGGGATTGCCGGCAACGAGCGCGCGGACGAGCTCGCCAATCAGGGGGTCGACGGGGAGACGTGGACGCGCGCAAGCTGAAGCTGCACCCCGGCACGGATGCGCGCTTCACACCAGGGAACCCTGACTCAGCGCGGTGATCGTGGCCCACCTCGTGCGAACGAACGGCGGCCAGGGCGCGCCGGTGGCGGCCCACCCGGCGAGCCAGGCCTTGGTGCGGGGATCGCCGGGGTAGCCGGAGCCGAGTTCCCCATAGGTCGCTGCGATCTCGGCGAGGGCCTCGTCTCGCAGCGTCTTCGCGAAGATCGAGGCAGCTCCGACGACCGGATAGGTCGCATCGGCCTTGGGCTCGATCGTCCACCGTGGGCGCAGCCTGCGCGGCAGCGCCGCCTGCAGTCGCGCGCGGAGGGCCGGAAGGGTGGCGGGGTGGCCGAGTGCATCGAGCTTGACCACGTCGGGCCTGTAGTGAGCGACCAGCTCCACGATGACCGCTTCCTCGAGGTGGTTGAGGTTGGCCCTGTCGATCTGGCGTGGGGTGACCCGATCCACCCGGACGAGCCCGAGCTCCGAGAGACGAGTGCGCGCCTCGACCCTGCGCTTGGGCGACAGCGCCTTGGAGTCTGCCGCTCCCGCAGCCCGTAGAACCTCGTCGTCAGGGTCGTCGGCGACGAACGCCGCGATGACGAGATCGCCGAGCACGCAGCCGCGGCCAGCCTCGTCGATGCCAAGTACCCGCACCCGCGCTCCGGTCGAGAGTCGTCTGTCGAGCTACCACGCGTAGCCGAGGCGGGGAGGACAATCCCTGTCCGGCGCGCCTGACAACAACCTGTTGCGCCCCCTGTGAGCTGCCGGAGAGCTGCGATACGACGACGTCTTCGCGCCGGGGCGCGTCGGTCTGTTCTCCCGCTTCGAGGCTCATCGGGGTGCGGGGAAGCGTGGACAGGCTTGTCGATCTCGATAAGCCGGGCGCCTCACGGAGCAGGTTGAATGTCGGACCACGTCATCACCAAGGGCCTGGACATCCCGATCAAGGGACGAGCGTCGGGGCCGCCGGTCGACCTCGAGGCGCCCGACACGGTGGCCTACTCGCCGACCGAGTTTCGGGGAGTCACCGCGAAGCCCGCCGTTCGTGAGGGAGAGAGCGTGCTTCGAGGCACGCCGCTGTTCTTCCACAAGCGTCGGCCCGAGATGGTCTTCCGTTCTCCCGTGGCCGGCACTGTCAAGGAGATTCGGCGGGGGCGTCGGCGCGTGATCACCGATGTGGTGGTCGAGCGGACCGGCGACCAGGCCGACCAGGGACCTGCCCTCAACCTCATGCAGATTCGCAAGCTGGACCGGGCCGAGGCGGTGCAGACAGCGCTCGCGAGCGGAATGTGGCCGGCCATGCTCACCCGACCGCTCGACAAGGTGCCCGATCCCGAGGAGGAGCCCCAGTCCATCTTCGTGGTGGCCACCGAGACGGGCCCGCTTCAGCCGGGTGCTGCCGAGCTGCTCGGGGAGGACGAGGCCGAAGCGCTGCAGGCCGGGGTCGAGCTGTTGCGTCGGATCGCGCCCAAGGTGCACCTCACGTTGCCGTCCGGCGTCCGGCACCCAGCGCTCGACGGAGTCGAGAACGCAGAGCGTCACACCTTCACCGGCCCCCACCCGGCCGGCGATGGCGGCGTTCAGGTCAACCTGATCGACCCGCCACGAGGTGGCAGTCAGGTGTGGACCATTCGCGCTTGGGATGCCGCCTTGATGGGCCGCGCGGTGCTCGAGGGGACCTTCCCGGCCGAGCGGGTGTATGCCGCTGTCGGAGCCGGCGTTGCAGAGCCACGCTTCGTCAGAACCGTGCTCGGCGCACCGCTCTCGGCAATCGCCGGCCCGGTGCACGAGGGTCCGATGCGCTGGATCCGGGGCTCGGTTCTGTCTGGCGAGGCGGTGGAGCCCGACCGCTGGGCCTCGTTCCGTCATCGCGCGCTCCACGTGCTGCCCGACGAGGTGCCGCAGACCATCCTCGGCTGGGCGATGCCCATGCTGTCCACCTGGTCCGCGCACCGGGCGTTCCTGTCGGGAATCACCAATCCGCGCGTCGGAACGGGCATCGACATGCGGCCGGGCCTGTTCGGCGGCCATCGTGCGATCGTGCCGATCGGCGCCTACGACCGGGTGGTCGTGACCCCCGACGTCATGCCCGAGTTCCTGTTCAAGTCCATCGTCGCGGGAGACCTCGAGGAGAGCATCCAGCTCGGCATGCTGGACCTCACCTACGAGGAAGCGGCGCTCTGTACCTACATCTGCCCGTCCAAGATCGAGTTCGATGTCCTCCTGCGGGAAGGGCTCGAGATGTACGAGCGAGAGGCGTAGCGGTGAAGAAGTTCCTTCAGTCCCAGTTCGACCGGTATCGGCACCTGTTCGAAGGCAAGGATGCGTCACTTGCGTGGGCGTGGCCCATGTTCGAGGGCGCCGAGACCTTCGTGTTCACGCCACACCACAAGACGTCGAGAGGCGCGCACGTTCGTGACCACATGGACATGAAGCGCCTCATGATCTTCGTGCTGTACGCGATGGTCCCCGCCATCCTGTTCGGCTGGTGGAACATCGGCCGGCAGGGCTTCCTTGCGGAGGGAATCCAGGACTACACCGTCCTCGAGGCCATCCTCCGCGGGGGCTGGCACATGCTGCCCGTCATCATCACCTCGTACACGGCCGGAGGGATCGCCGAGCTGATCTTCGCCGTCGTGCGCAAGCACGAGATCAACGAGGGATTCCTCGTGACCGCGATGCTTTACCCGCTGACCCTGCCGCCCACCATTCCGCTCTGGATGGCGGCGGCCGGGATCGTGTTTGGCGTGGTCATCGGCAAAGAGGTGTTCGGCGGCGTGGGAATGAACATCCTCAATCCCGCCCTGACTGCCCGGGCATTCGTGTTCTTCACCTACCCGGCGGCCATCTCTGGGGCGAAGGTCTGGGATGTGGGCGGCAGCTCCTGGCTGTTCAACGAGGCTACGCCGGTCGCCGACGGGTACACCGGGGCCACGCCCCTCCTCGCTGTCTCGGGTGCGCCGAACGGGGCCAATGCTCTCTCCGCACTCGACGACATGGGGTGGAGCTTCAGCGATCTGGCCATGGGGGCCATCCCGGGGTCGATGGGAGAGGTGAGCGCCGTGGCGGCAGCCATTGGCGGCGTCTTCCTCGTGTTCGTGGGCATCGCCTCATGGCGCACGATGGTGGCGTGCGTTCTGGGGCTGCTCGCCATGGCGGCCGTCCTCAACGGCGTGGCCACCGACGCTTCCCCCGCGCTGTTCCATCTCCCGCCGCACTACCACCTCGTGATGGGAGGCTTCGCCTTCGGGGCGGTATTCATGGCCACTGACCCCGTGAGCTCGGCCACCACTGCCGCGGGGCAGTGGGTCTACGGGCTCCTCATCGGCGCCCTTTGCGTGCTGGTCCGCGTGGTCAACCCCGCCTATCCAGAAGGCATGATGCTCGCGATCCTGTTCATGAATGTGTTCGCGCCCCTCATCGATTACTTCGTCGTCCGGCAGTCCACGCGTCGTCGCGCGGCGCGGCTCGCCGCAGCGGCCTAGGAGGAGCCCTTGGCATCATTCTCCCGGCAGTACGTGTTCGGTTTCGCTGCCGTCGTCTGTGTGGTCTGCAGCGTGGCCGTAGCGGGCGTGTCGATGAGCCTCCGTGAGCGCCAGGACACGAACAAGGAGCGGGATCTCCGCGGGAACATCCTGGCGGCGGTGGGACTCCCCGAGGACGGGCGGTCGCTGCAGGGCGAGGAGGTCGACGAGCTGTGGGACAAGCACGTCGAGCAGCGCTTCATCACCCCCGAGGGAGAGAAGGCGACCGACAACCTCGACCAGGATGGCGACGGCGACCTCGATGCCGAGGACCTGAAGCTCGCGCGCGCGAGGGTGAAGGCCTCCCCCGGGAAGGCGCCACCGCTCCTCGGGGTGTACGTCCGCGTCGACGACGGCCAGGTCATGCGAGTGGCCATCCCGCTCGATGGGAACGGGCTGTGGGGGCCCATCTCCGGTTACCTCGCGCTCGACCCCGAGGGTGAGGAGATCACGGGCGCCACGTTCTTCGCGCCGAAGGAGACGCCGGGGCTCGGCGCCGAGATCACGGAGGAGCCCTTCGAGGAGCAGTGGAAGGGCAAGCAGATCACGGACGGCGGGGCGACCCGTCCCGTGAGCGTGGTGAAGGGCGAGGCATCCACCATCTGCCCCGACGAGACCGAGTATTGTGTGGATGGAGTGAGCGGCGCGACCATCACCTCTCGCGGAGTCGACGAGATGGTGGCTCGGGCCCTCCAATGGTACGACCCCTACCTCATTGGCCTTCGAGGAGGCTGAGCCATGAGCTCTCCCGCCATCGAGACCGACGTGGCCCCGTCCCCCTCCGAGCCTCTCGTGCCGTTCGGCAAGAAGGAGCGGAAGGTGGTGACGGACCCGTTGATGGACAACAACCCGATCACCGTGCAGGTTCTGGGCATCTGCTCAGCGCTGGCCGTCACGATCCAGCTCAACCGCTCCTTGGTCATGGCCGCGGCCGTGATCGCGGTGTTGGCGATGAGCAACGTCATCATCTCCACGATCCGGAACTACATTCCGTCGAACATCCGGATCATCGTCCAGCTGTCCGTGATCGCCTCGCTGGTCATCGTGGTCGACCAGGTCCTGCAGGCCTATCTCTACGACATCAGCAAGCAGTTGTCGGTGTTCGTAGGTCTGATCATCACCAACTGCATCGTGATGGGGCGCGCCGAGGCGTTCGCCATGGCCAATCCACCCTGGCAGTCCCTGCTCGACGGTCTGGGCAACGGCCTGGGCTATGGGGCCATCCTCGTGGGGGTCGCGTTCTTCCGCGAGCTCCTCGGCTCCGGTAGCCTCTTTGGCTTCCAGGTCGTCCCTCAGGCGCTGTACGACCTCGGGTACGCCGACAACGGGTTGATGGTGCTGGCACCCGGTGCCTTCATCATCCTCGGCTTGATGATCTGGGCCCAGCGTACCTGGACCGGCTACGTCGAGGAGAACTGAGATGGTCGAGAACTACGTTTCCCTCGCGCTCAAGTCGATCTTCGTCGAGAACATCCTGCTCGCCTACTTCTTGGGTATGTGCTCGTTCCTCGCCGTGTCCAAGAAGGTGGAGACGGCCATCGGTCTCGGCCTCGCCGTCATCTTCGTGCTCGGGATCACCGCGCCGGCCAACTGGGCGATCAACACCTTCCTGCTGAGCGAGGGCGCGCTGGCCTGGCTCTCGCCCGACTTCGCCGGGGTCGACCTCTCCTTCCTGCAGTTCATCAGCTTCATCGCCGTCATCGCGGCTATGGTGCAGCTCGTGGAGATGGTCATCGACCGCGTGTCGCCCACGCTCTACGCCTCCCTTGGCATCTTCCTCCCACTGATCGCCGTGAACTGCGCGATTCTCGGCACCTCGCTGTTTCTGGTGGAGCGCGAGTACAACTTCGGAGAGTCCGTCGTCTTCGGGCTGTCGTCCGGTGTCGGGTGGGCGCTGGCCATCATCAGCATGGCTGCGATTCGATACAAGCTTCGGTACAGCAACGTGCCCATGGGCCTGCGGGGCTTGGGCATCACGATGCTGACCACCGGGCTGATGGCGATTGCCTTCATGGCCTTCGCAGGCATCCAGCTCTGACGTCTCACGTGGTCGCGCCGCGGTGGCGGCGGGCCACCTCCCCCTGACCTTCACAGGAGCCGCGTCTCGTGGACCCTACCACTCTAGCGCTCGCCGTTTCAGTGTTCACCGGTGTGATTCTCGGCCTCGTCGGCATGCTGACCTACGCCAAGAGTCAGCTGGTCGCCGAGGGCACAGTGACCGTCAAGGTGAACGGAGAGAAGGCGTTTCAGGTCGAGCCCGGCCAGTCCCTGCTCTCGGCCATGGCCTCACAGCAGGTGTTCATCCCTTCGGCATGCGGGGGCGGGGGCACCTGCGCCATGTGCAAGTGCCGCGTGACCGAGGGCGGGGGAGATGTCCTGCCTACCGAGGTAGGCCAGCTCTCGCTGCGGGAACGGAAGGAGCAGGTCCGGCTGTCCTGCCAGGTCAAGGTCAAGCAGGACCTCGAGATCGAGCTGCCGGAGGAGGTCTTCGGCGTCAGCAAGTTCGAGGGCAAGGTCATCTCGAACATGAACGTGGCGACCTTCATCAAGGAGCTCGTGGTCGAGCTGCCCGAAGGGGAGCACATGGACTTCGAGCCGGGGGGCTACATCCAGATCGATGTGCCCAAGTACTCCTGCTCGTTCCGGGACTTCGACATCGAGGAGGAGTACCACGACGACTGGGACCGGTTCAACTTCTGGGACCTCAAGGCCTCGAACGACGAAGACGGTGTGTTTCGGGCGTACTCGATGGCCAACTACCCCGCCGAGGGGAACATCGTGATGTTGAACATCCGCATTGCCACGCCTCCGCGAGGCATGGATGTGCCCCCCGGTCTGTGCAGCTCGTACGTGTTCAACCTGAAGCCGGGCGACACCATCACGATGTCCGGTCCCTACGGCGAGTTCGCAATCAACCCGACCGAGCGGGAGATGGTCTACGTTGGCGGTGGCGCGGGCATGGCGCCGTTGCGCTCGCAGCTGTACCATCTGTTCAACACGCTGAAGACCGGCCGCAAGGTCAGCTACTGGTACGGTGCACGCTCCAAGCGCGAGATCTTCTACGAGGAGGAGTTCCGCGCCTTGGAGCTGCAGTTCCCGAACTTCCGGTTCGTGATCGCCTTGTCCGACCCGCAGGAGGAGGACAACTGGGAAGGTCCGGTGGGCTTCATCCATCAGATCGTGATCGACCACTACCTGAGCAAGCACGAGGAGCCCGAGGACTGCGAGTACTACTTCTGTGGTCCGCCGCTCATGCTCAAGGCCGTGCTCAAGATGTGCGACGACTACGGCGTGCCCCCCGAGAATGTTCGCTTCGACGACTTCGGCTGACGTGACTCGCGTGCTGCTCGCTCTTGGCTTGGTCGGCCTCGGAGGGTGCCAGGCCGGGCCGAGCGAACGGGCCGGCGACGTACCAGACGTGGCCCTCCACGTGCTGTCGGGGGAGGCTTTCGGCACGACCTGGACGGTGAAGTGGCGAGGACCCCAGCCGCCCGCCACGGAGGCGGAGGCGCGGATCGTCGCGGTCCTGGAGGATGTCGACGCGGCCATGTCCACGTGGCGGGACGACAGCGAGCTCCTTCGGGTTCGCGCTACCGAGGGCCCTGTTGCGGTGAGCGAGGACACCTTCGCAGTCGTCGACGCGGCGCTCGACCTTGCGCAGGCCACAGAGGGAGCTTTCGATCCCACTGTCGAGCCACTGATGGAGTTGTGGGGCTTTCGGGGCAAGCCGAGGGAGTCGCTTCCTTCAGACCAGGAGATCGCCGCAGCCCGCGCGCGGGTGGGCTGGCAGAAGGTCTCGCTGTCGCGAACGGCGGAGGGTCCCCGAATCGCGAGTGGAGGCACGGCCCTGGATCTGTCGGCGATCGCCAAAGGTCACGCGGTGGACCGGGTCTCGTTCGCGTTGTCGGAGCTCGGTGCGACCGATCACCTCGTCGAGATCGGGGGGGAGGTGAGAGCCCAGGGGAGCGGGCCTTCGGGGCCTTGGCGTCTCGCCGTCGACTCTCCCGAGGCCCCGGGCCGCCGGTTCGCGGCCACGATCGCCCTGCGCAATGCGGCTCTCGCGACCTCGGGCAACTACCGGAACGCTTACGACAGCGCTGGCGTCAGGATCGTGCACACCATGGATCCGCGCACGGGGAAACCCCACGCCTCGGAGGTCGCCTCGGTCACCGTCGTGGCGCCCGACTGCCGCACCGCTGACGGGTGGGCCACCGCTCTGATGGTCCTCGACCCGGGCGCTGGCCGCGCGGCGATCGACGCTCGGCCCTCGCTCGAGGCCCTGTGGCTGGTCGCCGGCGACGATGGCTTCGACGAGATCCGGTCCACGGGAATGGACCGATGGGTCCTCGAGTGATCGAGCGCCTGACAGCACGTTAGGAGGCCCGCATGGAACTTCTCCTCGCAGTTGGCGTGTTCGGTACGGCGATGCTCGGCATGGGCATCGGCGTGGTTCTCTCCGATCGGTCCCTTCGGGGCTCTTGCGGTGGGCCCGACGTGGTGACCGCGGCGGGCGAGCACCTCACGTGTGGGGCATGCCCTCGCAACGAAGCCGACGTGTGCCCTTCGGATGACCAGTTGGTGCGCATCGCGCAGATCGCGCACCCCAACCCCCGGCACCATCGCTGAGCTGAGCGCCGCGCACAGCTGGGTCACGTTCCGGTCAAACGCGGCGAGTGCGAGTGTTTCGACCCCACCGGGTAGACTACGAACGACGCTCGAGAGGAGCTCGGAATGGCTCAGTGGCTCGTGACCCAGGGCAACCAGCAGTTCAGCGTAGAGGGGCTCGACGAGCTCGAGGCCCTCGCCCGTCAGGGTCGGCTCAGCGCCGGAGACATGATCCAGCCGCCCGGAACGAGCGAGTGGATGTACGTCTCCGAGGTCGAAGAGCTCGCTACCATCCTCGGGGCTTCGGGGGGCTCGGCCCCTGACTTCGACGACGACCTCGACTACCGACGGTCGTCGTCCGTCCCCTTCGGAGCCGTCGCTGCGGCGCTCGTCGTTCTGATCGTGCTCGGCGGCGGCGCCATGTTCTTCCTCGCCCAGCAGCTCCCCACCGGCGCGGAGCGCTTGATCGGGGCGGGCGGTCTCAACTACTCGCAGATGATCGTGACCGAGAAGGGCTCGGGGCTTCGTGCCGACCCCAGCGAGAGTGCCGGGTTCTCGCAGTCGCTTCCCAAGGATTCCGTCCTCGAGCTGCTGTCGAAGCGGGGCGAGTGGTATCGGGCCCGCGGAGCAGGCGGCACCGAGGGGTGGATCCCCGCGTCGCAGGTCATCCCGATGTACATGCTCGGGGGCGCCGACGTACGGGACGAGTTCGACCCGCTCTACAACCCCGACCGGTACGTGGACGTGATGAATGCCACGTGGATGCAGCTGCCGGCCGAGAACCCGCGCCCCGGCCGAGAGCTGTCCAACGTGACCGTGTTCGAGTTTCTGATGAAGAACTCGTCCGTGTACCCCATGACCGACCTCGTCATCCAGGCCACCATCAAGGATGCGAAGGGCCACGAGCTCGAGACGCTCGAGATTCCGGTCGAGGGCATGATCCCCGCCGAGGGCCACACCATGGTCGGCACGCTCGACGTCGAGGAAGGCGAGCCCAGGCTCCTCACCGCCGTCACCTTCCAGGAGATGGCGGAGCTCGATCCCGACCTCCAGCTCCGCTGGAAGGACGGCGTCGAGGTGGAGATGGACGGCGACGGGGAGTTCACGAGCGCCGAGATCGACATCGTGGAGCTTCGCGCCGTCCCCGACGAGGACGCGTCGCAGGTCGTTCGCCGCGACGACTGACCACCCGCGGAGTCAGCCTCCCCCGAACACCACCGCAGATCCGAGCAGGAGCCCCACGAGCGGGATCGCGCAGAGCGTGAGGACTGCGCCCAGGCTCACCTGGGGCCCTCCATGGAGGGCCTCCCAGGAGCCGCCGTCCGTGACCGGTGGCGCGAGCTGATCGAGGATGGCCTCCATCTCCTCGCCCACCGCCTCCGCATCGGCGGGGCGACGAAGGGGGTCCGCCGAGAGCAGCCGCCGGATGAGCTGGTACAGCTCCTCGGGGAGCCCCGGCGCGAGGTGCTCGGGCGCGGTGAAGCGGTCGTCGCGCTGGGCCGCGAGGGTGTCGAAGCTGGACAGACCTGCGAACGGCGCCACGCCGCACACCATCTCGTACAAGATGCAGCCGAGCGAGTAGAGGTCGGCGCGCGGGCCCACCGCAGAGGCGTCACGGACCTGCTCGGGAGCGGCATAGCCGGGGTCCCCGAGGCCCGTGTTGACGGTGGTGAGCCCGCCGAACCTCCCCACCTCGGGGGCGAGCGCCTTTGCCAGACCCAAGTCCGAGATCCGCGGCACCCAGGCGCCCCGCGGCCCTGGCTGGAGCAACACGTTCGAGGGCTTGAGATCCCGGTGCACCACTTGATGTTCGTGCGCGAACCGGACTCCCTCCACGATCCCGCGGAACACGGCCAGCACGTCGACGAGCGTGGGCTCCCCGTCCCGAAGCCAGACCTTGACCGAGGGACCTTCGACAAACTCCATCACCAGTGCCGGATCGCCCGCGATGTCGAGGCAGTCGATCGCCGGCACGATGTTGGGGTGCCGCAGCTCCTCGCGGAAGATCGCCTCCTGCTCGATGCGAACGCGACGGCGTCCGTCCATCCGGATCATGATCTTCAGCGCGAACGGTGCGCCCGTGCGGACGTGCTTGGCCTCGTACACGACAGCGTTCGCTCCGTGGCCGACATGACGCACGATCTCGTACTCGCCATAGACGGCGCCAGGCTCCAGATACGGACTTGCGGACATCGGTCGTCCTCCACCGCCGCATCGTAATGGGATAGGGTCGGGACCTGCCCGATCAGGGGGAGTGGAGAATGACGGCAGGTCGAGTGCTGGCCGCGCTCGTCGGGTTTGCCGCAGGCGCTGCGGTGGTCGTGGCCACCCTTGCGCTGGAGCTGATGGCGCGGGACCTCCCGGTCCGCGGGGGCCTGTCCGATCTTCAGATGCAGTCGGTTGCAGTGTGGGTATTGGAGTCTGTGCCGTTTCTGCTCGCGTTTGCGGCAGCCGGGATGGCGCGGCCGGCCGTGTGGGGGAGCAGCTCCGTGGAGGGCGAGACCACCTCGGCTGCGGCCGCTCCGGCCTCGACGGCGTCTGCGCCTGATGAGCCCGTCGCCCCGCCGCCGCCTCCTCCTCTTGCCGACGGAGCCACGGCCCCACCTCCGCCCCCGCTCCCCGCGGACCTGCAGTCCGCGAATGTGCTGGGGGTGGCCCTCGAGCCCCAGGGGGGCGCGGACTCGCGGCTGCGTGCCATGCAGGAGCTCGTCAAGGTCCTCCGTGCCAATGCCGCGCGCGCCGCAGAGGACAGCCGCTCGAAGAGTGAGTACCTCGCCAACATGAGCGCCGAGCTGCGCACGCCGCTCAACGCGATCATCGGCTACGCGCAGCGCATGCTCGACGAGGAGCTGGGGGCGTCCGAGGCCGAGCAGAGCCTCCACGAGGTGCACCAGGAGGCGCGCCGTCTCGTCGTGCTCCTCAACAACATCCTCGACCTCTCCAAGATCGAGGTCGGCAACCTCTCGATCGTGCTCGAGGATGTCGACCTGGCCCAGGTCGTCGACGAGGCCCGGGTGGCCGTGGGCGGCCTGCTCCCGCCAGCCTCTTCCCTCATCGCCACCATCAAGGCCGGGGCCCGGTTCGCCCGCGGGGACCACATGCGGGTTCGGCAGATCCTGGTGAATCTGGTCACCCACGTGGCGTCGCCGGAGCCGCCCGAGCGGCTCGAGGTCATGGTCGAGCCCGCCACGCTCCCGGGCCTGGGGGCAATCGCCCAGGGGGCCGTTGCCGTGCGGGTGAGCGACGATCGCCCGCTCACCCGCTCGCAGATCGAGAACCTGTTCCGCGAGTACCACGAGAGCGACGTCTCCGAGGTCGCGCTGGGCCTCGCGCTCGGCCGCAAGATGGCAGAGCTGATGGGCGGCACGCTCGAGGTGCAGTCCGACGCGAGCGGCAGTGTGTTCACGCTCCTGCTCCCGTCCGGGTTCATCGAGGAGGCGCAGGTCCCTGCGCGGTCCACGGTCGCGCTCAACGAGCGGCTGAGCGGGCTCGGGCTCGTCCTCGCCGACCACGACCCGTCCGCGTCGGCGCTCGCACGCTACCTCGAGCGGGCCGGCCTGCTCGTCGCACATGTGCGCCGCGAGCCCGTCCTCGCCGCCTTGCAGGAGCGCGAGCCCCACATCGCGGTCATCGATGCCTCGATCGAGGGCGCGTGGCAGGCTGCGGAGTGGGCCGTGGAGCAGGGGATCAAGGTGGTGATCCTGTCGCTTCGCGACGAAGACGTGGAGCAGGCCCTGCAGCTCGGTGTGGCGGCGTTCCTGGCCCGCCCCGTGGAGCGGCCACTCGTGCTGGCCACCCTCGAGCGCTGTCTCGAAGAAGGCTGACAACAGCCCTGCCCCGTGAGTTACGAGGGCCTGCGTTGTCCGAGCCGACCCACATCCGCGTCCGCAACGCGCGCGTGCACAACCTCAAGGGGGTCGACCTCGACGTCCCGCGGCACCGCCTGGTGGTGTTCACGGGGGTGTCGGGGTCCGGCAAGTCGTCGCTCGCGTTCGACACGATCTTCAAGGAGGGCCAGCGCCGCTTCGTGGAGTCGCTGTCGGCCTACGCGCGCCAGTTCCTCGGGGACATGGACCGGCCCGCCGTCGACTCCGTCCAGGGCGTCTCGCCCACCCTGTCGATAGACCAGAAGACGGTCAACCTAAACCCACGTTCCACCGTCGGCACCG